>JBGAOO010000420.1:0-2253 GCA_044221765.1 Usitatibacteraceae bacterium | reverse complement strand
ACGGCCTTGATGAAGGCCGCGCGGGCTTCGTTCATCTCCCCGAGCGCGAGCTTGCGCGGCTCGGTGTCGGCGAACTTCTCGAGCGCGGCGAGGTTCTGGCCCACCTGCTCCTTGTCGTTGGCGAAGTCCTTCAGGAGCTGCTCGCGCTCCGGGCCCTTCATCTTGACGATCGCGTAGGCGCGCAGGCCGTTGTGGGTCATGAGCGCGCGCGTCTCGAGCGCCACCTGCATGGCCTTCGCGTCGCGCGTGGAGACCTCGTGCGAGACGCGGCCCAGGTTCGCGATCTCGGCGAGCGACAGGCCCGCGATGAGGGCGAGCATCGCGAGGATGCCGCCGAAGCCCGCCGCCAGGCGGGGCGCGATGCGAAGGCTCGAGAGCCTCGGGAGGGATGGCAGCTTCACGTTTCCTCGCTTTCGCGCTCGGCGCGCCTCAGGCGGCCGCGCGGTCCATGAGCGCCATGTCGGCGCTCGACATGAGCTTCTCGATGTCGACCAGGATCAGCATGCGATCGCCGGCCGTGCCCAGCCCGTCGATGTGGCCCGCGTCCACGCCGGCGCTGAACTCCGGCGCCGGGCGGATCTGCGCGGGGGCGAGCTCGATCACGTCGGAGACGCTGTCGACCACCACGCCCACCACGCGCTGCGCGACGTTCAGGATGATCACCACGGTGAAGGCGTCGTAGGTGGGCTCGCCCAGGCCGAACTTGATGCGCAGGTCGACGATCGGGACGATCGTGCCGCGCAGGTTCACCACGCCCTTGATGAAGCCGGGCGCGTTCGCGATGCGGGTCACCGACTCGTAGCCGCGGATCTCCTGCACCTTGAGGATGTCGATGCCGTACTCCTCGGCGCCCAGCCGGAAGCTGAGGAACTCGCGGTTCGCGGCGACCTTCAGGTCCTCCAGGTGTTCCATCTTGCCCATGGCGGTGCTCCCGGCTTGGCGTTTCAGGCGGGCGCGAGGCCCGGTCCCTGCAGGCGGAAGCGCGCCACGACCGCGACCAGCTCGTGCGCCTGCGACTTGAGCGACTCGGAGGCGGCGGCGGTCTGCTCGACCAGCGCCGAGTTCTGCTGCGTGACGGCGTCCATCTGGCCCACCGCCTTGGTCACCTCGGCGATGCCCTCGCCCTGCTCGCGCGAGTCGAGCGCGATGCGTTCCATGAGCTGCGCGGCGCGCTCGACGGCGGCGACCACCTCGGCGATGGTGCCGGTGGTGTCGCGCACCTGGCGCGCGCCGCGGTCGACGTCCTGCACGGAGGACTCGATGAGGCCCTTGATCGCCCGGGCCGCGGTGGCGCTGCGCTGCGCGAGCGTGCGCACCTCGGCGGCGACCACGGCGAAGCCGCGGCCCTGCTCGCCCGCGCGCGCGGCCTCCACGGCCGCGTTGAGCGCGAGGATGTTCGTCTGGAACGCGATCCCGTCGATCACGCCGATGATCTCGCTGATCTTCCTCGAGGAAGACTGGATGGCGCCCATCGTCTCGACCACGCCCTGCACCGCGGCGCCGCCCTGGTTGGCGACCTGGCTCGCCTGCGCGACCAGCACCGAGGCCTGCTGGGCGTTGCCCACGTTGCGCTGCACGGCCTCGTCCAGGTGGTGGATGGAGGCGGCGGTCTGCTGCAGGCTCGCGGCCTGCTCCTCGGTGCGGCTCGCGAGGTCCTGGTTGCCCGAGGCGATCTCCGAGGAGGCCGTGTGGATCGACTCGCTGGCCGCGTTGATGCGCCCGACGATGTCGCCGAGCTGCTCGCGCATGCGTCCCATCGACGCCATGAGGCTCGTGGTGTCGCCCGGGCGCACCGGCACCGGGCTCACGAGGTCGCCCTGCGCGATGCGCGTGGCCACCGCCGCCGCATCGGCCGGCTCCCCGCCCAGGGCCCGCGTGAGGTCGCGCACGAGCAGCAGGCCCAGCAGGATGACCAGCGCGAGCGCCCCGCCGCCGACCGCCAGCATCGCCACCCGCGCCCGGGCGACGGTGTCGTTGGCGCGCTTGGTGTCCTGCGCGGCATAGCCGATGTTCAGGTCGACGAGCTTGTCCAGCGAAGCCTCGGCCGCCGCGAAGGGCGCGCGCTGCGCCTCGAACTGGTCGTAGAGCTTCACGAACAGCTGGCGTTGCATGGCCTCGGACTTGTTGGCGGCCAGGGCCTCGATCGTCTTCGTGATCTCCGCTTCCCCCTGCTTCCAGCCGGCCCACTCCTTCTCGAACCTCTGCCAGACCTGGGCCTCCTCGGGTTCCTGCGGCAGGGGCGCGTACAGGTTC
>JBGAOO010000419.1:0-2273 GCA_044221765.1 Usitatibacteraceae bacterium | reverse complement strand
CGGTCGGAGCGGTCGCCCGAGCCCACCAGGCTCTTCCTCTCGCTCGCCTCCTTCGCCTGCTGCTCGCGCACCTGCTTGTCCTTGATGCGCGCGGCGAGCACGCGCCAGGCCTGCTCGCGGTTCTTGTGCTGGCTGCGCCCGTCCTGGCACTCGACGACGATCCCGGTGGGCGCGTGCGTGAGGCGCACGGCCGAGTCGGTCTTGTTCACGTGCTGGCCGCCGGCGCCGCTCGCGCGGAAGGTGTCCACGCGCACGTCGGCGGGGTTGATCTCGACGCCGGAGGCGTCGTCGGCCTCGGGCATCACGGCGACCGTGGCGGCCGAGGTGTGGATGCGGCCCTGGGTCTCGGTGGCCGGCACGCGCTGCACGCGGTGGCCGCCGGACTCGAACTTGAGCACCGAGTAGGCGCCCTGGCCCGCGATGCGCGCGATGACTTCCTTGTAGCCGCCCGCGTCCCCCTCGCTCTGCGAGATGATCTCCACCTGCCAGCGCCGGCGCTCGGCGAAGCGCGTGTACATGCGCAGCAGGTCGCCGGCGAAGAGCGCGCTCTCGTCGCCGCCGGTGCCGGCGCGGATCTCCAGGAACAGGTTCTTCTCGTCGTTGGGGTCCCTGGGCAGGAGCATCTTCTGGATGTCGGCGGCGATCGCCTCGAGCCTCGCGCGCCCCTCGCGGATCTCCGCCTCGGCGAACTCGCGCATCTGCGGGTCCTTCGCCATGTCCTCGGCCGCGGCGATGTCGCCCTCGGCCGCGGTGTAGTCGCCGTAGAGGGCGACCACGGGCGCGATCTCCGCGTGCTCGCGCGTGAGCTTGCGGTAGTTGTCGAGGTTCGCGGTGACGTCCGGGTCGGACAGGAGCGCATCGAGCTCCCGCGCGCGGGAGACCAGGCTCGCGAGCTTGGATGCGACGCTGGGCTTCATGGCTCCCCGGCGTCTTCCCGGTCGCGGTCGGGAAAGAGGATCTCGACCGCGCGCACGAGCGACTCGCGTTCGCCCTCGCCCGCGCGGTTCAGGGCCTGCGTCGGGTGGTGCAGGATCTTGTTCACCAGCCCGCTCGCGAGCGCCTCGAGCACCTTCTCCGGGTTGTCGCCCTTGGCGAGGCGCTGCTTCGCCTTGGCGAGCTCGGCGGTGCGGTATTCGTCGGCCTTCGCGCGCAGCTGCACGATCGCGGGCACGGCCCCGCGCGAGGCGAGCCAGGAGCGGAAGGCCTCGACCTGCTTCGCGACGATCGCCTCGGCCTCGACCACGGCCGCCTGCCGCTGCCCGGCGCCTTCCTGCACGATCGTGCCCAGGTCGTCGATGGTGTAGAGGAAGAGGTCCTCGAGCTCGGCCGCGTCCGGCTCCACGTCGCGCGGCACCGCGAAGTCGACCACGAACATCGGCCGGTAGCGCCGCGCCTTGAGCGCGCGCTCGAAGGCGGTGCGCGAGAGGATGGGCAGCGTGGAGGCGGTGCCGGTGATCACGACGTCGAACTCGTGCAGGCGGTCCGGCAGCTGCTCGAGGGCGATGGCCGTGCCGTTGAAGCGCTCGGCGAAGGCCTCGCCCCGCGCCAGCGTGCGGTTGGCGACGACCACCTGCTGCGGCGCCTGGGCGCAGAAGTAGGTGGCGGCGAGCTCCACCATCTCGCCCACGCCGATCAGCAGCATCCGCGTTCGCGAGATGTCGCCGAAGATGTTCTGCGCGAGCTTGAGCGCGGCGGCCGACATGGAGATCGACTGGGCGCCGATGGCCGTCTGCGTGCGCACTTCCTTCGCCACCGAGAAGGTGTGCTGGAAGAGCCGCCCGAGCGTCGAGCCCAGGGTGCCGCTGTGCTCGGCCGTGCGCACCGACTGCTTCACCTGCCCGAGGATCTGCGGCTCGCCGAGCACCATCGAGTCCAGGCCCGAGGCCACGCGGAAGGCGTGGCGCACCGCGTCGTTCTCGGAATGCGAATAGAGGTGGGCCTCGATGTCCAGGCCCGACTTGGCGGCCTCCTCGCTCAGCCAGGCGCGCACCGTGGCGAGGCTCTCGGCGCGGCAGTAGACCTCGGTGCGGTTGCAGGTCGACACGAGCACCGCCTCGGCCACGCCGGGGCGGCCGGCGAGCGCGGTGAGCGCCTCCGACTGGGTCTCCGGGGGGAAGGCGAGCTTCTCCCGGACCTCGATCGGCGCGCTGTGGTGGTTGAGGCCGAGAACGTGCAGGGGCATAAGGTCGTTGCGCTGCCCGGGGCCTGCGGCCGCCGGGCGTGGGGCGAGCGGCGAATTATACAGGTGCCCCCCCGGGCTTCCCGTGCCACGG
>JBGAOO010000041.1:0-19174 GCA_044221765.1 Usitatibacteraceae bacterium | reverse complement strand
GTGTTCGTAGGGGACGCCAGGGTGATGGTCATTCTGTCTGCAGAGGAAAGCCCGCACCCTGAGATCCCCTCGGTTACCCCGAAATCGGGCCGATCGAGGGTTCGAATCCCTCTCTCTCCGCCAGTTCCGCCAGGGGCCGGTCCGTCGATGGACCGGCCCCTATTCATTCCGGCGCCCGCGCAACAATTCCCGTGGCGAACCGGTGCAACCCGGCAAGGCGTGCGCACCTGGCCCGGCTCTTGCGGAAGCTCAAGGCGGGGGACGGGGTTCCCCCCTACCGTGGCAGGGCAACCCACCAAACAACCGACGGGACGAGGACGACATGAGAGGATCCAGGCTGCTCGCGGCGGCGCTCGCGCTCGGGATGGCGGCCTGCCAATCCCTGACGGCGCATTCGCCGGAGGAGAACGCGCGCGTCGTGGCGAGCGTCGACTGGAACGCCGCGAAGGCGGTGAAGGTGGACCTGCGCGATGCCGGCTTCCTGCCGCAGGAGCTGCGGCTCGTGGCCGGCCAGCCCTACAAGCTCACCGTCACGAACCTCGGCGCGAACAACCATTACCTCAATGCGCCGGAGTTCTTCGGCAGCATCGCCACGCGCCGTGCCGAGGTGGCGCGCCATGCCGAGATCTACATGAGCCGCATCGACCGCGTCGAGGTGTTCGCGGCGGGCGGCACCGTGGACCTTTGGTTCGTTCCCCTGCGCAAGGGGCGCTACCGGGTCCACTGCCACCTGGGCAACCACGCCGAGATGGGCGTGGAGGGGACCTTCGTCGTCGAGTAGCGCGGCGGGGCCCCTCAGCCCTCGACCACCACCGTGCCCATCATCCCGCCGGCCGCGTGGTCGAGGATGTGGCAATGGAACATCCACTCGCCGACGTTCTCCGCGACGAAGGCGATGTCCACGCTGCCCCGGGGATCGATCATCACGGTGTCCCGCCATTCGCGCAGGCGCGTGTTCACGTCGTTGAGCCGGAGCACGCGGAAGAAGTGCCCGTGCAGGTGCATGGGGTGCTCGTAGTCGGTGTTGTTCATCATCTTGAGCGTCACGTGCTCGCCGCGGCGCAGGCGGAAGAGCGGCTCGTGCATCATCGCGTGCTCCTGCTGGGCGGTGTAGTTCATCGTCCACGCGAGGCCGTGCTTCTTCATGATGTCGTCCACCTTCAGCGCCTGGCCGTCGACGCGGCCGATGGCCGGCTCGCCGCCGATGCCGCCCTCGAAGACGAGGTAGTGGTCGGTCGCCTTCGCGAGGTTGGGCTCGGCCTGGCGGTTGGGCGCGATGGCCGCCGGCCGGCCGAGCCGCTTCGAACGCACCGGGCGCCCCGCGCAGGCGAGCGAGGCGATTTCCTGCCCGCCGACACGGTGGTCGCGCACGAGGAATCGCTTGCCGGCGGCATCGGGCATGTCCAGCACGAGGTCCGTGCGCTGTCCCGCGCCCAGCAGCAGGCGGCCGTCGGGGATCGGGTGGGGCTGCACGGCCTGGCCGTCGAAGCTCACGATCCAGGGCGCGAGGCCGACGAACTCGAGCAGGAACGCGCGTGCCGACGCCGCGTTCAGCAGGCGGATGCGCAGGCGCTCGCCGGGGCGGGCGTCGACGACGCGCTCGGCGCCCGCGGCCGTGCCGTTGAGCGTCACGACGTTGCCGTGGCGGCCCTCGGAGCCGAAGTCGCGCACGCGCCCGAAGTCCTCCACCTGCCGGTTGGCCGAGTCCAGCTTGAAGTCGGCGAGCACCCATTCCAGCTCGCGGTCCACGCGCAGCGGCTTCGCCTCCTCCACGACGAGCATCCCGTACAGGCCGCGCGGCACCTGCTCGAAGCTCGACTGGTGCGGGTGGTACCAGTAGGTGCCCGCGTCGTCGGCGCGGTAGCGGACCGCGAAGGTGCCGCCGGGCGCGATCGGCGGCTGCGACACGTGCGGCACGCCGTCCATCGCGTGCGGCAGGCGCATGCCGTGCCAGTGCACGGTCGTGGGCTGCGGCAGCCGGTTGGAGACGAGGACCTCGACGCTCTCGCCCTGGCGGTAGCGCAGCGCCGGGCCGGGAGAGGTGCCGTTGAAGGCCCACACCGCCGTCTCGGGGCCGGCTTCGCGGATGCGGCTCAGGCACACGCCCGCGGTCAGGGGAAAGGCCCCAGCCCCAACCGTCGCCGCGGCGGGCGTGGCCGTGGTGCAGATGGTGCCCGCCGCGAGCGGCGCGGTGCCCGCGCCCGTGGGAATGCTCGGCAAGGCGAGCGAGCCGAGCGTGGCGCCGGCGGACTGGAGGAACTGGCGTCGCGAGACGGTCATCGTGGCTCTCCCCGGCGGTGGGCGGACTTCTGCCAGGCGGGCCCGGCGTCGTCCGCGCGTCCGCGGTCGTGGCAGGTGATGCAGGTGGACAGGAACAGCGCGCGCCCGGCGCGCTCGCGGGGCCGGAGCGAGACCTCGGGCGCGTCGATCGCGAGCTCGCCGCGCGCGAACGGGAAGGCCGCCTCGTATCGCTCGTGCGCCGGCCAGCCGTTCTCCGGCGTGTGGTAGCGCGTGTTCGGCGCGCGCCGCACGACGAACTCCTCGTGCACGAAGGCGGCGACGGCGGCGATCTCGTCCTCGCGCAGGAGCCCGGCGAAGGACTTCATCGCGGTGCCGGCGATGCCATGGCGGACCGCCTGCTCGATGCGCCCGGGCGGCAGGTCCTGCGGCCGCGCTTGGCTGAAGGCGCGCGGCTTCGTGGCGAGCATCGTCGAGGCGAGCGTGCGCGCATCGCCCGAATAGCCATGGCAGTAGTAGCAGCGGAAGTTGTAGATGGCCCGGCCGGCCTCGCGCACGCTGGCGGGCGGGGCGGCGCCGCGGCGGCCGCGGGCACGCGATCGCGGCGGCGAGGACGAGCGCCGCCTTCATCGCGCCGGATCCGAGGCCTTGCCGCCGTGCGCGGACGTCCGGACACGCCAGGCGGCGACACCGCCAGCAGGGTCGCCCGCACGTAGTCGGCGAGGGCTCCAGGTCGGCCGGCGAGAGCTGCTGCGAGAACCCGGGCTTGCCGATCGAGGACTTGCCGACCGCGATGGAGGCGATGATGCGCTCGCGCGTGAGCGCCTTCGCCTTCGTGAGGTCGGGCGCCGCCGGCGCGCCGGTCGCGGCGACGGCGGCGGCCTCGATGCCGCGGCCCGTGCCGCCGGGGCACTTGGCGCAGAAGTGCCCGTAGAGCATGCGCCCGCGCTGCGCGCCCTCGGTGCCGGATTTCTCGACGTACTGCGCGCGCACGTGCTGCGCGAGCGCCCGCGATTCGGCGGGCGTGAGCTGCGTCTTCCAGCCCACCATCGCGGTGCCGGCCTTGCCCTCGCGGATGATCGCGTCCATGTAGTCGACGGTGAGGCGCGCGCGCAGGGCCGGGTCCGTGAAGTTGGCCGGCGGGGGGACGAGGCTGTTGCGCGCGCGGCTGCGCCCGTCGCCCTGGTCGCCGTGGCAGACGGAACAGTAGTTGTGGTAGAGCAGCGCCGGGTCGATGCGGCCGTCCGGGTGCTTCTTGCGGTCGCCGGCGTGCACGGCGGCGGCGGCGAGGCAGGCGGCGAGGGCGAACGCGGCGAAGGCGCGGCGAAACATCGGCGATTCCTGGCAAGGGGCGTGGTCGCGGGACGATGCAAGATTCAGGCCCCGCCGGCGGCGCGGGCATGGCGATTGCTCGCGGGTGGCCGGGACGGCGCGCCATCCGACGGGCCGAGGGAATTCGCGAGAGATGACTCCTTTACGTTGCCTGCTGCGTCCGGCCGCGCTCCTGGCCGCGGCCGTCGCGCTGCTGGCCGGCTGCATCCAGGCGCCCGTCGCGCCGCCGAAGGCGGCCGGCGGCGAGCTCGTGTATCCGCCCCCGCCGGAAGAGCCACGCTACGTCTACGAGCGCAGCATCTACGGCAGCGCCGACGTCCAGCCCGTCGACGCCTCGGCCGACCTGCGGCGCCTGGTCACCGGCGAGCGCGGCACGAGCGAGAGCCTGGGCAAGCCCTACGCGGTCGCCGTGCATCGCGGCCGCGTGTTCGTGACGGATTCGGCGCAGCGCTACGTGCGCGTCTTCGATTTTCCGGCGGGGCGCTTCTACAAGATCGGCGAGGACGAGCCCGGGCGCATCGTGAAGCCGCTCGGCCTCGACGTGGATGCCTCGGGCACGCTGTATGTCGCGGACGTGAGCGCGCGCGACATCAAGGTCTTCGACGCGCAGGGCCGGTACCTGCGCTCGATCGGCGGGCCGAAGTGGTTCGACCGGCTCTCGAGCGTCACCGTCGATCCGGCCGGCGAGCGCGTCTACGCCGTCGACATCGGGGGCGTGAGCTCGAACAACCATCGCGTGCGCGTCTTCGACGCGAAGGGCGGCGCGCACCTGATGGACATCGGCACGCGCGGGGCGGGGCCGGGCGAGTTCAACCTGCCGCGCGACCTCGCCATCGGCAAGGACGGGCAGCTCTATGTCGTCGACGGCGGGAACTTCCGCGTGCAGGTGTTCTCGCGCGAGGGGAAGTTCGTGCGCGGCTTCGGGGCGCTCGGCAAGCAGTTCGGCCAGTTCGCTCGGCCCAAGGAGATCGCCGCCGACCGCGCGGGGAACGTCTACGTGGTCGACGCCGCCTTCGGCAATTTCCAGATCTTCAGCCCGGAGGGCGAGCTGCTCCTCTTCGTGGGCGAGCGCTCCGAGCGCGACGGGCCGGGCAAGTACATGCTTCCCTCCGGCATCTGCGTCGACGAGGACGGGCGCGTGTACATGATCGACCAGTGGTTCCGCAAGGTCGACGTCTTCCGCCCGGTCTCCCTCGCGAAGACGGCCGGCTGGCTGCAGTTGCCCGCCAAGGCGGCGCCCGCCGCCGCGGCCTCCGCGCCGGCCAGGTAGCGTCTTGATTCCGGGAATCGGTCTTCTCCCCGGCGGGAAGAAGGCCCGCGCATTTGATCCAGCGCAAACGCGGACGACCCCCCGACCCCTTTTTCCGCCGAGGCGGGCGTGCCGCCGGATGGCACGGATGGTGCATTGCCGGTTCGACCGCGTTCGGCTTCGCATCCCGCCGCGGCGACCACGAACCAGCCAGGAGAGGGAACCATGAAAACGACGAAATCGGGGAGCGGCTCGCGGCACGCGCTGGGCGCCCTCCTCTGGGTGATCGGCACGATGTGCCTGGGCGTCCTGCCCGTGCAGGCGGGCATCGCCAACACGAAGCACAACCTCAGCCCCTCCAGCCTCGCCGGCAACAACCGGGTCACGGCCGGCACGGACGAGATCTGCGTGTTCTGCCACACGCCGCACGCGGCCGACACCACGGCGCCGGTGCCCCTGTGGAACAAGCGGCTCACCACCGGCGCCACCTACACGACCTACGCCACGCTCAACTCGAGCTCGATCGACGGCGAGATCCTGCCGGTGGGCTCCATCTCGCTCGCCTGCCTGTCGTGCCACGACGGCACCCAGGCCATGGACAACATCATCAACGCGCCCGGCTCCGGCGGCTACGACATCACGGGGGGCGGGGCCAACGGCCTGGGCTTCACGTGGGCCGGCACGCGCGTGGACGCCGACGGCAAGATGACCAACGCGGCGAACTCGCTCTCGATGCTCGGCAACGACCTGAGCAACGACCACCCGATCGGCATCAAGTACTGCGGCGGCGGCCCCTCGTCGGCCAACCCCGCGGCGCCCTGCGTGGACCCGGACTTCGTCGCGCCCTCCTCGGGCACGGTGAACGGCAACCAGGTCTTCTGGGTGGACACGACGGGCGGCACGACGGCCCGCAACAAGACCGACATGCAGCTCTACACGCGCCAGTTCGCCACCGGCAACGGCCCGTCGGTCGAGTGCGGCAGCTGCCACGACCCGCACGTGGAGAACGGCCAGACGAACGCGGGCCTGCCCGTGTCGGGCCAGACCTTCCTGCGCGTGGCCAACACCAACAGCGCCGTCTGCCTCGCCTGCCACGTGAAGTAGGGCGCCACGCCCGCCGTTCACGGCCGTATCGACAGCAGCAGGGGCCGGGCGACTGCGCCCGGCCCTTTTCACTTGGGAGCCTCCCGATGCGCCTCGCCCCCGTTCTCGTCGTCCTCGCGCTTTCCTCCACCGTCGCCGTGGCGGCGGAACCGGCCGCCGCCGCCCCGCACCAGGCGGTGCCTCCCGCCATCGCCAAGGTGAACGGGCGCGAGATCGGCGCGGCCGAGTACGAGCAGGCCCTGCTCGCGCTGGTGCGCCAGCGCTACTACCATCGCGCCCCGCCCGAGCAGGAGATGGGCGCCGTCCGCCGCGAAGTGGCCAATGCGCTGGTCGACCTCGTGCTCGTCGCGCAGGAGGCGAAGAAGCGCGGCATCGAGGCCGATGCGGCGCAGGTGGACCGGGACCTCGAGCGCATCGAGGCGCGCTACCGTCGCATGCCCGGCTGGGAGTCGATGCGCGAGGCGCAGCTCGCGCGCTGGCGCGCCGACCTCGAGGAGCGCTCGCGTGCGGAATCCCTCGAGCGCCGGGTGCGCGCGGACGTGGCCTCGGGAGAGGCCCAGGTGCGCGCCTTCTACGAGCGCAATCCCTCGCTCTTCACCGAGCCCGAGCAGGTGCGCGTTTCCGTGATCGTCCTGCGCGTGGATCCGGGCGCCGGCAAGGTGGCGCGCGACAAGGCGCGCGAGGAAGCCGCCGCCATCCGCTCGCGCCTGGCCAGGGGCGCGGATTTCGCGGAGCTCGCGAAGGTCCATTCGGGCGACGCGTCCGCGGACAACGGCGGCGACATGGGGTTCGTGCATCGGGGCGCGCTGCCCGAGCCGGTGCAGGAGGTGCTCGACAAGCTGGCCGATGGCGAGCTCTCGCCGCCCCTCGACGTCCTCGAGGGCATCGCGATCGTGCGCGTCGGCGAGCGCCGCGGCGCTTCGCTCAGGTCCTTCGAGTCCGTGAGCGCGCGGGCGCGCGAACTGTACCGTCGCAGCGCGAGCGACGAGGCCTGGCGCGCCTTCGTCGCCGGGCTGCGTGCCGGCGCCGACGTCGACATGAACACCGGTCGCTACCCCGAACTCGCGGCCGTCACCGAAGCCGCGCGGGCGTCCGCCTCGCGGTGACCGGCGCCCGGCCCCGCTGGGCCAGCCTGGCGGCCTGCGTCGCCGCCTGCTGGGCACCCTTCGCGGCCGCGGCTCCCCTCGCGCCCGACGACGATCCCGCGGGCGCCCTGGCGCAGCGCGATCCGGTCGGCTGGCTCCTCGCGCAGGCCGCGCCCGCCGGGTCCGTCGCGCCGCCCGCGCCGGCCACGCCCGAGCTTCCGGCGGGAAGCTCCTGGCGCTCGCGGGTCCTGCCGTTCCTCGACTCGGGCGAGCCCGTCGGCTTCGCGCCCGCGCGCTGGGGCGGCACCATCGCCCTCGAGCATCTCGACCAGCGGGCCGAGGGCGTGAACCGCCGCTACTCCGACGCCGCGTCGGTCTCGCTCACCGCCGCGAGCTACGTCTGGCAACCCTGGTTCGCGCAGCTGCGCGGCAACCTCACGGTGCTCGCGGACGCGGACAAGTCGAGCGGCGGCGCGGACGTGGGTGCCGGCCAGGGCGGCGCGACGCGCGGGATCTCGCTCTCGGGCGGCGGCAACGTCACCGTCTTCCCGAACAGCCGCTTCCCCTTCCTCGCCTCGCTCGACTCGACCGACAGCCGCGCCACGGGCAGCTTCGCGCCGAGCGATTTCCGCAGCACGCGGGCGAGCCTGCGCCAGTCCTGGCGCGACGCGCTGGGGGAGGACAACGCGACCGGCACGCTCGACTACAGCCGGCTGGACTCGCGCACCTACGGCCGCGACACCGTGCTCGCGCTCGACACGCGCTACCTGCGGACGGCCGAGACCTGGCGCGGCGACGTCGCGTTCAACTGGTCGCGCAACCGGCGCGAGGCCGGCGAGGGGACGGACATCCTGCGCCTCTACGGCACGCACCAGTACACGCCGACGCCCGACCTGTGGGTGAACTCGCTCGCGAGCTACACCGAGTCGGACATCGCCTTCGCCAGCGGCGGCCTCGACCTGCGGCAGCGCATCCTCCAGGCCAACACCCAGGCCGTCTGGCGCCCGTCGTGGGACGAGCGCTTCGTCTTCACCGGCGGCGGGCGCGCCTTCGCGAACGGCATCGACCAGTCGGGCGCGCGCGAGGACACCTACGCCGCCACGGCGAACGCGGGCTTCTCCTTCGCGCCCATCGAGGACGCCTCGGTGCAGGGCTCGCTCGTCGCGACGCACCTCTCGCCCGAGGGCGGCCGGCGCCAGCTCCTCACGTTCGAGTCCCTGGGCGCGAACTACGCGCCGCGCCCGGTCGACTTCGGCCTGCTGAGCTGGTCCCCCTCGGTCTCGCTCCAGGCCTCGCACGACACCGGGTCGGAGGACGGCAGCCGCACGCTCGGCACCTTGCAGGCGGACCAGCAGCTCTCGCGCGCCATCCCGATGGGCAGCGCCGCGTCGCTGCAGCTGATGCTCGCGCAGGGCGCCGGCCTCATCGACGACTCGGCGATCGGCCGCACCACCGTCCTGCGCTACAACGGCACCGCGGGCCTGCGCGTGGCGGCCACCGAGGGCTCCGATGCCTACGTGAGCGCCGGCCTGGGCGAGACGCGCGCGACGGGTGCCCTCGAGGAGCGCTTCCGGCTCGCCAACGTGCAGCTCAACGGGCAGTTGCGCTTCGGGGCCTGGGACCTGCTCACGGCCAACGTGACGGCCCAGTGGGTGCGGGCGAGCCGCGTCCTCACCGGCACCGAGGAGTCGAGCCGGCAGGTCTTCGGCGGCTTCACGTACCAGCACTCCCGCGTCTTCGGGTTGCCGCGCCTTCGCTACCTGGCCACCGCCACGTGGAACGAGGGCTTCAGCGAATCGCGCCTGCTGGGCAACGTGGACGCGCCCCGCGAGAACGTGACCCGGCTCTTCGACCAGCGGCTGCTCTACGACATCGGCCGCCTCGAGATCCGTCTTGGCATGCGGATTGCAAAGACCGACGGGCGCGACGATCGGCAGGTCTACCTGCGCGTCGCCCGGCAATTCGGCCAGTTCTGAGAAAGGCTTCCCGACGATGGAAACGACCCGCCCCTCCGGAGCGCTCGCGGCGCTCGCCGCGCCCGTGGGGCTCGCCCTGGCCCTCGCCCTGGGCCTGCTCGCCGTGCCCGTCCCCGCGCAGGCGGAATACGGCGACGTGCTCATCAACAACCACTCGGACGCGGCCGGGGTGCGCCCCGTCGTCTTCCCGCACTGGTTCCACCGCGTGCGCTTCCGCTGCAAGGTCTGCCACAGCGACCTGGGCTTCAAGTTCCAGGCGGGCGGCAACGACATCAACATGGTGAAGATCATCGACGGCCAGTTCTGCGGCGCGTGCCACAACGGCCAGGTGGCGTGGTCGGTCGAGAACTGCGACCTGTGCCACTCGGGCAAGCCGGGCACGCCCACGCAGGTGCACGAGAGCACGATCCAGAAGCTGGTCGGGTCGGCCCCCCCGCCGACCTCGGCGGCGGTCGCGCCGGCAGGAAGGCGCTGAGGCCATGCGAGCGATCCTCCTGGCCGCCGCCGCCCTCCTCGCACTCGCCGCCCACGCGCAGGACAAGGGCGCGGGGAAGGCCGCCTTCGACAAGACCTGCGCGCTCTGCCATGCCACGGGCCTCGCCGGCGCCCCGAAGTACGGCAACAAGGGCGAGTGGGCCGAACGCCTGAAGGCCGGCAACGCGAAGCTCTACGCGAGCGCCCTCAAGGGCACCGCGAACGGGATGCCCGGCAAGGGCGGCAACCTCTCGCTCAGCGACGCCGACGTGAAGGCCGCCGTCGACTACATGGTCGCGGCCGTCGGCGGCGCGAAGGGGCCGGCGGCAGCCGAGCCTGCGAAGGAGGCGAAGGCCGAGCCCAAGGGCGCGATCCGCACCGTCGCCCCGGCCGGCGGCGCGGGCAAGGCGACGTACGAGAAGACCTGCGCCCTGTGCCACGGCACCGGGCTCGCGGGCGCGCCGAAGTACGGCAGCAAGGCGGACTGGGCGCCGCGCGCGAAGGCCGGCCAGGCGAAGCTGCACGCCAGCGCGCTCAAGGGCACCGCCAACGGCATGCCCGCCAAGGGCGGCAATACCGCGCTCTCCGATGCGGACGTGAAGGCGGCCGTGGACTACCTGCTCGCGGCGGCCGGTTTTCCCGCGGCCGACACCGCCGCCGCGCCCGCCGCGGCCTCCGCGCCGACGCAGGTGGCCGCCGCCGCGCCGGTGGCGGTGGTGACCGCGCCCGCGCCGCCGGTCGTGCCGCCGACGGTGCCGCTCGCCGTGCCCGCGCCCGCGCCGAAGGCCCCGGCCGCGGCGGACCCGAACGCCTTCAACCGCCTGCTCGCCGCGCCCGGCAAGCGCAACGCGCCACCGGCCGAGGACGGCATCCACGATCCGGCCAACACCGGCACGCACGCGCTCCAGCCGCCGCTCGTCGCGCTGGGCGGCATGACGCCCCTGGGCGCGGGGAACCGGGTGAACTGGGTGTCCTCGCTCGAGGGCGGCAAGATCAAGCCGCGCTGGGACCGCGACGACCCCGCCGCGAACGCGGTGGTGATGGACCTGAACATCGTGCGCGAGGTGAAGGGCTCCATGCCCGACGTCGTCTACCCGCACAAGCAGCACACCGAGTGGCTCGACTGCTCCAATTGCCACCCGCAGATCTTCATCCCGCAGAAGGGCGCCAACCAGATCAGCATGGCCTCGATCATGCTCGGGCAGAAGTGCGGCGTGTGCCACGGCAAGGTGGCCTTCCCGGTGTCCGAGTGCCGGCTGTGCCACTCGAAGAAGAAGGACTCGGTCCTGCCCGCCGCCGCGGTGGCCGGGGCGAAGCCGTGACACCGGGCGCGCGGGCGGCCTGCGCGCTCGCGGCGTTCTCGGGCGCGCTCGCCCTCGGGCAGGGGACGGCCGCCGCGCCCGAGCGGCGCGCGTTCGACCAGAAGGAGGCGCTCGTGCGCCGCCTCGTCCTCGACTCGCCCGCCGAGCAGCGCATCCTCGCGAGCGGCAACGAGGAGGCTCGCTCGCATTACTCGCGGGCCCGGGCGCAGCATGCGCGCGCCGTCGCGCTCGCCGAGGCCGGCTCGCTCCAGGAAGCCGATGCCGAGCTCAACGCGGCGATGTGGGCCGTGGGCAAGGCGCGCCAGCTCGTGCCCGACACCGCCGCGCGCGCGGTGGACCAGCGCGTGCGCTACGCGAGCCTCACGCGCACGGTCGAGACGCTCGCCGGCTCCTACGAGACGAACCTCGCGCGGGCGAAAGGGCTCGCGCGCGGCACGCCCGTGTCGGACGCACGCCTGGAGGCCGCGCGGGCGCGGGTCGACGAGGCGAAGGGCCATGCCGCCGCCGAGCGCGACGCCCAGGCCGTCGCGGCGCTCGAGAAGGCCGAGCGCGAGCTGATGGCCGGGCTCAACACCCTGCTGGGATCGGCGACGATCCAGTACTCGACGAAGTTCGACACGCCCGCCGACGAGTACGCGTGGGAACTCGACCGCAACCGGTCCTACCGCGACCTCGTCCCCGTCGCCCTGGCCGAGCTCAAGCCGCGACGCGAGGCGCTCGTGCTCGTCGAGCGCTACGTCGCCTCCAACCGCACCCACCTCGCCGAGGCCGAGCGCCTGGCGGGCACGAAGCAGTTCGCCCCGGCCATCGACGCGCTCAAGAGCGGCACCACCTATCTCCAGGCCGCCCTCGCGGCGGCCGGCCTCGTCATGCCCAAGGACGCCGGAGCCTCGCCCCCATGAAATCCCTCCTCCTCGCGGCGCTCCTCGCCGCCGCCACCGCCGCCTCGGCGCAGGCCATCGATCGCGTGCAGCTCGAGCGGCGCATCGCGGCGGTCGAGACCCTCCTCGAGCGCTCGTCGGCCGCGAAGCAGATCGAGGCGGCGGGCAACGCGCAGGCCCGCGTCCACCGGGAACGGGCACGCGAGATCCATCGCAAGGCGGCCGAAGCGTTCAAGGCCGGCGACCTCGATACGGCCTCGCGCCTGCTCCCGCTGGCGAGCCTCGCCCTGTTCGAGGGCGTGCGCCTGGCCGGCGCCGAGACCGTCGTCGCGGACAAGCAGCGCGCCGACTACGACGCGCGCCTGGAGAGCGCGAAGTCCCTGGCCGCGGCGCAGCGGCGCATCGCGCTCGAGAAGAAGGGCGTGGCGGGCGCCGCCGAGACCTCGAAGGCCATCGACGAGCTCATCGCCCAGGCCGAGCGCGAGGCGGGCGCGGGCGACCTCGCGAAGGCGCGCGGCACGCTCGAGCGCGCCTACCTCGTGGCCAAGGCCTCGATCGGGTCGATGCGCGGCGGCGACACGCTCGTGCGCTCGCTCGACTTCGCCACCAAGGAGGAGGAGTACCGCTACGAGGTGGACCGCAACGACACCCACCTCATGCTCCTCAGGCTGCTCGTCGCGGACTCGGGCAAGGCCGCGGGCATGCAGGCCGCCTCCGCGCAGGCGCAGTCCCTTCGCGCGAGGGCGGAGCGGCGCGCGGGCGAGGGCGCCTGGGCCGAGGCCGTGGGCCTGCTCGAGGAATCGACGAAGGAGCTGGTGCGCGCCATCCGCGCGGCCGGCATCTACATCCCCGGGTGAAGGCGACGCGCCCTTGGACGGCCCTCGCGCTCGGGCTCGCGCTGCTCGCGGCGGCGGCCGCGTGGGCGCAGCCGGACTCGCGCCGCTGGATCCCGCTCGCGAAGGACGGCGTGCACGATCCGGCGAGCCCGGGCACGCGCCAGCTGCAGGAGCCGCGCGAGGCCCTCTCGCGCCTGGCGCCCGACGGGGCCGGCAACCAGGTGCGCTGGGTGCAGTCGCTCGAGCGCGGCGAGATCGCCCCGCGCACGAACCTGCTCGAAGGCACCGAGGTGCGCCTGCGCGAGGACGACATCTTCCTCAACCTGAACGGCGGCACGCCCATCGTGCGCTTCCCCCACCGCGCGCACACGCTGTGGCTCGACTGCAGCAACTGCCACGAGGCGCCGTTCGTCTCGAAGACGGGCGCCAACAAGCTCGACATGCGCCGCATCCTCCAGGGCGAGCAGTGCGGGCTGTGCCATGGCGCCGTCGCCTTCCCGCTCACCGAATGCAACCGCTGCCACAGCGTGCCGCGTGCCTCCCGCGGGGGCGGGCCGGCACCGGGCCACGTGCCCGCGCCGGCGAAGGCGGTCCCGTGAACCCGCGCGGCCTCTTCACGCTGATCGCGTTCGCTTTCTGCGCGGTCCCGGCGCTCCCGACGCTCGCCGAGTACGGCGACGTGGTGCTCAACCGCCGCGCCGAGGCCGAGGGCGTGCGCCCGGTCGTCTTCCCGCACTGGTTCCACCGCATCCGCTTCCGCTGCAAGGTGTGCCACTCCGAGCTGGGCTTTCGCATGCGTGCCGGGTCCAACGACGTGACGATGAAGGAGATCGTCGAGGGCAAGTTCTGCGGGATGTGCCACAACGGGCAGGTGGCGTGGGCGACGGATCGCTGCGACCTGTGCCACTCGGGCAAGCCGGGCCTGCGGCCGGGCATCCAGGGCGGGCACGCGACGCTCGGGCCGGGGGTGTGGTGATGCGCTGGGCGCCCGCGGCAGGCCTTCTCGCGCGCATCGCCGCCGGCGCCGCCGCGATCGGCATCGCCGCCTGCGCCGCGCCCGCGCCCTCCGTGCTGCGGCTCGATGCGGAGCCCGGGCGCGCGCTGCGCACCTGGCCCCACGCGCCCGAGGTGCCGCGCTACCGGCAGGAAGGCGTGCTCATCGGCGAGGCGAACTACGACGCGGCGGGCGGCCGGGACCGGGGCGGCCTGCGCGGCGCGCTCGAATGGATCGCGGGCCTGGGTGGCGGCGAGACACGCGAGGAGCTGCTTCGGCCCTCCGCCGGCGCTTCGGAAGGGTGCGGGCGCATCGTCGTCGCCGATCCGGGCCGCGGCGGCGTGTTCGCCTTCAAGCCCGAGGGCGGCCTCGAGGTCTACGAGTTCGCGTACGGCGCCCGGCGCTTCGCCTCGCCGGCGGGCATCGCCTGCGGTCCCGGGCGCTCGCTCTTCGTGGCCGATGCGGCGCTGGGCGCGGTGGTGGAGCTCGATGGCGAGGGCCGCACGGTGCGGCGCATCGGCGAGGGCCAGCTCGGCCGGCCCACGGGCCTCGCGCTCGACCGGGAGCGCGGCGAGCTCTACGTGGCCGACACCGCGGCGCACGAGATCCGCGTCTTCGATGCCGCGGGCACGCCGCTGCGCCGCTTCGGCCGGCGCGGCGAGGCCGAGGGCGAGTTCAATTTCCCGACGCACCTGTGGTTCCGCGGCGGCGACCTCTACGTGGCGGACACGATGAACGGCCGCGTGCAGGTGTTCGCGCGCGGGCAGGCGAAGCCGCGCCTGGTGATCGGCGCGCGCGGGCTCTACGTGGGGCAGCTGGTGCGCCCCAAGGGCGTGGCGACGGACTCGGCCGGCAACATCTACGTGATCGAGTCCTACTTCGACCACCTGCTCGTGTACGACCGCGAGGGCCGCTTCCTGCTTCCCATCGGGGGGCTGGGTCGCGGCGAGGGGCAGTTCTACCTGCCCTCGGGCCTGTGGACGGACGAGCGCGACCGCGTGTACGTGGCCGACATGTTCAATGGCCGCGTCGTGGTGTTCCAGTTCCTGGGAGGCGATGCCGATGGCCAGCCCTAGGCCCGTGCGCGCGCTCGTCGCGATCGGCGCGGTGGCCGCCCTGCTCGGGGCGAGCTCCGCGCTGCTGCCGGCCGCCGGCATCTCGGACATCCGCAACACCAAGCACAACCTGTCCGTCTCGGGGCCGGGCACGGTGCGCAGCACGAGCGAGAGCCAGGTGTGCGTCTTCTGCCACACGCCCCACGGCGCGACGCCCGGCGTGACGCCGCTCTGGAACCGCAGCCTGGGCACCACCGTGTACACGCCCTACGCCTCCGCCTCCCTGGACGCCCAGGCGATCCAGGGCGCGCTCGAGCAGCCCGGCGGCAGCTCGAAGCTGTGCCTGTCCTGCCACGACGGCACGGTCGCGATCGGCAACGTGAGCGTGCTGAACGGCGTGGGCTCGGCGTCGGTGCCCGGGACGGTCTCGATCCCCATGACCGGCACGGGGGCGGGCGGGGCGATGCCCCCCGGCAGCGGGACCGGCACGGGCTTCACGCGCAACCTGGGCACGGACCTCACCAACGACCACCCGATCTCGGTCTCGTACACGAACGCGCTGGCGGTGCGCGACGGCGAGCTGCGCGTGGTGGACGCGAACCAGCAGTACCCCGGGGGCAGCGGCACGGTGCTCGGCGTGCGCCACGCCGGCTACCGGCCCGAGCTGCCGCTCGAGCCCACCGGCGCCGGCGGCACGGGCCAGGTGCAGTGCGCGACCTGCCACGACCCGCACCGGCGCGAGACCGATCCGGCCAAGGGCAACCAGAAGTTCCTGCGCCAGAACCGATTCCAGGAAGCGCCGCCCTCCGCGGTGCACAACCCGGCGAGCGACATCCTCTGCATCACCTGCCACGACAAGAACCTCGCGGCGGGCACCTGGGCCTATTCCGCGCACGCCAACCCGCTGGTCGCCACGCAGGCCTACACCGCCGCCGCCGCGACGCAGCGCGAATTCCCCGCCGGGCTGCCCGTGTGGCGCGCGGCCTGCCTGAACTGCCACGACACCCACACCGTGCCCGGCGCGCGCCGCCTCGCGCGCGAGGGCACCGACAGCGTCGCGGTGCCCAAGTCGGCCGGCGCCTCGGCCATCGAGGAGACGTGCTACCAGTGCCATGCGAGCGCCGCGCAGAGCATCGTCACGCCCACGACGACGGTGCCCGACATCCGCACGGATTTCCAGCTCCCGCGGCGCATGCCCATCCGCTCCGCCGACCAGCCGGCCGGCAGCGAGGTGCACGACATCTCCGCCAACTTCTCCGACCCGGGCTTCATCGACTGCACCGGGCCCGCGAGCGCCTGCGGCAAGGACTTCCTCGAGCCGCGCACGAAGCTGGGCGTGGGCAACGCCGGCAATCGCCACGCCGAGTGCACGGACTGCCACAACCCCCACCGCGTCGTGAAGTTCCGCGCCTTCACGGGCAACCCGCCCGGCTCGCTCTCCGGCACGCCGGATGCGGCCGGCACGCACGACCGCACGGCCGCGGCCGGCACGCTCGTCACGAACATCGCCTCGGGCGTGCTGCGCGGCAGCTGGGGCGTGGAGCCGGTCTACGGCAGCGCGAGCTTCCAGAACCTGCCGGCCGGGTACACGGTGAAGCGCGGCGACCCGGGCGCGAGCGTGGACACGAGCGCCTCCGCGCCCTACGTGACGCGCGAGTACCAGATCTGCCTGAAGTGCCACTCCGACTACGGCTTCTCGGACAACAACATCCACCCGGTCGGCTCGCGTCCTTCCCTGGGCTATCCGGGCGGCACGCCCTTCGGCACGAACAACCTCTCGCAGTACACGAACCAGGCCCGCGAGTTCCAGGCGCCCTTCACGCACCGCGGCGAGACGAGCACCACGGATTCCGGCGCCGCGGCCGCGTACGCGACGAACAACCACCGCTCGTGGCACCCGGTGATCGACGCGACGGGACGCACCGGCACGATCCGCGGCAACGGCACCAACATCGCCGGCCGCTGGCTCTCCCCGTTCAGCAACGCGGTGGGCACGCAGACGATCTACTGCACGGACTGCCACGGCTCGAACACGGGCGCCGGCACGATCCAGCCGGCGGGCGGGGAGAACGGCAGCCCCTGGGGCCCGCACGGCTCGACGAACAACTTCCTGCTGAAGGGCACGTGGAACAACGCGACCGGTTCCGGGCAGCAGGGCACCGGGCTCTGCTTCAAGTGCCACGACTACAACGCCTACGCCGGCGCGGGCGGCCAGCGCACGGGCTTCTTCAACGATCCCAACGACAAGGGACGCGGCGACCTGCACACCTACCACGCCGACAAGATCGGCGGCATGCGCTGCAACTGGTGCCACGTGGCCGTGCCCCACGGCTGGAAGAACAAGGCCTTCCTCGTGAACCTGAACGACGTCGGGCCCGAGGCCGGCCTCGCCCCCGGCACGCAGGTGCGCAACAACACCACGGCCGCCTACAACAACGGCCCGTACTACATGAACGCCGTCCTCAAGGTCCGTCGCTTCGCCTCGAGCGGCCTGTGGCGCGAGGCGGACTGCGGCTCGGCCGGCGCCCCCGGCAACGGCGTCTCGGGTCGCGACTGGATGCGCGACTCGAGCGAGAACTGCCAGAACGCGCCATGAACGCGACGAGCCTGCCGGCCAGCGGCAACGTGGCGGTGCGCGCGGCGCGCGCCCTGGGGTCCACGCGCCTCACGCTCGCGTCGCTCGGCCTGGTGGCCGTGGCCGTGATCGCCCACGCGCAGGTGGCGGGGGGGCTCGCGGCCCTGCTCACCCAGCCCCGCCTGCGCGCGGACTTCGCGCTCTTCGTCTTCCACCTGGCGCTGCTCGCCCTGCTCGCGCTCGCCGCGCTCGGGCGGCTCGCCACGCTCACGGGCACCCTCGAGCTCGCGCAGGGCGAGGTCTTCGACGGGCAGCTGCTCACGCGCGAGGCGGGGCCGCTGCACCCGGACCGGCTCTCGCGCCTGCGCTTCGTGAACGACGGCTTCACGATCGACTACGCCGAGGGCTGGCGACGCGGCCGCACGGCCAACGACGTGCGCGTCTTCGGCGACGACGGGCGCGTCGCGAGCGTGCGCATCGGCGACATCGACCCGCTCGTGCTCGAGGGCTACCGCTTCTACACCACGCCCAACAAGGGCTTCGCGGTCGTCCTGCGCTGGGTGCCGCGCGACGGCCGCCCCGCCGAGCGCGGGACCGTCCACCTGCCCGCCTACCCGATGCACGAGCATCGCCAGGCGCAGTCCTGGCGCATCCCGGGCACGGCGCGCGAGGCGTGGGTGATGCTCGACCTCGAGGCACCCGCCATCGATCCCACGCGGGCCTCGAGCTTCCGGGTGCCCGGTGCGCATCGCCTGGTCCTCGTGACGGGCGCGGACCGGCGTGAGCTGCGGCCCGGCGACACCGTGGCCCTGCCCGAGGGCCTGCTGGTGTACGAGGGGCTCACCGCGTGGATGGGCTACAAGGTCTTCTACGATCCGACGCTGCCGTGGCTGCTCGCGGCCGCGGCGGTCGCGATCCTCGCCCTCTCGGCGTTCTTCTGGCGCCGCCTGGGCAGGCCGCGAGGGGCGCCCTGATGGAAGCGCAGCTGCTGGGCGCCGCCGTGGCGGGCTACGGCCTCGCCGGCTCCTTCGCCGTGGCGGGCACCGTGCTGCGCCGCCGGCTGGAGGGCGCGGTCGCCTTCCTGCTGGCCGGGGGGCTGCTCGCGCACACGGCCTCGCTCGCGATGCGCTGGGAGCGCGTCGGGCACGGCCCCTTCATCTCGATGTTCGAGGTGCTCTCGAGCAACGTCTGGAGCCTCACGCTCGTCTTCCTGGCCGCCTACGTGGGCGTGCGCGCCGTGCGGCCGGCCGCCTCGGTCGCGCTGCCGTTCATCTTCGTGCTCATGGCCTGGATGCTCGCCACGCACCCGGACGACGGGCACTTCCCCGCCACGTACCGCACGCTCTGGCTCTACGCGCACGTGGGCTTCGGGAAGGTCTTCCTGGGCGCCTTGCTGGTGGCCGCCGCGCTCGGCGCGCTCATGCGCGCCGGGCCCGCGGGCGAGCGGGCGCTGCGCTCGGCGGGCCTGGGCGGCGAGGCCGATGCCGAGCACCTGCTGCTTCGCTTCCTCGCGCTCGCCTTCGTCTTCGAGTCGCTCATGCTCGTGACGGGCGCGATCTGGGCGCAGGACGCCTGGGGGCGCTACTGGGCGTGGGACCCGCTCGAGACCTGGTCCTTCCTCACCTGGCTCTCGCTGGCGGCGCTGCTGCACGCGCGCCTGTCGCTGCGCTTCGCGCCCCGCACCACGGCGCTCGCGGTCGTCGTCGTGTTCGCGCTCGCGATCCTCACGTTCTTCGGCATTCCCTTCGTCTCGACGGCGCTGCACAAGGGGGCGATATGAACCCGGCGCGCCGCGACATCCGCCTGCTCGGGGCGCTCCTCACCGTGGCCCTCGTCGCGATCGGCGGCGCCGGCGTGGCGCTCCTTCCCGCCTCGCCCCCGGCGACGGCGGCGTCCGCCGTCCACGCGCCGGCGGCGGACCTCGTGGGCCTGTTGCTGCCCGGGCACCGGCCCAACGATGTGGTCGCCCGGTGGATGGCCGCGGCCCACCTGGGCCTGCCCGGCGTCGTCGCGCCCGGCGGGGCCTACGTGTGCGGCAGCCTGAAAGAGGAGT
>JBGAOO010000418.1:0-2301 GCA_044221765.1 Usitatibacteraceae bacterium | reverse complement strand
GAAGGGCCACTGCCGGGAAGCCAGCCGAGATAGGAGGCGGCGCCGGCGCCGCCGAACACGACGACCGCGATGGCGCCCACGATGAGGGCGGGACTGGTGCCGGATTTTTCGACGGCGCCGGGGGCGGGGCTGCTCATGGTGCTCTCCTTGCATGCGGGGGCCCGGACGGGCCGCCCAAACCGACAAAATAACGCAAAACGCCCGCCCGCCGTTGACCGGCGGCCGCGGGCTCAGATGTCCACGTGGGTGCCGAGCTCGACCACGCGGTTGATCGGGATGTTGAAGAAGTCGGTGGCGCGCGTGGCGTTGCGGCTCATCCAGGCGAACACGTGGTCGCGCCAGGTGGCCATGCCGGGGCGCTCGCCGGCCACGATCGTCTCGCGCGAGAGGAAGAAGGACGTCTCCATCGCGTCGAAGCCCAGCCCGTAGCGCAGCCGGCACGAGTTGAGGATGTCCTCCACGTTCGGTTGCTCCTTGAAGCCGTACCACGCCTCGACCTTCCAGAAGCCGTCCATCATCCGCTTGAGCTGGATGCGGTCCTCGACGGGCACCACCGGCACGTCGTGCGTCACGACGGTGAGGAAGACCACGCGCTCGTGCAGCACCTTGTTGTGCTTGAGGTTGTGCAGGAGCGCCGAGGGCACCGTCTCCATCGTGCTGGTCATGAAGATCGCGGTGCCGGGCACGCGCACCGGCGGGCTGAGCGCGAGGCTCTCGAGGAAGGGCTCGAGCGGGATGCCCTGCTCGGCCAGGCGGCGCATGAGCAGCGTTCGCCCGCGCTTCCACGTGATGAGCAGCGTGTAGCAGGCGGCGCCGATGAGCAGCGGGAACCAGCCGCCGGAGAGGATCTTGGTCGCGTTCGAGGCGAGGAAGGCGAGGTCGACGCACATCATCGAGCCGATGACCGCGATCGTGGCCGCCTGCGACCACTTCCAGAGCCTGCGCGCGACGACCATCGCGAGCGCGCACTCGATCACCATCGTGGCGGCGACGGCGATGCCGTAGGCGTTCGCGAGATTGCCGGAGGACTTGAACCCGGCCACGAGCAGCACGACGGCGACGAAGAGCACCCAGTTCACGAACGGCACGTAGATCTGGCCGATTTCCCGGGTCGAGGTGTGCAGGATCTTCAGCCGCGGCAGGTAGCCCAGCAGGATCGCCTGGCGCGTCATCGAGAAGGCGCCCGAGATCACCGCCTGCGAGGCGATGACCGTCGCGGCCGTGGCGAGCGCGACCATCGGCAGCACGCCCCACTCGGGCACCATGAGGTAGAAGGGGTTCTTGATCGCCTCGGGATTGGCGAGCACGAAGGCGCCCTGGCCGTAGTAGTTGAGCAGCAGGGCGGGCATCACCAGGCCGAACCAGGCATAGCGGATCGGCCGCTTGCCGAAGTGCCCCATGTCCGCGTAGAGCGCCTCGCCCCCGGTGAGCGCGAGGAACACCGCGCCCAGCACCAGGAAGCCCGCCATCGGATGGGCGTACAGGAAGCCCAGCGCCTTCAGCGGGTTGAGCGCGAGGAGGATGTCCGGGTGGTCGCCGATGCGCCACAGCCCCAGCGCGCCGATCGTGACGAACCACAGGAGGGTCACGGGGCCGAAGAGGGCGCCCACGCTGGCCGTGCCGCGGCGCTGGATCAGGAAGAGCGCGGCGAGGATGACGATGGTGATCGGCACGACCCAGTTCGCGAACACCGGCGTGGCGATCGCGAGGCCCTCGACCGCGGAGAGCACGGAGATGGCGGGCGTGATCATGCTGTCGCCGTAGAACATCGCCGCGCCGAAGATGCCCACGCCGACCACGACCAGGCGAAGCCGGCCGCGCTCGGGCAGCCCGCGCAGCGCGAGCGCGAGCAGGGCGAGGATGCCGCCTTCGCCGTTGTTGTCGGCGCGCATCATGAGGGACAGGTACTTGTACGCGATGACCCAGGCCATCGACCAGGTGATGAGCGAGAGCAGGCCCATCACGTTCGCCGGGTTGAGGGCGACGCCGTGCTCGGGATTGAAGCACTCCTTGAGCGCGTAGAGCGGGCTGGTGCCGATGTCGCCGAAGACGATGCCCAGCGCGCCGAGGACGAGCGGCGCGAATGCCCTGCCGGCGCCGTGCGGGGATGGGACAGGTGCTGCTGGGGCACTCAAACGATCGCTCCCGCGCCGGACGGAATCCCCGCGCAAGTGGACGCGGACTATATACCCGCCTGCTGCGCTGCACAATGCGCCGGGGCAGGGTGTTCCCGCTGCATTTCGCCCCCCGAACGGCGCATTCCGTCGCACGGCCCCTTGAGCAGCCGCCGCCGGGCGGATA
>JBGAOO010000040.1:0-19192 GCA_044221765.1 Usitatibacteraceae bacterium | reverse complement strand
AATCCCGGGAACGCAGGCGCTCAACGCCCGCGAACTCCGGGCGTGCCCGTTGAACCGGGACCGATCCGCCCGCGATGAACTCAGCCGCCTGACGGCGACCGGCCAACGCCTGCGCCGGCGGCATCGGCCGCGACGGCGCGAGCCGGATCCGGGCGCACCCACCGCTCCAGCACGGCCTTCAGGCGCTCGAACTCGAAGGGCTTCGTGACGTAGTCGTTCATCCCCGCCGCCTCGCAGCGCGCGCGATCGTCCTCGAAGGCGGCGGCCGTCAGCGCGATGACGGGCAACTCGGCCGCGGCATAGCGTTCCCGGATGGCGCGCGTGGTCGCGAAACCGTCCATCCCGGGCATGTGCAGGTCCATGAGCACCGCGTCGAAGCGGGCACCGCCGTCGAACGCGGCGAGCGCCTCCTCGCCGCTCGAGACGGCCTGCGGCCGGACGCCGATGGATTCCAGGGCGGCGACGGCGACGATCTGGTTGACCTCGTTGTCCTCGACGAGCAGCACGCGCGCCTCGCGCAGGTCCGGCCGCATCGAGGGCGCAAGCGGCGGCGCCTCGGACGGTACCGGCCCCGGCGCCGCCGGCGTGGGCAGCTCGATCCAGAACGTGCTGCCCGCGCCCGGACGGGACTCGAAACCGATGTGCCCGCCCATCCGCTCGACGATGCGCCGGCAGACGGCGAGCCCCAGGCCCGTGCCGCCATAGCGCCTCGTGGTCGAGCTGTCCGCTTGCGAGAACGGCTGGAAGAGCCGCTCCCGCACGTCCTCGTCGATGCCGATGCCGGTGTCCCTCACCTCGAGTCGGATGCGGTGCGGGCCGGCCGTCGAGAGGTGCACGTCGACGCGCCCCGAGGGCGTGAACTTGATCGCGTTCGAGACGAAGTTGCCGACCACCTGCCGCAGGCGCAGGGGATCGCCCACGAGCGCCGCGGGCACCTCGTCCGCGACGCGCGCGGAAAGCGCCAGGCCGCGCGCGGCGGCGCCGCTCGCGTGGATGCGGATCACGCGCGCGATCTCCAGGCGAGGGTCGAAGGCCACGTGCTCGATCGGGAGCGCGCCTGCCTCGATCTTGGACAGGTCGAGGATGTCGTTGATGAGCTCGAGCAGCGAGTTCGACGAGACGCCGATCTTGGCGAGGTAGTCGTCGCGCAGCCCGGCCTCCAGCCCGGGCTGCCGGGCCATCTGCGCGAGGCCGACGACGGCGTTGAGCGGCGTCCGAAGCTCGTGGCTCATCGTGGCCAGGAACTCGCTCTTGGCGGAGTTGGCGAGCTCGGCCGCGATCTTGGCCTCGGCGAGCGCCGCCGTGGCCGCGCGCTCGTCCGTGACGTCGCGCACGATGGTGAGGACCGCGGGACCGTCGGGCAGGTCGACGGGCATCGTCACGGCCTCGATCCGGCGGGTGCCGCCTCCGGGCTGGGGGATGTCGTGCTCGATCGGCGGCAGCGATTCGCCGCTCGGCAGCCGCCCGGCGCGGGCGATCCGGTCCTGGGTGATCTCCACCGCGGTCCGGGGCAGGAGGACGTTCACGTCGAGGCCGACCATGGCCTGCGGATCGGCATGGCCGGAGCCGAGCGCCGCCTGGCGATTGGCGAGCACGACGCGACCCTCGCGATGGACGACGTAGCCCAGCGGCGTGGTCTCGATCAACTGCCGGAACTGCGCCTCCTGCAGGCGGGTGACCGCGACGGACTGCGCCAGGGCGTTCGTGAAGGCGAGCGAGATCGTGCCGATGGCGGCGAGCGCGATGCTGTACACCACGGCGACGTTGATGGAGGCGATCGAGTTCACCACGGCGAAGTCGGTGACGCGCCCGGAAGTCTCCAGGAAATACAGGGCCACGATCGTCGCGATCGCGATGCCCGTCGCCGCGATGCCCGCGCGCTGCCCGATCAACGTGCCGGAGGCGGCGACCATCACGCCCAGGAGCGCGAGCGAGTAGCTGCGCAGGCCCAGGCCGGTATAGGTGACGTACCACACCAGCGCCAGGTAGCAGGCCACCAGCGCGATCAGGGCGCCCAGGCGCGCGTGGCCCCGCATGGCGAGCGCGTAGGCGGCCGCGGAGGAGACCATGACGGAGAAGGGGATGACGACCCAGTGCGAAAGCGGGCCGTTCGAGGGGTGCGGCATGAGGATCAAGGCCGCGACCGCCGAGGCGAAGGCGAAGAAGGTGATGAGTTGCAGCGTCACCTTCGAGACGAACTGGTCGAGCGCCACGGGGGGCGCTTTCGTGGCGACGGACGGGCGAGGGGCGGCTTGCATACCTGTTTCCGGCATCGGGGCAATGCGCGTCAGGCAAGCATAGCGAATTGCGCGGCATGCCGCCGGGCCCGTTGCCCGTTCCCGCCGGCTTCGCGCCGGCCGCGCCCGCGCCCGCCAGGCCCGCGGGGGGGCGCTAGATCTCGCGCCAGCCGAAGCCCTCGTCCTGGCTCGCGACGCCCACCCAGTGGGCCTCGCAGCCGAGGGCGCCGGCCAGGGCGGCCACGGCGAGCTCGGGCCGGTTGTTCTCCTTCGACAGGTGCGCGGCCACCACGTGCCTCAGGCGCGAGCGGTCGATGCCCGCGAGGATGTCCGCCGCCTGCGCGTTCGACAGGTGCCCGAACCGGCCACCGACGCGCTCCTTGAGCGCCCGGGGGTAGCTGCCCTGCTCGAGCATCGTCGCGTCGTGGTTGGTCTCGAGCACCAGCGCCTCGCACCCGCTCAGCTTCTCCAGCACGTGGGCCGTGGGCATGCCCAGGTCCGTGACCGCCGCCAGGCGCACCGCGCCATCGCTGAACACGTACTGAACGGGCTCGCGCGCGTCGTGCGGGACGGGAAACGGGTCGACGCCGATCGCGTCGATCGCGAACGGGGCATGGGGATCGATGAAGCGCACGAGGCTCGCCGGGAAGTCGATCGGCAGCGAGAGCGCGGTGCCGCGGGTGAGGTGCACCGGGATCGCGTGGCGCCTGGCGAAGCGCCCGACCCCGCCCAGGTGGTCCGTGTGCTCGTGCGTGACGACGATGGCGGCCAGGTCGGCCGGCCGGAGCGAGAGCCGCGCCAGGCGGGCGGCCGTGTCGCCCAGGCCGAAGCCGCAATCCATGAGGACGCGGGTGCCGCCGCATTCGACGACGAGGCCGTTGCCCGAACTGCCGCTCCCGAGGGAGGCGAAGCGCAGCCCCACCCGGCCCGCTACTTCAGCTGCTCGAACAGGAGCGAGAGGATGCGCTTGCCGGTCGGCGTGGCCTCCGGTTCGCCCTTCGCGTTCTGCACCTCGACCTTGGAGCGCGCGCCGCCGGCCTCCGCCACGCTGATTCGGAACTGCGGCTGCTCGGACTTGGGCGTGGGCTTCCAGAAGGCCAGCTTGTCCAGGAAGCCCTCGTTCGAGGTCGCGGAACGGTCCGCGTCCGGGTCGATGTAGCGCACGAAGTAGACGCCCTTGGAGCGGTCGCGGTCCACGACCGTGAAGCCGGTGCGGTCGAGCGCGAGGCCCACGCGGCGCCAGGCGCGCTCGAAGCCGTCGTTCACCACCAGCGCGCTGCCCTCGAGCGCGGCGTTGACCGGCCCGGGGGCGGCCGCGGCGACGGTGCTCGCCGGCGCGGGCTTGCTGCCCGGCGTCGCCGGGGCGGGGGCCGGGGAACCCTTGCGCGAGGGCTCGCCGAGCTTCACCAGCAGGCGGCCGAGCATCTCGGCCTCGAGGTCCCGGTCCGTGCCGGTGCCGCGCGGCACCCACTTCGTCGTGTCCTCGAGCTGGCTGGTGAAGACCTCCTGGAGGCCGCGGTGGCTCACGTAGATCTCGGTGGTTCCCGGTTCCAGGCCCTTCTCCAGGCGCGTGCGGAAGCGGTCGCGCTCGCTCGAGGTGAACATCCCGGGCATGGAGCGGTTCAGCACGCCGCGCAGGCCGGTGGTCTCGATGACCGCGCGCGTGTCGCGCCAGTTCGTCTCGAGGATGCCGGCCTCGGGCGTCTCGCGCGCGATGACGAAGCCGTTGTCCTGCCAGAACTCGCGCACGACGGGCCAGACCTGCGCCGGGTCGGCCTTGGCGACGATCCAGCGCTGGTCGCCGCCGCGCTCGATGCGCGCGTTGGCGATGGGCGGCAGCACCGAGACGCCGGTGCCCGCGACGGGGGTGCCCTGGCGGGCGCCGCTGCGGTCGCGGTTGTACTGCGAGTACGAGGTGCTCGCCTTCGGGTCGTTCACGGCGAAGCGCTCGTCCGCGGTGGGCGTGGTGAGGTCGGGGGGCACCTCGAGCGGCAGCTCGCGCGAGCGGCTGGCGTTCTGGTACTCGGGGGTCTTGCCGCCGAAGAAGCCGCAGCCCCCCGCGACGAGGAGCGGGGCGAGCAGCAGGGCGAGCTTGCGAATGCTTGTCATGGGTCTGGGAGCCTGGGGGATGCTGCGGTTCAGGAGATGCAGCCGGCGTCACGGAGCGCGCCGGTGACGATGTCGTGGTAGGCGGGGGCGAGCGGCGTGAGCGGCAGGCGGATGCCCTCGGGGATGCGGCCCATCCGCGCCAGGGCCCACTTCACGGGGATCGGGTTCGCCTCGACGAAGAGCTTCTGGTGCAGGCCGATGAGCCGCTCGTTGATCGCGATGGCCTTCTTCGCCTCGCCGGCGAGCGCGGCCGCGCACATCTCGTGCATCGCGCGCGGGGCCACGTTGGCGGTCACCGAGATGTCGCCGTTCGCCCCGAGGAGCATGTAGGCGAGCGCGCTGCCGTCGTCGCCCGAATAGACCCGGAAGGCGGCCGGCTTGCGCTTGAGCAGCTCGGCGCCGCGGTCCAGGTTGCCGGTGGCGTCCTTGATGCCCACGATGCCCGGCACCTGGGCCAGGCGCAGCACCGTGTCGTTCGACAGGTCCGCGACGGTGCGCCCGGGCACGTTGTACAGGATCATCGGCAGGTCCACCGCCTCGGCGATGGCCTTGAAGTGCCGGTACAGCCCCTCCTGCGAGGGCTTGTTGTAGTACGGCACCACGGAAAGCGAGTAGTCCGCCCCCACCTGCCTCGCGAAGTTCGCGAGCTCGATGGCCTCGGTCGTGGAGTTGGCGCCCGTGCCCGCGATCACCGGCACGCGGCCGCGGCAATGCTCGACGGCCGTCTTGATGAGCAGGCAGTGCTCGTCCACGTCCACGGTGGGCGATTCGCCCGTCGTGCCCACGACGACGATGCCGTCGGTGCCCTCGGCGACGTGCCAGTCCAGGAGCGCCTTGAAACCGGGTATGTCGAGCGTGCCGTCCGCCTGCATGGGCGTGACGATCGCCACCAAGCTGCCGCTGAGCATGTTCCTGTGGGCCTCGGGCCGGTCAAAGACCGCGATTTTACCGCGAATCCCCCCTTCCGGCGGCCCCGTGCAGCCGGCGGGCGGGTCCCTGCCGGGCGGCCGCAGCCGCCGCGCCGGCCGGGCGGGGCCAAAGTCCGGCGCGATCGTGCCGTTTTGGCCCCCTGGCGCGGTATCGCCAGCGGGGACCACTTGCCCCGCGGAACGCCACGCCACAGCCCCCCACGACCGGAGCCGCGACTTGAGACACGACACCCGCCTGAACGGACAGGAATACGTCCTGGCCGACGACGAGATCATCATCACCCGCACCGATCCCTCCAGCTGCATCACCTTCGCCAACGAGGGATTCCTGCGCAGCGGACATGCCCAAGGCGGCCTTCGCCGACATGTGGCGCACGATCAAGGCCGGCGAGCCCTGGAACGGCCTGGTGAAGAACCGGCGCAAGGACGGCGGCTTCTACTGGGTGCGCGCCAACGTGACGCCCATCAAGGAGAACGGGCACATCACCGGCTTCGTGAGCGTGCGCGTGAAGGCGGAGCGCCAGGCGATCGAGGCGGCCGAGGCGCTCTACGCGAGCATGCGCGCCGGTTCGCTGCGCGGCCGCGAGCTGCGCGGCGGCGACCTGGTGCGCACCGGCCTCGCGGGCCTCGCCGGGGCGCTCATGCGCCGGCCGCTGTCGAGCCGCGTGTTCGCCGGCCTCGCCGTCCCCGCGCTCCTGCTCCTCGCGCCGCTCGCCGCCTCCTTCTGGCCGGGCCTCGCCGCGGGGACGCTCCTCGCGCTCTGGCAGGGCGCGAGCGCCCTCGCGCTCGCGTGCCTCGCGGTCTGCGCCATCTACCTCCGGGCCTCGGTCGCGAAGCCGGTCGAGCGCTTCACCGAGGTCGCCCGGGAAGTGCTCGCCGGCGACCTGCGCGCGGCCTTCCCGCAGGAGGGCGACCCGAGCATCGCGCGCCTGGCCCGCTACCTCACGCAGATGAACACGAAGTCCGTCGGCGTGCTGCGCGACGCGGAGGCCAGCATCCTGCAGGTGCGCGCCGCGGCGGCGGAGCTCGACCAGGGCAACAACGACATGTCCTCGCGCACGGAGGAGCAGGCGGCCAACCTCGAGCAGACCTCGGCCTCGATGCAGGAGATCAACCAGAACGTGGTGGCGAGCGCCGACAGCGCGCGCCAGGCGAGCCAGGCGGCGCAGAAGGCGACGGGCGCGGCCGCCAAGGGCGACGAGGCGATCGTGCGCATGACCGAGACGATGCAGAGCATCACGCAGACGAGCCGGCGCATCTCGGACATCATCGCCGTGATCGACGGCATCGCCTTCCAGACCAACATCCTCGCGCTCAACGCGGCGGTGGAGGCGGCGCGGGCGGGCGAGCAGGGCCGCGGCTTCGCGGTCGTGGCGAGCGAGGTGCGCGCGCTCGCGCACCGATCGGCCAACGCGGCGAAGGAAGTGAAGGACCTCATCACGGATTCGGTCTCGCGCGTCGAGATGGGCGCACGCATCGTGGGCGATGCCCACGCCGCCACGGCGGACATCGTCGCGCAGGTCTCCCACGTCTCGCGCCTCATCGCGGACATCTCCCGCTCCTCGCAGGAGCAGTCCGAGAGCATCGGGCAGGTGAACGAGGCCGTGAAGCAGCTCGACTCGGTCACGCAGAGCAATGCCGCGGTCGTGGAGCAGTCCGCCGCCTCGGCCACCTCGCTGCGCTGCCAGGCCGACCGGCTCACGGACGTGGTCGACGTCCTGCTGCGCAAGGGCGCCTCGCGCGCCTGAGGGGTGCGCTAGGCCCGGCGCGCGCAGAGGCGCTGCACGGCCGCCGGGCGCGGCTCGCCCACGACGAGGTCCTCGTAGGCCACCACGGCCAGGCGCCCGCGCACGGCCTCGAGCAGCTCGCCGGGCGCGAGCAGGAAGTCCGGGTTGGAGGGCTTGCCGAAGCGCTCGTTGCCGCGGGCGAAGGTCTCGTAGAGGAGCAGCCCGCCGGGTTCGAGGCTGTCCACGAGGACCGGCAGCAGCGGCCGGTGCAGGTAGTTCGTGACGACGATCGCGTCGAAGCGCCGGCCCGCGAAGGGCCAGGGGCCCGCCTCCAGGTCGGCCGTCACGAGCCTCACGCCCGGCGCCGGCGCCCCGAAGCGGGTCGTATCCCGGTCCACCGCGGTCACCTCGAAGCCCAGCCTCGCGAGGTAGCGCGCGTGTCGCCCGCTGCCGCAGGCGAGGTCGAGCACCTCGCCGCCGGGACGAACCTGCGAGGCGAAGCGAACCACCCACGCGGAAGGCTCGGCGACCTCGTGCGGCGCGGGGGCGCTCATCCGAACAGCTCGCCGATCGTCTCCTCGCCGATGGCGAAGCCGGTGCTCATGCCGGTGCCGCTGGTCACCACCACCACGCGCACGTTCGCCTCCGGCGCCTCGCGCACCAGCGGCGCCACCTGCGCCACGGGATAGACGCCCAGCCAGCGCTCGGCGATGCCCGGGCGGGGGACCTGCAGGACCGCGTCGAGCTCGTCCAGGATGAGGGCATCGACGGCCTCGGCACTGAAGGGCCCGGCCGCCTCGCCGTAGTCGTGCGAGTCGCCCACCACCAGCGAGCCGTCCGCGCCCTGCGCGACGATGAGGTGCACGCCCCGCTCGAGCGCCTCGGCCGACTCCGCCTCCAGGCGCGCGCGCAGCTTCTTCGCCGGGCGCACCGCCGCGAAGCCCTCGTAGCGCAGCAGGCTCAGGTCGGACATGAGCACGGAATCGAGGCGGAAGGCGGGCGGCTGGGCGACGGTGCGCATCATCTGCAGGCGGCAGTCGCGCAGCGACACGCGCCGGGCGATGGCGGGGAAGAGCGCCGCGAGCCAGGCGCCCGGCGCCACCACGATGGCGCCGGCCTCGATGAATCCCTCCGCATGGCGCACGCCGCGCGGCTCGATGCCGAGCGCCGCGACACCCCGGCGGAACACGACGCCGTGCGCCGCCTCGAGCCAGGCGGCCAGGCGCGGGATCGCCAGGCGCGGCTCCACGCGCAATTCGTGCGGGCTCCAGAGGGCGCCCGCGAGCCCCGGCATCAGCATCGGCCAGCGCCGCAGCGCATGCACGGCATCGTGCAGCTCGCACCCCTCGCCCTGGGGTCCGGCGGCGAAGGCCGCCAGCACCTCGCGCGCCTCCGGGCGGCGGGCGACGATCACCGCGCCGCGCTGCAGCACCTCGATGCCCGCCGCCGGCGCCACCTCGACGGCGAGCGCAGGGCGCGCCGGCGCGTGACGAAGCCGAAATTCTGGATGGAGGCGCCGCGTGCCTGCGGGTCGCCATCGACGACGACGACCCGCAGGCCGCGGCGCGCGGCCGCGAGCGCGTGGGCGAGGCCCACGATGCCCGCGCCCACGACCGCCAGGTCGAACGGCTTTTCCATGCCCCGCCCGCCTTCAGCCGCGGATCAGCGCGTCGGGCTCGACGAACGCGTGTCCCAGCGCCTCGGCCACCTCGCGGCAGGCCACCTGCCCGGCGCACACGTTCAGGCCGTTCTTCAGGTGCGCGTTCTCCGCGAGCGCCTTGCGCCAGCCCTTCTCCGCGAGCTGCAGGGCGAAGGGGAGCGTCGCGTTGTTGAGCGCGTAGGCCGAGGTGCGCGGCACGGCGCCGGGCATGTTGGCCACGCAGTAGTGCACCACGTTGTCCACCACGTAGGTGGGCTCGGCATGCGTGGTCGCGTGCGAGGTCTCGAAGCAGCCGCCCTGGTCGATCGCCACGTCCACCACCACGGAGCCGGGCTTCATCTCCGAGACGAGCTGGCGCGAGACGAGCTTGGGCGCGGCGGCCCCGGGGATCAGCACGCCGCCGATCACCAGGTCGGCCGAGCGCACGTGCTGCTCGATGTTGTCGCGGTTGGAGAAGACGGTGATCACGCGCGCGCCCAGCAGCCGGTCCATGCGCCGCAACGCGTCGATGCTGCGGTCGATCACGACCACCTGCGCGCCGGTGCCCACGGCGATCTGCGCGGCGTTCGAGCCGACCACGCCCGCGCCCAGGATCACGATCTTGGCCGGCGGCACGCCGGCCACCCCGCCCAGGAGCACGCCCATGCCGCCCTGCGCCTTCTCCAGGCAGTGCGCGCCGGCCTGCACGGCCATGCGCCCGGCCACCTCGGACATCGGCGCGAGCAGGGGCAGGCCGCCGCCGGCCTGCGTGACCGTCTCGTAGGCGATGCACACGGCCCCGCTCGCCATGAGCCCCTTGCACTGCTCGGGGTCCGGCGCCAGGTGCAGGTACGTGAAGAGCACCTGCCCGGGCCGCAGGCGCGCGATCTCGACGGGCTGGGGCTCCTTCACCTTCACGACCATGTCGGCCGCGGCGAACACCTCGGCCGCCGTGGCGAGGATCCTCGCGCCCGCCTTCTCGTAGACGGCGTCGGCCGCGCCGATGCCGGCGCCGGCGCCGCGTTCGACGAGCAGCTCGTGGCCGTGCGAGGCGAGCTCGCGCACCGACGAGGGCGTGAGGCCGACGCGGTATTCGTGGTTCTTGATTTCCTTCGGGACACCGATCTTCATGGACACTCCGGGTTGGGATGGTCTTCCCGCGCTCGCTCGCCGCGCCCTCGTGGGGCGCCGGCTAGGCCGCGGCCTTCAGGGGCGCCATCTTGCGCACGCCCATGTCCTTCAGGGTCTCGCCCACGGCCGAGACCACGTTTCGCATCTCGTTCGAGTCGATCGCGCCGATGCAGCCCACGCGGAAGGTCTCCACCTGCGTGAGCTTGCCGGGGTAGAGGATGTAGCCGCGCGAGCGCACCTTCTCGTAGAAGGGCTTGAACGCGTAGGCCGGGTCCTCGGGCGCGTGGAAGGTGACGATGACCGGCGCCTGGATGGCCCGCGGCAGGAAGGAGCGGAAGCCGAGCCCGGCCATGCCCTCGAGCAGCGTCTCGCAGTTGCGCGCGTAGCGCGCCCCGCGCGCTTGCGTGCCGCCCTCGGCGAGGAACTGGTCGAGCGCCACGCGGAAGGCCGCCACCACGTGCGTGGGCGGCGTGAAGCGCCACTGCGTCGTCTTCTGCATGTAGGTCCACTGGTCGTGCAGGTCCATCGCGAGGGAGTGCGAGTTGCCCTGGCACTTCTCGAGCACCGCCTGGCGCGCGAGCACGAAGCCCATGCCGGGCGCGCCCTCGATGCACTTGCCCGAGGCGGCGATCACCGCGTCCACCGGGTACTTCGAGACGTCGATGTCGATCGCCCCGAACGAGCTCATGGCGTCCACGATCAGGCCGCGGCCCTGGCGCGCGCAGGCCTCGGCGATCTCCGGCAGCGGGTTCAGCACGCCCGCGCCCGTCTCGCAGTGCACCTGCGCGACGTGGGTGATGGACGGGTCGGCCCTGAGCGCCTCCTCGACCATCGCGCCCGTGGGGTGCCGGTCCTCGGGCAGGTCGATCGCCACCGAGGCGCGCCCGAGGTACTTGAGGATCCTCAGGATGCGCGCGCAGTAGGCGCCGTTGTTGGGGACGAGGACCTTCCCCTCGCGCGGCACGAGGTTGCCGATCGCGGCCTCCACGGAGAAGGTGCCGCTGCCCTGCAGGGGCACGCACACGTGGGTGCCCGTGCCGTGCACCACCTCGACCAGGTCGCGGCAGATGGAGCCGGTGATCGCGTTGAAGCTCGCGTCCCAGGAGCCCCAGTCGCGCAGCATCGCCTGCTTGGTGGCGAGCGAGGTGGTGAGGGGGCCGGGGGTGAGGAGGATCGGGTCGTTGCCGAGGATCATGGGGGTCTCCAGTCGATCTAGTGGCGCCAGCGCTGCGTGCGCCGGTCGAGCCAGACTTGCACCAGGTAGTACGCGGCGCAGACGGCCGCCGAGGTGACGACGATCAGCGTGGCCATGGCGGCCGCAGGTCCGATGTCCCCCGCCTCGTCCAGGTTCACGATGGCGACCGAGGCCACCATCGTGCGGGGCGAGTAGAGGAACATCACCGCGGACACGGTGGTCATCGCGTTCACGAACAGGTAGCGGCTGATCTCCAGGATCGTCGGCAGGCACACCGGCACCGTCACCTTGAAGAAGGTACGCCAGAACGGCACGCGCAGCGAGGCGGACACCGACTCGAACTCGCCGTCGATCTGCTTGAGCGCGGTGAGCGCCGTGAGGTGCGAGGACGTGTAGTAGTGCACCGCCGTGCAGATCACCAGGATCGTCATGCTGCCGTAGAGCGCGTGCAGGGGGTTGCCCTCCTCCACGAAGAAGAAGATGTAGCCCAGCCCCAGCACCATGCCCGGCACGCCCATGGGCAGCACCGCGAGCAGGCGCACGAAGGGCCGCCAGGCGTCCATCCCGCGCGTCTTCTCGAGCAGGTAGGCGGTGACGAAGATGAACACCGCCCCGGCCGTCGAGCACCACAGCGCGAGCGTGACGCTGTTCACGTAGGACGAGAGGATGCCCGCCTCCACCACGCCCATGCGGTAGTGGTCCAGCGAGAGCGAGAAGTTGTACGGCCAGAGCTTCACGAACGAGGCGTAGACCGCCATCCCGAGCACCGAGAGCATCACGATGGCCGAGAACCAGCAGTAGGCGCCCATCGCCCAGTCGAACGCGGGCGAGGGCCGCGGCACGTAGGGCACCGAGCGCGCCGAGAGCAGCGCCGACTGGCGCTTCTGCACGTAGCCGTCCACGACGTAGGTGACCGCCACGGGCACGAGCAGGATGATCGACACCACCGCGCCCTTGGCGAAGTCCTGCTGGCCGATCACGAGCTTGAAGATGTCGGTGGCGAGCATGTTGAAGTTGCCGCCGATCACCTTCGGGATGCCGAAGTCGCTGATCGCGTAGGTGAACACCACCATCGAGGCGCTGATCAGGCCGTACTTGGCGCCGGGCAGCGTGATGGTGAAGAACTTGCGCAGCGTGCGCGTGCCCAGGGCGTCGGCCGCCTCGTACAGGCGCGCGTCCGTGAGCGAGAGCGCCGTCACCAGGATCATGAGCGCGTGCGGGAAGGTCGCGAAGATGAGCGAGATCACGATGCCCGGCGCGCCGTAGATCTGCTGCTCGCCCAGCAGGCCCTTCAGCAGGCCCTGGTTGCCGAACCAGAAGATGAAGGAGATCGCCGCCAGGAGCGAGGGCGCGAGGATCGGCACCAGCGCGAAGTTGCGCAGCAGCGCCTTGAAGGGCATGCAGCTGCGCGTGAGCGCGTAGGCGAAGGCGAAGGCGAGCGGGATGGTGATGCCGGTCACGAGCGCCGACACCCAGACGCTGTTCCACACCGAGCGCAGCAGCGACGGCGTCTGGAAGTAGGCGACGAAGTTCGCCAGGCCCACGAAATCGCCCGCGCGGTCCTGCACGCTCTTCACCAGGATCGCGGCGAGCGGGGCGAGCAGGAAGACCGCGAGGCCCACGCCCGCGGCGACCAGGATCGCGTGCGCGACCCGGTCGCTCCAGTGCACGCGAAGGCGCGTCTGGATCACGCGCCCGATGAGGGGCGCGAGCGGGTTGTGGGCGGGTCCGGGCGTGGCGCTCATGGCGGTCGGCGGGCCGCGCCCTCAGGCCGGGACGGCGGCCCCGAAGACGCGGATGCGCTCGGCGGGCACGGCCACGCGCAGCGTGTCCCCCGGCTTCACGCGGAACTCGGCCAGGTCGTTCACGGACAGGTCGGCGAAGAGCGGCTGGGCGATGCCGTTCACGCGCACCGTGAGGCGCGAGTACGCGCCCAGGAACTCGATCTTCTCGACGACCGCGGCCGCCGAGTTGGCCGTGGCGGCGCCCACCCCTCGCACGAGCACGTCCTCGGGGCGGAAGAAGGCGCGCAGCTCGCCCTCGCGCGAGATGCCTTCCTCGAACTCGCACTCGAAGCGCTGCTCGCCCACGAGGATGCGCCGCTCGCCCGCCGCGCGCGCGGGCAGCAGGTTGGTCTTGCCCACGAAGTCGGCGGCGAAGGGCGTGGCCGGGTCGCGGTAGATCTCCTCGGGCGTGCCGATCTGCTCGATCACGCCGTGGTTCATCACCACGATGCGGTCGGCCATCGACAGCGCCTCCTCCTGGTCGTGCGTCACCAGGATGGTGGTGACGCCCAGGCGCTGCTGCAGGCCGCGGATCTCCCCGCGCAGGCGCGCGCGCACGCGGGCATCGAGCGCGGAAAGCGGCTCGTCCAGGAGCATGAGCCCGGGCGAGGTGGCCAGGGCGCGCGCGATGGCGATGCGCTGCTGCTGGCCGCCGGAGAGCTGGCTGGGGAACTTCGGGCCGCTGTCGGGCAGGCCCACGAGCTTGAGCAGCTCGGCCACGCGCGCCTCGCGCTCGGCGCGGGGCGTGCGCCGGTTCACCAGGCCGTAGGCCACGTTCTCGGCGACGCTCAGGTTGGGGAAGAGCGCGTAGGACTGGAAGACGATCCCGTAGTCGCGCTTCATGGGCGGCAGGCGCGAGATGTCGCGCCCGGCCTGGACGATCGTCCCGGCGGTCTGCACCTCCAGGCCCGCGATGATGCGCAGGAGCGTGGTCTTGCCGCAGCCCGAGGGCCCCAGGAAGCAGATGAGCTCCCCGGCGCGCACGGTGAGGCTCACGTCGTTCAGCGCGGTGAAGGCGCCGAATTCCTTGCGGATGTTGCGCAGCTCGAGGAAGTCTTTCGGGGCGGTCGCCAAGGCGGTCTCGGAAAAGGAACGGGCCGGAGGGGCGGCAGGCGCCGCTTCCGGCCCGGGGTTCAGCAGGCGGTCACTTCTCCGACTTGCTGCTGTAGCGCTTCTGCCATTCGGCCAGGATCTTGTCGCGGTTCTTGGCGGCGAAGGCGAAGTCGTTCTTCACCAGGTACTTGTCCAGGTCGTGCGGGATGTGGTCGAGCTTGCTCGCCACGCCGGGCATCGCGACGATGGCGAAGTTCTTCGCGAAGGCCTCGTTCGCCTCCCTGGTCGCCACCCAGTCCACGAGCTTCTTGGCCGCCTCGAGCTTCTTGGTGCTCTTCATGATGGCCACCGCCTCGATGTCCCAGCCCAGGCCTTCCTTCGGGAAGACGATGTCCACCGGGGCGCCCTTCTTCTTCACGTCGTTGGCGCGGTACTCGAAGGAGATGCCGACCACGAACTCGCCCGCGCCGGACTGGCGGCAGGGCTTGGAGCCCGAGTGCGTGTACTGCGCGATGTTCTCGTGCAGCGCGTCCATGAACTTCCAGCCCTCGGATTCACCGAACAACTGAAGCCAGGCGGTCACGTCGAAATACCCCGTGCCCGAGGAAACCGGGTTGGGCATCGTCACCTGCCCCTTGTAGACGGGCTTGGTGAGGTCCTTCCAGGACGTGGGCTTCGGGATGCCCTTCTTCGCGCCCTCGACGGTGTTGTAGCAGACCGTGGCGGCCCACACGTCCTGGCCCACCCAGTGCGGGGGCTTCGCGGTGTCGACGTAGCGGGCGGTGAGCTTGTCCAGGCCCGGCGGGGCGTACTGCGCGAGCATGCCCTCGGCCTTGAAGATCTCGAGCGAAGAGGCGGCGACGCCGAAGATCACGTCGGCCTGCGGGTTGGCCTTCTCCGCGAGCAGCTTGGCCGTGATGACGCCCGTGGAATCGCGCACGTACTTCAGCTCGATGTTCGGGTACATCTTGTTGAAGGACTCGCCGTAGGCCTTGAGCTGGTCGGTCTCCAGGGCCGTGTAGACGAGCAGTTCGGTCTTCTGGGCCCAGGCGCCCCCCGCGGCGAAGGCGGCGGTGACGGCGAGGGCGGCAAGGCCCGGCAGGCGGCGAATCTTGGCGTTCATGGGGATCTCCTGGGATGGGGGATGGAAGGGAAGGCGACGATATCGGCCGTGCGCGTGCCGGATTATGACGACATTCAGGCCTGCTCGGCGAGTGCGGCCTCGAGCGAGGGCAGGCCGCCCACGAAATTGCGGCCCCGGGCCCCTTCCAGCGCGAACTCGACCAGCCCGCGCACCTGCGCGGGGCCCAGGCCGTAGGCGTCGAAGGCGGTGGCCACGCCGACCCCTTGCAAGAAGCCGGCCAGCCGCCGCCAGGGCGCCTCGCCCGGCCCGAACACGCGCCCGAGCACCTCGTCGCGGCCGGGATCGGCCCCGTGCGCCAGGCGCCACACCAGCGGCAGGGGGAAGGAGCACGCGAGGCCGTGCGGCAGCCCGTGCTTGAGGGTCATCTCGTAGGAGATCGAATGCGCGAGGGCCGTGCGCGTGTTGCTGAAGGCGAGCCCCGCCATGAGGCTCGCGCGCGACATTTCGGTGCGCAGCGCCCGGTCGCCGGGCGCGGCGAGCAGCGGCGGCAGGCAGCGGATCACGGTGCGCGCCGCCTCGACCGCGAGCGCGTCCGAGACGGGGTTCGCGTTCACGTTCCAGACCGACTCGAGGGCGTGCGAGAGCGCATCGAGCGCGCTGTTGCGCGTGACCGCCGGCGGCGCCGAGAGCGCGAGCGAGGGGTCCACGATCGCCTGCTCGGGCCAGGTCTCGCGCACGTGCAGCGAGTATTTCTTCGGCGTGGCGGAGCTGCGGTCCCAGAGCGTGGCCCAGGGCGTGACCTCGCTGCCGGTGCCGGCCGTCGTGGGCACGGCGATGAGCGGGAAGGCCCGCTTCACCCCGGGCTGCCGGCCCGCGGAGAGCGCATCGAAGAGCGCCTCGAACGTGCCCGGGCCGGCGTCCACCTGAAGCAGCTTGGCGGTGTCGATCGCGCTGCCCCCGCCCACCGCGACGATCGCGCAGCCGGCATGGCGCTTCCAGAAGTCCCCGTAGCGCGCGCGGAACCACGAGACCTCGGGGTTGGGCTCCACGTCGGCGATCACCTCGCGCAGCTTCGCGCCGAGCAGGCCGCGCACGCGCGCCTCCAGGCCCGTGGCGGCCGCCTCCGGGAACGTGACGAGCACCGCCTCGCGCCCGGCGAGCGCCGCGGGCAGTTCGGCGAGCGCCTCCCAGCCGAAGCGCACCGACACCGGGTTGTGGAAGGACCAGGCGCTCATATGAAGATCCGCCGGAAGCGCGAGGAGGCCACGTCGATCGTGCTCACGAAGGTGATGATGATGAGCATCACCGCGCAGGTCTGCGCGTACTCGAAGCCGCGGATCACCTCGTAGAGGATGACGCCGATGCCCCCGGCGCCCACCATCCCCACCACCGAGGCCGAGCGCACGTTCGACTCGAACCGGTAGAGCGAGTAGGAGATCCACAGCGGCATCACCTGCGGGATCACGCCGTAGACGATCTCCTCGAGCGCCGAGGCGCCGGTGGCGCGCACGCCCTCCACGGGCCGGGGGTCGATCGCCTCCACCGCCTCCGAGAAGAGCTTGGCGAGCGTGCCGGTGGTGTGGATCCAGAGCGCGAGCACGCCGGCGAACGGGCCCAGGCCCACCGCCACGATGAAGAGCATCGCGAAGACCATCTCGTTGATGGCGCGGCAGCAGTCCATCAGCCGGCGCACGGGCTGGTAGACCCAGAAGGGCACGATGTTCGAGGACGAGAGCAGGCCGAAGGGCACCGCGCACACGATCGCGAGCACGGTGCCCCACACGGCGATGTGCAGCGTGACCACCATCTCGCGCAGGTAGCTCTTCCATTCCCGGAAGTTGGGCGGGAAGAACTCCGCGAGGAACTTGGCCATGTTCCCCGAGTCCTTGGCGAGGTCGAGCGGGCGCATGTCCGCGCCCTGCCAGGCCCAGCCGAGCACGAGCACGAGCCCGGCCCAGCCCAGCGCCTGGGCGAGCGTGCGCTTGCCCTCGCCCGGGGGCGTGAGCGCCCCGGCGGGCACGCGGGAGAGGGCCGGCGAACTCACGTCACGGCGCCTGCTTGGCGAGCTCGGCGAGCTTCGCGTCGATGGCCTTCGTCCTCTCCGCCTTCTCGGCGGCCGAGAGCGTGGTGTCGGAGGCGACCTTGGACCGGTCCTTCGCCAGCTCGAGCTGGCGGATCGGGACGAGCTGCGCGTTGCTCGACTCCCGGAAGCCCGCGATCTGCTGCATGCCCTTCAGGATGTCCTTCTCGCGCTGGTCCTTGCCGTAGCCCGTGATGAAGGCCTTGATCTTCGCCTTGGTGGCCTCGGGCAGGTCCTTGCGCCAGACGAGCGGGTCGCGCGGGATGAGCGGCGAGGTCCACAGGATCTTCACCTCGGCGCGCTTGGCCGGGTCCTTGAGCTTGAGCTTGTCGAGCTCCTCGCTGTTGTTCGTGGCGACGTCCACCTGCTTGTTGAGCACCGCGAGCAGGTTCACCCCGTGCGAGGCCGGGCGCACGACCTTGAAGACGTCCTTCGCCTCCAGCCCCTTCTGGGTGAAGACGTAGTAGCCGGGCACGAGCGTGCCGGAGGTGGACTGCGGGTCGCCCGAGCCGAAGGAGAGCTCCTTGCCGCGCTTGTACATGTCCTCGAGCGAGTTGAGCGGGCTGTCCCGGTGCGTGATGATGTAGCTGTAGTAGCCGGGCGTGCCGTGCAGGTCGATGAACTGCGCGAAGACCTCGCCGTTGGCGCGGTCGACCGCCTCGATGGCGCTCTTGTTGCCGTACCAGGCGACCTGCACCTTGTTGAAGCGCTGCGCCTCGATGATGCCGGTGTAGTCGGTGGCGAAGAAGGCGTTCACCTTGAGCCCGGTCTGCTTCTGCATGTCGTCGATGAACGGGTCCCAGAGCGACTTGATGGCCGAGCTCTTGTCGGTGGAGATGATGCCGAAGTTGATCTCCTGGGCGAGGGCGCCCGTGGCGAGCAGGGCGGCGGCGGCGAGTGCGGCGCGGAACAGTCTTTTCACGGCGTTCTCCTTCGGGCGGGTCAGTCGGAATGGGCGGCCGCGCGCAGCGAATCGGCCATCACGGGATCGTTCATCACGGCGTCCATCGTCGCTTCGCCGTCGAGCGTCTCGGTCCCGTCGAGCATCTCCTCGACCGCGGAACCATAGAGGTTTCTCAGCAGCTTCGCGTCGAGCGCGTCCGACGGGCCGTCGTACACCACCTCGCCCAGGCGCAGGGCCACCGTGCGCGGGCAGTAGCGGCGCGCGAACTGCACCTGGTGCAGCGAGACGAGCACGGTGATGCCGTGCTCGCGGTTGATGCGCGCGAGGATCTCCATCACGTTGCGCGCGCTCTCCGGGTCGAGCGAGGCGATGGGCTCGTCGGCGAGGATGATCCGGGCGTGCTGCACCAGCGCGCGGGCGATGGCCACGCGCTGCTGCTGGCCGCCCGAGAGCGTGCTCGCGCGCTGCCAGGCGATGCCCTCGATGCCCACGCTGCGCAGGGCGAGCCAGGCCTCGGCCTTCTCCTCCTTCGTGAAGCGCATGAGCAGGCTGCGCCAGGCGGGCACGCGCGGCAGCAGGCCCACGAGCACGTTGGTCATGACCGACAGGCGCCCGACCAGGTTGAACTGCTGGAAGACGAAGCCCACCTGCGAGCGCAGCGCCCGGATGCCCGGCGCGATCCGCCCGCCCGACTGCATCACCTGGTCGCCCACGCGCACCTCGCCCGAGCCGGCGTCGGCGGCGAGGAAGCCGGAGATGTGCCTGAGGAGCGTGGACTTGCCCGAGCCGGAGGCGCCGATGAGCGCGACCATCTCGCCGGGCGCGAGCGCGAGGCCGACCGACGACAGGGCCGGGCGCGCCCCGCCGAAGGACTTCGACAGGCTGCGCACCTCCAGGCTCGCGCCTTGCGACATGGGGATCCTCTCTCCTCTTGCCCGCGGTGCCCGCCGACACGTGTGTCGTGGAGCCCGCCGGGTCTGTCTGTGGCATTGCAGATTGTTGACAATCTACAAAGTAAGCGATTCTAATGTCAAGGCACAAGCCCCTACTTTACGCAGGGTTGCATGACAACATGGCGAAAACCACCGCACCCGCCGCCGCGATCGAACTGCTGCAGAGCCAGTCCCTCACCACGCTCGTCCACCGGGAGCTGGAGCGGCGGATCCTCGCCGGGGAGACCGCGCCCGGGGCCAAGCTGAACGAGGCCGACGTGGCGAGCGAGCTGAACGTCTCCCGCGGCCCGGTGCGCGAGGCCTTCCGCGCGCTCGAGCAGGCGGGGCTGGTGCGCACCGAGAAGAACCGCGGCGTCTTCGTGCGCGA
>JBGAOO010000417.1:0-2332 GCA_044221765.1 Usitatibacteraceae bacterium | reverse complement strand
GTCCCGCGAGCGGGCCGGCCTGGTTCCGCCTGCCCTTCGAGATGGCCGCTTCCGCGAACGCGCCGCAGGCCATCGCCGTGAGCTTCCGCCCGAGCCTCATGGCCTTCCTCGACGGCCACCTGCTCGCCCAGTCCACCGCGAGCGAGCTGATCTCGCGCGGCGATCGCGGCTTCCAGCTCGGCAGCCGCACGCTCGACATCCAGGTCCCGCCGCAGCTGCTTCGCCAGGGGCCGCACGAGCTGGTCCTGCGCCTGGGGGCGCCGGGCTACGACGGCGCGGCCCTGTCCGCCGCCCGGATCGGGCCGGTGGAGGCCCTGGAGGCGCAGCGCGCCGAACGCAACCGCATGCTCTGGGCGCGCGGCACCGTGATCGTCGCGGCCGCCGCCCTCGGCATCTTCCTGGTGCTCGTGTGGGCCGCCCTGCGCGAGGAATGGATCTACGGGCTCGCCGGCGTGCAATGCCTGCTCATCGCCGTGCTGCTCTCGCCCAACCTGATTGCCGAGGCGCCGCTCGCCGCGCCGTGGTGGCGCGTGCTGCTCGATGCGGCGGACGTGGGCGCCAAGGCGCTCCTGCTGCTGCTCGTGGTGCGGCTCTTCGAGGCGGGGCCGGCGGGCGCGGGGCGCTGGGCGCTCGCCTACCTCGCCGCCGGGCTCGCGATCGACGGGCTGGCCGCCTGGCACGACCTCGCCTGGACCGATTTCTCGCACCCGTGGCCGTGGTGGGCGCTCGGCAGCCGTGCGGCGGTGCTCGGGACCGCGACCTTCCTCGCGTGCCGCGCCGCCTGGGAAAGGGGCGGACGGCGCCTGCATGCCGCGGCGGTCGTCGTCGGGCTGGGCGCGTGGATCTGGCTCTACGTGAGCGTGCTGGTGCTGGTGGTGCCGGGCCGGCTGCCGGTGATCGACCTGAACTACGTGGTGTACGGCGCGTGGGTGCTGCTGCTCGGGGCGATGCTGCAGGGCCGCCACGTGCAGTCGCTGCGGCGCGAGCAGCGCGCGCGCGCGGAGCTCGAGCGGCAGGTGCGGGAGCGGACGGCGCAGCTCGAGGAGAACCACGCCGCGCTGCGCGCGAGCGAGCGCCTCCGCATGGCCGCCCTCGAGCGCGAGCGCCTGCTGCAGGAAATGCACGACGGGCTCGGCACGCACCTGGCGCTCGCCAAGCTGAACGCGCAGCGCGGGAATCTCACGCCGCGCGACATGGAAAAGGCCTGCGACGATTGCCTCCAGGAAATGCGCCTCGCGGTGGACGGCCTTTCCGTCGCGGACGGCGACCTCGCCCTGCTCCTCGCCAACCTGCGCCACCGCTTCGGCGCGCGCCTGGGCGAGGCGGGCATCGAGCTCGAGTGGTCCGTGGGCGACACCCCGCTCGTGCCGGCGCTCCGGGGCACGGCCGGCGCCGACCTCGTGCGCATCGTGCAGGAGGCGCTCAGCAACGTGATCCACCACGCGCAGGCCCGGCGCATCCGCATCGAGACCGGGCTCGAGGGCAAGGGCGTCTTCGTCGCCATCGCCGACGACGGCAAGGGCATGCCCGAGGCGCCCTCCGAAGGGCGCGGCCTGCGCAACATGCGCGCCCGCGCCGCGCGGCTCGGCGCGGACATCTCGTGGATCGCCACGCGCGATCCGTCGGGCGCCCCCGCCGGGACGCAATTGCGCCTCAGCCTGCCGCTCGGCTAGGCGGGCCCGCCGCGGCAGTGTCCCCTTTTCCGGGGACGGGACCCCGAGGGGTCCGCTGCTATCGTTCCCCGGCCTAGCCACGGTACCCAGCGGCCCGCATTCCCAAGGGCAGCGGTCCGCATGCCGATCCGGCTGGCAGCAGACCATCCGGGAGACCGTCCGTGCCAACCCCATCGCTCCGTCACGCCTTCGCGCTCGCCGCCGCGTTGCTCGCCAACGCCACCATGCCGGCGATCGCCGCCGACATCGTCCTCACGCCACCCGTCGCGGGGGGCGTCGCCGTCACCAACGCCGCGGGCACGACGACCCGCCTGCGCATGGCGGACGACGGCACCTTCACGCTGCCAGGCCTCGCGCCGCTGCCCGGCGCCGGTTCCGGCCTTTGCCTGGACATCGCCACGGGCCGCGTCGGCACCTGCTCGCTCGGCGCGCTCACGAGCATCACCGCAGGCACGGGCCTCACCGGCGGCACGATCACGACGAGCGGCACCATCGCGGCGGACACGGCCTACCTGCAGCGTCGCGTGGGCGGCACCTGCCCGGCCGGGTCGAGCATCCGCGCGATCGCCGCCGATGGCACCGTCACCTGCCAGGTGGACACCACGGGCAACCTGGCCAACGCCTTCGTGCAGGGCGGCAACGCCTTCGGCGCGGCAGCG
>JBGAOO010000416.1:0-2356 GCA_044221765.1 Usitatibacteraceae bacterium | reverse complement strand
ACGGTTCCGCGATCCTCGCCGCGACGCACGCCTTCTTCGACCGGCGTCTCGCCACGATCGGCGACGAGAGCCTCTTCCGCCGACTGGAGCGCCTGGGCGAGAAGGCCGCGGGGCTGCACGCCGCGCCCGACGCCGGGCTCTGGGAGCTGCGGGGCTCGGCGCACGTGCACACCTTCTCCAGCGTGATGTGCTGGGTGGCCTGCGATCGGCTGGCGAAGATCGCGCGGCGCCTGTCGATCGCGCAGGCGGCGAAGCGGTGGCAGGCGGAAGCCGATCGCATCCACGCGGTCATCGCCAGGCGGGCGTGGTCGGCGGCGAAGGGCTGCTTCGTGTCGACGTTCGAGGGCCAGGACCTCGACGCGAGCCTGCTGCTGCTGGCCGAGCTCGGCTTCCTGCGACCCGACGATCCGCGATTCGCGGCCACGGTGGAGGCCGTCGAGAGGGAACTGCGGCGTGGAGACTTCATCTTCCGCTACACCCGGCCGGACGATTTCGGCGAGCCCGAGAACGCCTTCGTCGTTTGCACGTTCTGGTACATCGACGCGCTCGCGCTCCTGGGGCGGCGCGACGAGGCCCGCGCGCTCTTCGGGCGCATGCTCGCCTGCCGCAATCGCCTGGGCCTGCTGTCGGAGGACGTGGACCCGGCCTCCGGCGAGCTGTGGGGGAACTTCCCGCAGACCTACAGCATGGTGGGCCTCATCAACAGCGCGACGCGCCTGAGCATCCGCTGGGATGAGGCGTTCTAGGCCGGACGGACTGTGGGAAGATGGCCGCATGAAGGTCGTCCGTCCCGATCCGCGGCCATCCGGGACCTCGCCGCGCCTGCTCGGGGAAGCGCGCGCGTCCCTGGAGGGCGCGGCGTTCCTGGCCGCGTACGTCTTCCTCGACTGGCTGAGCTACATCCACGCCTCGGGCAGCTTCGCGGTGACGCCCTGGAACCCGCAGCCGGCTCTCGCGATCTTCCTGATCATGAAGAAGGGCCAGCGCGTTCTCCCGCTGGTCGCCCTCGCGGTCGCGCTTTCCGAGGTGCTCGTGCGCGGCGTGCCCGCCTCGTACCTGGGCGCCGCCCTCGCCGCGTTGTCGCTCACCCTCGGCTATGCCACGACCGCGCAGTGGCTGGTGGGGAGTCACGGGCCGTCGCTGCCCATCGCCTCGCGCGGGGACCTGCTGCGCCTGCTCGGCGGGGTCACCGTCGGCACGCTGTTCACCGGCCTGATCTACATCGGCACGTCGGCCGCCGCGGGCACCGCCGGGACGGCGGCCGCGCCCGAGAGCCTGCTCAAGTTCTGGATCGGTGATTGCGTGGGCATCCTGGTGACCCTTCCCCTCATCCTGACGCTCGGCGAGGCGCGCGGACCCGCACGCCTGCGGGTCGCCCTGCGCCAGTACGAGACTGCATTGCAGGTGGGCGTGTCCATCGCGTTGCTCTGGTTCGTGCTCAGGGGCCCGGTCGCGGAGCAGATCCGGCATTTCTACCTGCTCTTCCTGCCCGTCACCTGGGTGGCGGCGCGGCACGGCCTCGCCGGCGCGAGCCTCGCCATCGGCGCGATGCAGGTCGGCGTGATCCTCGCCGTCCACGAGCAGGGCTACCCGACGGATGCCGTCTACGAGCTGCAGGCCGTCATGATCACGCTGGCGGCCACCGGCTTCTTCCTGGGCGTGACGGTCGACGAGGGCAACCGCTTCGCGATCAAGCTCCGCGAGTCGCTGCGCCTCGCCTCGGCCGGCAAGATGGCGGCCTCGCTCGCCCACGAGCTGAACCAGCCCCTCACCGCCCTCACCAGCTATGCGGCGAGCGCCAGGCGCATGGCGAGGATGCCGGAGGTGAATCCCGAGTTGCTCTCGCGCACCCTCGACAGCATCGGCGCCGAGGCCATGCGGGCGGCCGAGGTCGTGCGCCGGATGCGGGATTTCTTCCGGATCGGTGCCCTGCAGCTTCAACCCCTGCGGCTGGACTCGCTCGTGAAGGCGGTCGTGGATACGTTCGCGCGGGAACTGGCCAGCCGGTCCGTCGAGATCCGACTGCTTCTCGCGGACGCGCCGGCCATCCAGGGCGACGCCCTGCAACTCGAGATCGTCCTGAGGAACCTCATCGCCAACGCCTGCCAGGCCCTGGGCGAGGGCCCCTCGCCCCGATGGATAGAGATCGGCCTTCAGGAGAGGCCGGACGGATTCGTCGCCGCCTTCGTGCGCGACAACGGGCCCGGCATCCGCCCCGAGGTCCGGAGCCAGCTGTTCGAGCCATTCTCCACGACGAGGGCGACGGGCATGGGCATGGGCCTTGCAATCAGCCGCGCGATCGTCGAGGCGCACGGCGGCGCGCTGTGGGTGGAGGAATCCGAGGGCACCTGCTTCC
>JBGAOO010000415.1:0-2359 GCA_044221765.1 Usitatibacteraceae bacterium | reverse complement strand
GCGGGGGGCGCCGGGGCGCGCACGGGCGCGGCGGCGACGGGTTCGGGACGGGCAGCCGGCTCGGGACGGGGCGCGGGCCCCGTGGCCGTGGCCTTGGCGGCGCGCTCGGCGCGCTCGCGCAGGAAGGCGGCGGTCGAGGATTCGACCGCGGGCTTGGCGGTGCGGCGCACGAAGGACTCGAAGGCCTCCGGCGAGGAGGCCGGCGCCGGCGCCGGGACGGCGTTCACGGAGAGGTCGACGACCGCGTCGATCTGCTCGCCCGACATCGCGGTGATCTCCACGCCGCCGGGCACCTTGCGGTTGGCGAGGACGACGGCATCCTCTCCCAGGTCGCGGCGGACCGCGGACAGGGCTTCCCGCGCGCTGGCGGCGAAATAACGCTTGGCGGTCATTGGGCACCTCCGATGACGGTCGCGACGCGGACCGTGCTGGTTTCGGGAATCTCGGCATGGCCGAGCACGCGCAGGCGCGGCGCGGCGCGGCGGACCAGTCGCGCGAGCATCGTGCGCACCCGGTCGGGAACGAGGAGGACCGCGGGCATCCCCTGCTGGTCGAGGCGCTCGCTCGCGCGGGCGGCTCCCGTGGCGATCATCTCGGCGAGGCTGGGCTCCAGGCCCCCGCCCTCGCCCGAGAGCGCCTGGGCGACCACGCGCTCGAGCTGCGGCTCCAGGGCGATGACGGGCACCTCGCGGGTGCTGCCGTAGATCGACTGCACGATCGCCTGGCCCAGCGCGGCGCGCACGCAGGCGGTGAGCTCGGCGGCGTCCTGGGTGCGCGGGGCGTGCTCGGCGAGCGCCTCGGCGATCGAGCGCATGTCGCGGATGTGCACGCCCTCGTCGAGCAGGTTCTGCAGCACGCGCTGGAACACGCTGAGCGGGAGCGCCTTGGGCACGAGGTCCTCGAGCAGCTTGGGCGCGACCTTGCCCAGGTGCTCGAGCAGTCCCTGCACCTCCTGGCGGCCCAGGAGCTGGCCGGCCTGCTGCTGGATGATCGTGGACAGGTGCGTCGCGACCACGGTGGCGGCATCGACGACGGTCCAGCCCGAGGCCGAGGCGTTGTCGCGCAGCGAGGCGTCGATCCACACCGCGGGCAGGCCGAAGGCCGGGTCGCGCGTCTGGGTGCCGGGGAGCGTGCCGGCGGCCCCGCCGGGGTTGATCGCGAGCCACAGGCCGGCGATCGCCTCGCCCTCGCCCACGGTCACGCCCTTCACGGTGATGCGGTAGCCGCTCGGGCGAAGCTCGAGGTTGTCGCGGATGTGCACCGGCGTGGGCAGGAAGCCCACGTCCTGCGCGAACTTCTTGCGGATCGCCTTGATGCGCCGCAGGAGCTCGCCGTCCTGGCTGCGGTCGACGAGCGGGATGAGGCGGTAGCCCACTTCCAGGCCGATCACGTCCACCGGCTGCAGGTCGTCCCAGGAGGCGTCCACGGCCACGGGCTCGACCGGCGCGAGGTCCGCCTCGGGCGCCTGCTCGCGCTTGTGCTTCTGGTCGCCCAGCCACCAGGCGCCGTAGCCGCAGAGCACGCCCAGCGCGATGAACACCAGGTGCGGCATGCCGGGGATGAGGCCCAGGATCACGAGCACGGCCGAGGCGATGCCCAGCGCGCGCGGCACGGAGGCGAGATCGCCCACCAGCTGCGTGCCCATGTCCTTGCCGCTGCCCACGCGGCTCACGACGAGGCCCGCGGCGATGGAGATGAGGAGCGCGGGTACCTGGGCGACCAGCCCGTCGCCGATGGCGAGCAGGATGTAGTTGGAGGCCGCCTGCGAGAACGACAGGTTGTGCTGGAACATCCCGATGGCGAAGCCACCGAAGATGGTGATGACGAGGATGAGGATGCCGGCCACGGCGTCGCCGCGCACGAACTTCGAGGCGCCGTCCATCGCGCCGTAGAAGTCCGCCTCCTGGCCCACGTCCTGGCGGCGCTGGCGCGCGGTCTTCTCGTCGATGAGGCCGGCGTTCAGGTCGGCGTCGATCGCCATCTGCTTGCCGGGCATCGCGTCGAGGGTGAAGCGCGCGCTGACCTCGGCGATGCGGCCGGCGCCCTTGGTCACCACGATGAAGTTGATGACCACCAGGATCATGAAGACGATGATCCCCACGGCGTAGTTGCCGCCGATCACGAAGTGGCCGAAGGACTCGATCACCTTGCCGGCGGCGCCCTGCCCCGTGTGCCCGTTCAGCAGGATCTGCCGGGTGGAGGCCACGTTGAGCGACAGGCGCATCAGGGTGGTCACGAGCAGCACCACCGGGAAGGCCGCGAAGTCGAGCGGGCGCAGCGTATAGACGCTCACCATCATGACGATGAGCGCCAGGGCGATGTTGAAGGTGAAGAGCAGGTCGAGCAGCAGCGGCGGCAG
>JBGAOO010000414.1:0-2363 GCA_044221765.1 Usitatibacteraceae bacterium | reverse complement strand
ACCTACGACGCGGGCGACTGGCACGCCCTCGGCACGCACTGCTCGGAGACCGAGCGGCGCGCCGACGACGCCACGCGCGACGTGGACGCCTGGCTCAAGTGCTACTTCATGCAGGACCACGTGGGCGACGAGTTCGAGGGCACCGTGAGCGGCGTGGCGGGCTTCGGCCTGTTCGTCACGCTCGACGAGCTGTTCATCGACGGGCTGGTCCACATCTCGGACCTGGGCAACGACTACTACCAGTTCGACGCCCAGCGCCACCTGCTGCGCGGGGAGCGAAGCGGCATCCGCTACCAGCTCGGCGCGCGCGTGAAGGTGCGCGTGGTGCGCGTGGACATCGAGTCGGCCAAGATCGACTTCGTGCTCGTGGAAGGCACCGGCGCCGCGCCGGCCCGCGAGGGGGAACTGCCCCACGCCGTGCCCGTGCCGGTGACGGCGAAGCCCCGCGACCAGGACAAGAAGCTCGCGCGGCGCGAGACGCAGCTCTCCGACGGCGCGAAGAAGACGAGGAAGAAATGAAGACCCTGGCCGGATTCCACGCGGTGAAGGGGCGCCTGCGGCAGAACCCCGGCACCGTGAGGGAGATCTACCTCGACGCCACGCGCCAGGACGCGCGCATGAAGGACCTGCGCGCCCTCGCCGAGCGGCTGTGCGTGCGGCTCATGGCCGTGGATGCGAAGCGGCTGGACGGCCTGGCGGGCGGGGTGCGCCACCAGGGCGTGGTCGCGATGGCCGAGGACGTGAAGCTGCCGCAATTCCTCGAGGACGTGCTCGAGCCCCTGCAGGAGCCGGCGCTGCTGCTGCTGCTCGACGGCGTGCAGGACCCGCACAACCTCGGCGCCTGCCTGCGCGTGGCCGACGGCGCCGGCGCCCATGCCGTCATCGCCCCGAAGGACCGCAGCTGCGGCCTCACCACCTCGGCCATGAAGGTGGCCTCGGGCGCGGCCGAGAGCGTGCCCTACATCGTCGTCACGAACCTGGCGCGCACCATGCGCGAGCTGAAGGAGCGCGGCATCTGGCTCGTGGGGGCGGACGACGAGGCGCCGCAGACGCTCTACCAGGCGAAGCTCGAGGGCGCCATGGGCTGGGTGCTGGGCGCCGAGGGGGAGGGCCTGCGCCGCCTCACGAAGGAGCACTGCGACCTGCTCGTCTCCATCCCCATGCTCGGGCAGGTGGAAAGCCTGAACGTTTCGGTGGCGAGCGGTGTCTGCCTGTACGAATCGCTCCGGCGACGTTCCGTGACCAAACGCTGAGCGTGGCGCCGCTATCCTCGGCGCGCACGCCGCCTCTTTTCCGGGAATCCTCCATGCGCCTCGCCCGCCTGTTCCTCCTCGGCCTGTCCCTGCTCGCCACCGGACTTGCCCTCGCCCAGCCCGCCGCCTTGCCGCCGGGCGTCACGCGCGTCACCTCGGTGGAGGGCATCACCGAGTACCGGCTGGCCAACGGCCTGCAGGTGCTGCTCTTCCCCGACGCCTCCAAGCCCACGATCACGGTGAACATCACCTACCTGGTGGGGTCGCGGCACGAGAACTACGGCGAGACGGGGATGGCGCACCTGCTCGAGCACCTGGTGTTCAAGGGCACGCCCGCCAACCCGGACCTGGACAAGCAGTTCAACCAGCGCGGGGCGCGCTCGAACGGCACCACCTGGCTCGACCGCACCAACTACTACGAGCTCTTCCAGGCGAGCGAGGACAACCTGAAGTGGGCCATCGAGATGGAGGCGGACCGCATGGTCAACTCCTTCATCCGCAAGAGCGACCTGAACACCGAGATGACGGTGGTGAGGAACGAGTTCGAGATGGGCGAGAACTCGCCCTTCGGCGTGCTGCTCAAGCGCCTGCAGAGCGTCGCCTACGACTGGCACAGCTACGGCCGGTCCACCATCGGCAACCGCAGCGACATCGAGAACGTGAAGGAGGAGAACCTGCGCGCGTTCTACCGCCTCTACTACCAGCCCGACAACGCCGTGCTGCTGGTGGCGGGCAAGTTCGACGAGGCGAAGGCCCTCGCGCTGGTCGCCGGCGCCTTCGGCAAGATCCCGCGCCCCGCGCGCAAGCTGCCGGAATTCTGGACCGTCGAGCCCACGCAGGACGGCGAGCGCGAGTTCCGCGTGCGCAGGAAGGGCGACATCCAGATCGTCGCGGCGGCCTACAAGATTCCCTCCGGCCTGCATCCGGACAGCGACGGCGTGTCGATGGCCGACTTCATCCTCGGCGACACGCCCACCGGCCGCCTGCACAAGGCGCTCGTGGAGACGGGCAAGGCCGCCCAGGTCTTCGGCTACACGGTGAGCGGCCTGAACCCCGGCCTGCAGGTCTTCGGCGCCGTGGTGAAGAAGGGCGAGGCGGTGGAGCCGGTCC
>JBGAOO010000039.1:0-19631 GCA_044221765.1 Usitatibacteraceae bacterium | reverse complement strand
TCGCAGGCGCAGGCCGACCTGCTCGGCGGGCAGATTGACTTCATGTTCGACAATCTGCCGTCCATGGTGGGCGCCATCCAGTCAGGCAAGGTGCGTGCGCTTGCAGTTACCAGCAAGCGGCGCTCTGCAATGTTGCCCGAGGTACCGACGATGGAGGAGGCGGGCATTGCCGGGTTCGAGGTGGAGGCTTGGGGGGGCATTGTGGCGCCTGCTGGCACGCCCCAGCCTGTGATCCAAAGCCTGAACCGCGAGATCAACAACTGGTTGCAGGCACCTGCGACCCAAGCCGAATTCGTGCGAGTGGGACAGGTGGCGCTGGGCGGGACGCCCGAATTCTTCAAGACGCACATCGACAGCGAAGCGAAGAAGTGGGGCGACCTGATCCGCAGGGTCGGGGTGAAACTTGACTGAGCGTGCCTTGCCTTCGTGCGTAGACCTGCAGCTGCGTGCCTGCCATTCGTTCCACACCCGGTTGCGCTGACGGGCGCAACGACCTACCGGAACGCGCCCCAAGGACAAGCATGATCGGTTCCAGTATCCCCGCTACCCAGATTCTCGCGCGCTGGGCCGCCACGGTCCCAGGTCAATGGGGTGAATCGACCCTGCGCACTGCGGAGCACTCTCTGGAGGACACTGTCGCCGCCATGGTGGCGGGTGCCGCGGACCCGGTTTGCGCTTCAGTACGGGCAGGATTGCACGCGACGGGCCCGGTCCCGGTAGTGGGCAGCAGCACCGGGACTTGTGCCGCCTTCAGTGCGCTGGCCAACGGCACTGCCGCCCATGCACGGGAGCTGGATGAGATGTTCTTCGTCGCAGGCGGTCATTTTGGCTGCGCCGTGATCCCGGCCATCCTGGCACAAGCCCACGAGATGGATGTCACGCTGGACGCCGTGCTGGACGCGTTGATAGTCGGGAGCGAGGCAATGGCCCGCGTCGGGATGGCGATGGATCGGTCTCATGCCGAAAAAGGCTGGCACGGCACTCAATCCATTGGAGTGATCGCTGCCGCAGTGGCTTGCGGCAGGCTGCTTGGGCTGGACGCGACCAGGATGACGCATGCCCTGAGCCTGGCCGTTTCCATGGCAGCGGGGCCGAAGGTCCAGTTTGGCACGGACATGAAACCCGTACATGCCGGACTGGCGGCTCAAGGCGGTGTCCTGGCCGCATCGCTTGCTGCGTCGGGCGTCACGGGCAGCGACATTGCCCTGGAAGGCCCGCATGGCTTCGGCGCACTTTATGCCGGGGGCTCGGCGGCCGACTGGCGGTCCGTGGCAGCGGTCGACGACGGCCCGCTGGCGATCGACAGCCATGGCCTCGCGTTCAAGCTGTATCCCAACTGTGCGTCCACACACCGCTGCCTGGACGCGTTGCAAGCCCTCGCCAGCGAGTACCGATTCGGCATGGAGGACGTCGAGCGTGTCGAAACACTGGTGGGGCGCGTCAATCTGGTGAACCTCAAGTACCCGGAGCCCAAGAATCCCCGCGAGGCCATGTTCTCCATGCCTTACGCGGTGGCCACGATGCTCCGTTACGGCACTGTCACGTTGGCCGACTTCACGCCGAAGGCGGTGCAGGACGAGGTGACCCGACGCCTCATGCCACGCGTCGAAATGCGCCTGGACTCGACTCGCGTGGAAACCGCGACACAGCTGCTTCCCCACACCACGGCCGTGACCTTGAAGGACGGACAGCGGCTGGAGCGCGTAGTGCACCACGCCAAAGGATCGTTCCAGAATCCGTTTTCGGCGTTGGAGCGGCAAGTCAAATTCGACCAATGCGCAAAGGGCATCATTCCGGAAGAGCGTTTGGCGCGCATTCGCAGCAGCCTGACTCGACCACAAGGCATCAAGGTCCGCCAGTTGATGGCGCTGCTCCAATTCGAGGCCCAGGTCGATGACGGCACGCGCTTCGGTCGTCTGCCGCGCCAGTGAAATGATCCCATTGGTGCAGCACCCGCTCGGGCAGGGAGCACCACCGCCGGGGGTGCGCCAGAGCCCGCAGGAGCGCATCGTTCAAAGCGGCTGGCGCGGGCGGAATTTGATTGTGTGACGGATTTCTCGATGTTCCCCGACGCCGAGAACGCGGCTCCCGCCAAGGTGAAGGGCGACAACGCCCAGACGGGCGAGTACGGCGACATGGTGGCGATGGGCGTGCTCGATCCCGCCAAGGTCACGCGCTGCGCGCTGCAGAACGCGGCCTCGGTCGCCGCGCTGATGCTCACCACCGACGCGATGGTTGCCGAGCTGCCCAAGGAAGACAAGGGCATGGCCGGCGGCATGGGCGGCGGCGGCATGGGCGGCATGGGCGGCATGGGCGACATGGACATGTGATGTCCGCCTGACCCGCGGCAAGCAGTACGGAAAGGCCCGCTTCGGCGGGCCTTTTTCTTTGCCCCCGGCGCGCGGCGCGAACTGTCACGGGACCGAAAGCAGGCTGTCACGCGCAGTCTCTATCTTGGCCGGTCTTCCAGTCCATCCCGGGGAAACCGACATGAACGACCGCGCCGCGAACGACCTGCTCCACCACACCGCCAACCCCGAGGACGGCGACTTCAACGCCTCGGAAAATCCCTCGTTCGAGAGCATCCTGCGGGCGCGCCTGTCGCGCCGCTCGCTCCTGAAGGGCGCGGTGGGCGTGGCCGGGACGGCGATGTTCGGCGGCAGCCTCGTGGGCTGCGCGAGCGGCAGCGACGCGGGCAACGACGAGCTGGCGCTGGGCTTCACCGCCGTGCCCAAAGGCCTGGCCGACACGCTCGTCGTGCCCGCCGGCTACACGGCCACGGTGCTCTGCCGGCTGGGCGATCCGCTCGCCGCCGCCACGCCCGACTACGCGAACAACGGCACGGAGGGCGGCGCCTCCTTCGCCTCGCGCGCGGGCGACCACCACGACGGCATGCACTTCTTCGGCATGACCGCCGGAGGCGCCTACGACGCCAATGCGTCCGACCGCGGCCTGCTCGTCATGAACCACGAGAACATCACGCAGCTCTTCCTGCACGCGGCCGGCCCGACCGCCGTGGGCGGCGTGCGGACCGTGGGCGACGAGGTGGTGAAGGAGATGAACTGCCACGGCGTGAGCGTGGTGGAGCTGGCGCGCGCCGGCGGCACCTGGACGGTCAACCGCGCCTCCGCGTTCAACCGCCGCATCACGCCCTCGACCGAGATGACGATGTCCGGCCCGGCGGCGGGCTCGCGCTACCTGCGGACCCGGTTCTCCCCCGACGGCACGAAGACGCGCGGCACCATCAACAACTGCGCCAACGGCTACACGCCCTGGGGCACCTACCTCACCTGCGAGGAGAACTGGTCCTTCTACTTCAAGCGTGCCGCGGGCGACAACGCGAGCCGCACGGCGGCGGAGGTGGCGGCCCTCAACCGCTACGGCATCACGCAGGGCTCCGCAGGCAACTACGGCTGGACGACGGTGGTGCCGCTGGACCCGGCCGACACGAGCTTCTCGCGCTGGGACGCGACGAAGACGGGCACCTCGACCGACGGCACCGACGATTTCCGCAACGCGCCGAACACCTTCGGCTGGAACGTGGAGATCGACCCGTTCAATCCGGCCTCCACGCCGAGGAAGCGCACGGCCATGGGCCGCTTCTTCCACGAGGGAGCCTGGGTGGGGCCGGTCGTGGCGGGCAAGCCCATCGTCTTCTACAGTGGCTGCGACGCGCGCGGCGAGTATGTCTACAAGTTCGTCTCGACGGCCCTTTGGGACCCGGCCGATGCCAACCGGGGCCTTTCCGCGGGCGACAAGTACCTGGACGCGGGCAAGCTCTATGTCGCGAAATTCAATGCGGACGGCACGGGCGCCTGGCTCGAGCTCGCCCTGGGCGTGAACGGCATCACCGCCTCGAATGCCGCCTACCCCTTCGCCGACGCGGCCGACGTGCTCGTGCACGCGCGCCTGGCGGCCGATGCCGCCGGCGCCACGAAGATGGACCGCCCGGAGTGGGGCGCCGTGAACCCGAGGAACGGCGAGGTCTACTTCACGATGACCAACAACAGCCAGCGCGGCAGCACCGCGCAGCCGCTCGATGCCGCCAACCCGCGCTACTACGCCGACAACCGCGGCGGCACCGTGCAGCGCGGCAACAGCAACGGCCACATCGTCCGCTGGCTGCCCACGGGCGGCGACCACGCGGCGGCCACGTTCGCCTGGGACATCTACCTCTTCGCTGCCCAGGCCACGGCCGATGCGACGGCCAACGACGCGGACTACCAGGCCAACGTGAACCTCTCCGGCCTCACCGCGGGCAATGACCTGTCGAGCCCCGACGGCCTGTGGTTCAGCCGCGCGACGCCCGGCCTGCTCTGGATCCAGACCGACGACGGTGCCTACACCGATGTCACCAACTGCATGCTGCTCGCCGCGATTCCCGGGCAGGTGAACGACGGCGCGGCGGTCACGATCGCGAACAAGGCCGTGCCGCAGGGCGCGGGCGGCGCGCCGGTCGACGTGAACGTGGCGACGAAGTTGGGCCGCAAGCAGACCGAAGCATCAATGCGCCGCTTCCTCGTGGGCCCGAAGGGCTGCGAGATCACGGGCCTCACGGAATCGCCGGACGGCAAGTCGCTCTTCGTGAACATCCAGCATCCGGGCGAGAACACCACGGCCGCGCAGCTTGCCTCCGGCGCGTTCGAGAGCAACTGGCCGCAGGGAAGCGGCGCGCGCCCGCGTTCGGCCACCGTGGTGATCCAGCGCAACGACGGCGGGAAGATCGGCATCGCCTAGCGTGCCGGGGTGAAACCCGACTGCCATGAAGCTGCCTCGGTCCTGAAACGGGGCCCCGCTAGCATCGGGGCCATGTTCCGGATCGAGCAGGTGATCGAGGCGAAGTTCCCGGCCCTGGGCCGCGGGCGGGGCGCGCTGCCCGGGCCCGCGCTTGCCTTCCTGAAGAAGGTGCTGCGCGAGGCGGACGTGAACGCCTTCCTCGACGAGGCCCGGGGACTTTCGGGGATGGAGTTCATCGACCGGTTCCTGGAGCACGTCGACTTCAGCTACAGCGTGGTCGGCCGCGAGATCGAGCGCATCCCGGCCGAGGGGCGCGTGGTGATCGTCGCCAACCACCCGCTCGGCCTGCTCGACGGCGTGGCGCTCCTCAAGCTCGTGAGCCGCGTGCGGCCCGACGTGCGCATCGTGGCGAACGACATCCTGATGCAGTTCGAGCCGCTGCACCCGGTGCTGCTGCCCGTGGTGAACCTGGGCGGGGGCAGCAACAAGGCGAACGTCCAGGCCATCCACGACGCCCTCGGCAACGACGAGGCGGTGATCATCTTCCCGAGCGGCGAGGTCTCGCGCGCCGGGCCCTTCGGCATCCGCGACGGCCGCTGGCAGTCCGGGTTCCTGCGCTTCGCGGAGCAGGCGAAGGCGCCGCTCCTGCCGGTGCACCTGGACGGGCGCAACTCGGCGCTCTTCTATTCGCTCTCCGCGCTCTTCAAGCCGCTCGCCACGCTGCTGCTCGTGGGGGAAGCGATGCGCCAGCGCGGCGGCACCCTGCCGGTTCGCATCGGCGAGCCCATCGCCTGGCGGGAGATCGCCGCGCTCGGGGGCCCGCGCGAGCGCAAGATCCGCCACGTCGCGCGCCAGCTCTACGGCCTGCCGAAGAACCGTGTCGTGCGCCTGGGGACCTGCAAGCCCATCGCCCATCCCGAGGATCCGCGCGCGGTGCGCGCCGAGCTGCGCGAGGCGACGCACCTGGGCCGCACGAACGACGGCAAGGACATCTTCCTCTTCGACGGCCGCCGCAACCTGCCGCGATGCGCGAGCTCGGGCGCCTTCGCGAGCTCACCTTCCGCGCGGCGGGCGAGGGCACGGGCAGGCGACGCGACCTCGACGACTACGACGCTTGCTACAGGCACCTGGTGTTGTGGGACGAGGCGCAGCTGCAGGTCGTGGGCGCCTACCGCCTGGGCGAGGCAGCCGCGATCGTCGAGTCTCGGGGTCAGGCGGGCCTGTACACGAGCACGCTGTTCGAGTTCGGGGAGGGCCTTCGCGCCTTGCTGCCCCAGGCGCTGGAGCTGGGCCGCAGTTTCGTGCAGCCGCGCTACCAGGGCCTGCGCGCGCTGGAGTACCTCTGGTACGGCATCGGCGCCTATGTCGCCGCGCGGCCGGGCGTGCGATACCTGTTCGGCCCGGTGAGCGTGAGCGCGGACCTGCCCCTGGAGGCGCGCCGCCTGCTCGCCTACTTCTATCGTCGCCATTTCGGGAGCGCCGAGCCGCTCGCCACGGCGCGCCATCCGTTCGAGATCGCGCCGGCGGACGAAGCGGCTTTCGCCGCGCTCCTGCCGGGCGAGGACTACGCGCGCGACTTCCGCTCGCTCAAGCAGCGCCTGGCCGAGCTCGGCGCCGGCGTGCCCATGCTCTACAAGCAGTACACCGACCTGTGCGAGCCCGGCGGCGCGCGGTTCCTCGCCTTCGGGGTGGACGCGGCCTTCTCGGATTGCGTGGACGGCCTGGTGCTCGTCGACCTGCAGCGGCTCAAGCTCGCCAAGCGCGAGCGCTACCTGGGAGCGGGTCGGCGGCTGTCGGCCGGCGCCGCGGACGACGCGCTTCCGCTGTCCGCCTGAGGCGCAGGCCGGGCACCCGCCGGCGCAGTTCGTCGCACGACCCCGCACGCCGGCGCGCGCCCTCCCGTAGAATCGCTCCTCGCCATGAACGCCCCGACTCCCCAGCCAGTGATCTCCATCACGGGCCTCGCCAAGCACTACGCCTCCGGGCTTCAGGCGCTCAAGGGCGTCGACCTCGAGATCGCCAAGGGCGAGATCTTCGCGCTCCTGGGCCCCAACGGCGCCGGCAAGACCACCCTCATCAGCATCGTCTGCGGCATCGTGACGCCGAGCGCCGGCACGGTGCTCGTGGACGGGCACGACATCCTGCGCGACTACCGCGCCACCCGGTCGAAGATCGGCCTGGTGCCGCAGGAGCTGCACACGGACATGTTCGAGACCGTGTGGGCGACGGTGTGCTTCTCGCGCGGGCTCTTCGGCCGCGCGCCGGATGCCGCGCACCTGGAGAAGGTGCTGCGCGAGCTCTCGCTGTGGGAGAAGCGCCACGACAAGATCATGACGCTCTCGGGCGGCATGAAGCGCCGCGTGCTCATCGCCAAGGCGCTCGCGCACGAGCCCGAGATCCTCTTCCTGGACGAGCCGACCGCGGGCGTGGACGTGGAGCTGCGCCGCGACATGTGGGCACTGGTGCGGCGGCTTCGCGAATCGGGCGTCACGATCATCCTCACCACGCACTACATCGACGAGGCCGAGGAGATGGCCGACCGCATCGGCGTCATCAACAAGGGCGAGCTGGTGGTGGTCGAGGAGAAGACGCGGCTCATGAAGAAGCTCGGCAAGAAGCAGCTCACGCTGCACCTGCTGGCGCCGCTCGCGAGCCTTCCCGAGGCGCTCGCGGACTGGCGCCTCGCCCTCGCCGAGGGCGGCACGCTCCTGGAGTACACCTTCGACGATACCGAGCGCGCCCGCGTCCCGGCCCTGCTGCGAAAGCTCGACGACCTGGGCCTCGCCTTCACCGACCTGAACACGCGCCAGAGCTCGCTCGAGGACATCTTCGTGAGCCTGGTGAGCGAGCGGCCGGGGGAGGGCGCGCCATGAACCGCCACGCGGTGCTCGCGATCTACCGCTTCGAGATGGCGCGCTTCCGGCGCACGCTCTGGCAGAGCCTGGTCACGCCCGTCATCACGACTTCGCTCTATTTCGTGGTTTTCGGCGCCGCCATCGGCCCGCGCATGGGCGGCATGGAAGGCGTGCCCTACGGCGCGTTCATCGTGCCGGGCCTGGTGATGCTCGCGATCTTCACCGAGAGCCTGAACAACGCCTCCTTCGGCATCTACCTGCCCAAGTTCACCGGCACGATCTACGAGCTGCTCTCCGCGCCCGTGTCGCCCTTCGAGATCGTGCTCGCCTACGTGGGTGCGGCGGCGACGAAATCGGTCGTGCTGGGCGCGGTGATCCTCGCCACGGCCAATTTCTTCGTGCCCGTGCACGTCGAGCACCCGGTGTGGATGGCCGCCTTCCTGCTGCTCACGGCGACGACCTTCTGCCTCTTCGGCTTCATCCTCGGCGTGTGGGCGAAGAGCTTCGAGCAGCTGAGCTTCATCCCGATGCTGGTCGTGACGCCGCTCACCTTCCTGGGCGGGGCCTTCTACTCGATCGACATGCTGCCGGCCGCGTGGCGCACCTTCAGCCTCTTCAACCCGGTGGTGTACCTCATCAACGGCTACCGCTGGACGTTCTACGGCGTCTCGGACGTCAGCGTGGCGGTGAGCCTCGCGATGACGCTCGCCTTCTTCGCGACCTGCCTCGGGGTGGTGGCGTGGATCTTCCGGACGGGCTACCGCCTGAAGAGCTGAGCGCCGCGAGCGCACGGCTGAGCAGGCGGTTCGCGCCCACGCTCAGGCCCTCACGATCACCATCCACGACACGCCGAAGCGGTCGGCCACCATGCCGAAGCACGGCGAGAAGAACGTCTTCGTGAGCGGCATCCGCACTTCGCCCCCTTCGGCGAGCGCGTCGAACGCGCGCCTCGCCTCCAACGCGTCGCGCGCATCGATCGAGAGCGTGATGCCCTTGAACTCGGGCTTGCCCCGGGCATGGCCGTCGGAGGCCATCACGTCGCTGCCGCCGATGCGGAAGCTCGCATGCATCACGTTGTTCTCGCCGCCGGGCGGACAGTTGCCGGGCGAGGGCGGCTCGGGGCTGTCCTTCACGCGCATGAGCATCGTCACCTCGATCCCGAGCGCGCGCTTGTAGAACTCGAGCGCCTCCTCGCAGCGGCCGTCGAAGTCGAGATAGGGCTGCACTTGCATGGCGTTCTCCTATTTCTCGGCGAGCGACTTGAGGCTGGCGAGACCCGCCTCGAAGTCCTTGCCCACCATCTTGTCCATGTTCAGGAAGAGGCAGATCACCTTCGACAGGAACGGCGAGGCGCCATTCATGGCCCAGGTGACGTTGGTGCCGCCGCGCTCGGGCTCGAGCCGGTACTCGATGACGTTGCTGCCCTCGAAGGGTTTCACCATGTCCAGGCGCATCACCAGGCGGCTGGGGGGCGTCGCGTCGGTGATCTCGAGCTTGCCCTGGCCGACCTCGCCGTTGCCCTCGAAGGCGTAGACGGCGCCCTTGCCCTTGGCCGCGCCGCTCCTCGCGCGCTTCATGGCCGGGTCCTTCTTCTCGTAGGGCGACCACTCCGGGGAGCGGCCGAAGTCCTCGAGGATCGCGTAGATCCTCTCCGGCGGCGCCTTGATGAGGGCCTCGCGCTGGATGTGGAAGGTGTCCGGCTGCATCGCCGCGGCGACGAGCACGCCCGCGATGGCGAGGGCGAGGACGCCCAGGATCGACCGGATCATCGCCCGCAGTCCCCGGCCATCGCCATCTGGCGAACCTCGGATTCACCGTCACCGCCCACCACCTGCAGGAAGCGCTTGGCCAGCTCGATCGCGTGCGCCTTCGATTCGCACTCGAGGATCGCGAAACCCGCCACCAGCTCCTTCGTCTCGATGAAGGGGCCGTCCGTCACGCTCATCTGGCCGTGCGTCGAGCGCACCCTCGCCCCGAGCGCGCTGGGCAGGCAGCCGCCGGTGGCGAGCAGCACGCCCGCCTTCGTCATTTCCTCGACGAACGCGCCCATCCGGGACATCTCCTCGGGGCTCGGCGGGGCGTTCTTCTCCTGCGTCCGGTAGATCGACATGAATCGCATGGGTCTTCTCCTGTGAAAGTCGGCGCCGCTGCGCCGGGAAGGTCGGCTTCGGGTGCTTCGCCTTCCTGGTCGAAAGCGTATCGGCCGGATCGACAGGCGTCCGTGGGCTTTTCGTTACGGTTTCTTCGCGATCTGCTCGCGCAGGCGCTCTTCCTGCTCGCGCAGCTCCGGCGTGAATGCCTCGCCGAAATCCTCGGCCTCGAACACCTGCCGCAGCTCGATCTCGCAGTCGGTGTGGAAGGGGGCCGGGCAGCGCTCGAGCCACTTCAGGGCCTCGGCCTTCGAGGCGACCTGCCACATCCAGAAGCCGGCGATCAGCTCCTTCGTCTCGGCGAACGGGCCATCGACGACCGTGCGCTGGCCGTTCCGGAACAGCATCCGCGCGCCCTTGCTCGAGGCCTGCAGGCCCTCGCCCGCGAGCATCACGCCCGCCTTCACCAGTTCCTCGTTGTACCTGCCCATGTCTTCCATCAGCTTCCGGTCGGGCAGCACGCCCGCTTCCGATTCCTTCGTCGCGCGCACCATCACCATGAATCGCATGCTCGTTCCTCCTCGGGTCGGGGTTATCGGGTCTTGCTCGAGGCCGGGTGCGACACGCCGTCGACCACGAGGTTGCGGCAGGGCCGCACTTCCACCACGCCCATCGGGGCCGAGGGCAGGCGCGAGGCCACCTGGATCGCCTCGTTCAGGTCGCGCGCCTCGATGAGGTAGAAGCCGGCCACCATCTCCTTCGTCTCGGCGTAGGGGCCGTCGGTGAGCGTGGTCTTGCCGCCGCGGATGCGCACGCACGTGGTGGCGGTGGCCGGCTCGAGCGCCTCGGCCTCGATGAAGTGGCCGCTCTTGAGCAACGCCTCGTTCAGTTCGAGGTGCCGCGCGTTCAGCTCGCTCATGGCCTTCTCGGGCATGGCGTCGAGTTCCTTCTGGTCGAGATAGATCAGGCAGAGGTATTTCATGGCGCCCTCACAGGTCCACGACGGACTTGAAGCCGCCGTAGGCCATGCGCTTCATGTCGAAGGGCATGGCCTTGCCTTTCATGTACTTCTCCATGCGCGGGTCCTTCATCACGCGGGCGTTCACCTTGTCCCGGTCGGCGCGCGAGCGGTACACGATCCAGGAAAAGAACACCGTCTCGTCCGGCTTCGCCTTCGCGAGGCGGCCGAAGGGGACGCCGAAGGCCGGCGTGAGGTCGTCCCCCATGCATTCGTGGAACTCGATCGCGCCGTGCTCGCGGAACATCCTGCCCGCCATGCGGGCCATGCGGCGATAGGCTTCGACGTTCTTCTTCGGGACGGGCAGGACGAATCCGTCGACATAGCGGGCCATGCGTTTCCTCCTTGGTCGGGCTGGCGTGGAACGGCGATTCCTGGGTACTGGTCGAACGGGATGGGGGCGTCTCGACACCCCCGCGGACTATTTTTCGTACTCGGCCAGGCGCCCGGCCAGGAAGCGCCGCTCGGATTCCTGGCGGGCCAGCCCGAGGGCGCGGCGGTACGCCTCACGCGCGCCGGCCGCATCGCCCAGGCGCCGGCACAGGTCCGCGCGGACGGCATGGGCGAGGTGGTAATCGGCGAGCTCCCCCCGGTCGAGGATGGTGTCGACGAGCGCGAGGCCGGCCGCGGGCCCGGCCTGCATCGCGACCGCCACCGCGCGGTTGAGCGCCACCACCGGCGAGGGATCGCGGCGCAGCAGTTCGTCGTAGAGGCCCACGATCTGCGCCCAGTCGGTCGCCTGCGCGCTCGGCGCCTCGGCATGCACGGCCGCGATCGCCGCCTGCAGCGTGTAGGTCCCGAAGCGCCGCGTGGCGAGGGCGGCTTCCACGAGGCGCACCGCCTCGTCGATCAGCTCGCGGTTCCAGCGGCCGCGGTCCTGGTCGGCGAGCAGCACCACGTCGCCGGCCTCGTCGGTGCGCGCGGGCCGCCGCGATTCGTGCAGCAGCATGAGGGCGGTGAGGCCCGCCACCTCGGGCTCGGGCAGCAGCTCCGCGAGCAGCCGGGCGAGGCGGATGGCCTCGGCCGAGAGGTCGTGGCGCGTGAGCGACTCGCCCGAGGAGGCGAGGTAGCCCTCGTTGAACACGAGGTAGATCACGCGCAGCACGCTCTCCAGCCGGCCCTCGAGCTCCGTGCGGCCGGGCACCTCGTAGGGAATGCGCGCGTCGCGGATCTTGCCCTTCGCGCGCACGATCCGCTGGGCGATGGTGGGCGGCGGGACGAGGTAGGCGCGCGCGATCTCCTCCGTCGTGAGGCCGCACACCTCGCGCAGCGTGAGCGCGACCTGGGCATCGGGCGTGAGGGCCGGGTGGCAGCAGGTGAACACCAGGCGCAGCCGGTCGTCCTCCACGCCCTCGCGCCCGTCGTCCGCCTCGGGGGCCGCGAGCGTCTCGAGCAGCCCCTCGACGTCCTCCAGGGAAGTCTGGAATCGCGCGCGGCGCCGGATGCGGTCGATGGCCTTGAAGCGCCCGGTCGAGACGAGCCAGGCGCGCGGGTTGCCGGGCACGCCCTCGACGGGCCATTGCTCCAGCGCGGCGACGAAGGCCTCGTGCAGGGCCTCCTCGGCCAGGTCGAAGTCGCCCAGCAGGCGGATGAGCGTCGCCAGGACGCGGCGCGAATGCTCGCGGTAGAGGCTGTCGAAGGTGTCCAGCGGGGCCCTCGGGGTCGGCGGGCGCCCGGTGTCGCCCGAAGCCTGCTTTATAGACGAGTGCGGGCCGGCGCGCTGTACCGGGATATTGCACCCCGGCCCGATTGGCGCGCGCCGGCCGGACATGCAATGCTTCCCCCCTTGTCCCTTCCCCCCATCTTCACGGAGCAAGCCATGCGCTACATCCCCCTCGGCGAAAGCGGTCTCAAGGTCTCGCCCCTGTGCCTGGGCACGATGATGTTCGGCGACCGCACCGACCGCGAGGAAGCCGCGCGCATCGTGGCCTCGGCGAAGCAGGCCGGCATCAACTTCATCGACACCGCCGACGTCTACGCCAAGGGCGAATCCGAGCGCGTGGTGGGCGATCTCATCCGGGGCGACCGCGAGCACTGGGTGCTCGCCACCAAGGTCGCCAACCCCACGGGCGAGGGACCCAACGAGCGCGGGCTCTCGCGCGGGCACCTCATCCGGTCGCTGGAGGCGAGCCTGGAGCGCCTGGACACCGACTACATCGACGTCTACTACCTGCACAAGGACGACCAGACGACTCCGCTCGCCGAGACGCTGCGCACGCTCGACGAGTTCCTCGCCGAGGGCTCGATCCGCTATTTCGCGCTGTCCAATTTCCGCGCCTGGCGCATGGCGGAGGTGATCCGGCTGTGCGACGAGCTCGGCATGCCCCGGCCGGTGTGCGTGCAGCCCTACTACAACGCCATGAACCGCATGCCCGAGGTCGAGGTGCTGCCCGCCTGCGCCTACTACGGGCTCGGCGTGGTGCCCTACAGCCCGCTCGCGCGCGGGGTGCTCACGGGCAAGTACGCGCCGGATGCCGCCGCGCCGGAGGGCTCGCGCGCGGCGCGGGCGGACAAGCGCATGCTCGAGACCGAGTTCCGGAAGGAATCGATGGCACACGCGGCGCGCATCGCGGAGCAGGCGAAGAAGCGTGGCATCACCCCGGGCCAGTTCGCGGTCGCCTGGGTGCTCGCGAGCGAGATCGTGACGAGCGTGCTGGCCGGCCCGCGCACCCTCGCGCAGTGGGAGGAATACGTGGGTGCGCTCGACTACCGCTGGACGCCCGAGGACGAGGCCTTCGTCGATGCCCTGGTGAGCCCGGGGCATCCCTCGACGCCGGGCTATTCCGACCCGGCCTACCCCTTCTACGGCCGCACGCGCGCGGGCAACCCGGTGCGCAGCCCCTGACGGGGCACGCCGGCCGTCCTTGCGTCCGGTCAAGACCCGATCGGGCGAATAGCCGGGCGCGGGCGGCATTTTTCGCGGGCTGGGCGGCGCGGGCGCCCCGGTAGTCTGGTGGCATCGGAGGAGCCGCCATGAACGCCCTGCTCGCCTGGATCCAGTCGCATCCCGCCGCCATCTTCTTCTTCGCCGTGGTGTTCCTCGCGGCGGCCGAGGAGTTCTACTGGACGCGCAAGCCCCCTCGCCGCTGACCGGCTGAAAGGGCCGCCTCGCCCCGGTCACCACCTCGCCGTCGCCTCCCGGCGACGCGCTCCGCCCCTGTCGACTTTTCCGTCTTGCGCGCCCGTGCCGCGGGCCTAGAATTCCGCCATCCCGTCGAGGGGGACCGTCCCCTTCGACATCGAGACGGAGGCGCGCACATGAGCAAGCCCCTTGCCCTGCTTTGCGTTCACGGCGTCGGCCACCAGGAGGCGGATCCGCAGTTCGAGGCCTCGTGGCGCGAGGCGATCACCGCCGCCCTTCGCGCGCACGATCCCGGCGCGCAGCCCGAGATCGACTTCCTGCACTACGACGAGATCTTCGACCACGCCCCGCTCGATGCCGCGACCTACGCGAAAGCGATGGCGCAGCTGCTCAAGAGCGCGGTCGTGCATTCCATCGGCGACCTGTTCGAGCGCACGCGCGGCCTGTCCGAGCGGGTGGGCTGGACGGCTGGCATGGTGGCGCAGTGGTCCACGGAGCCCGTGCTGCGCGGGCGCACGCGCACGGCGCTGCTCGCGCAGCTCAAGGCGAAGCCCTACGACGCCGTGCTGGGCCACAGCCTGGGCTCGCTCATCTGCTACGACACCTTCGTGCGCAACCCGCAGGCGGCCAGCGGCAAGGTGTTCGTGAGCCTGGGCTCGCAGATCGGCAACCCGGCGGTGCGCGATGTCTTCGCCGGCCGCCTGCAGCCGCTCGAGGGGCGGCACTGGTACCACCTGTTCAATCCCGACGACCACGTGATGACGTGCGAGATCTCGCTCGCCTCGGACCGCTTCCGGCAGGTGGAGGTGCCCTTCGACCTGCCCGGCGACCCGCTCAACCACGACGCCACCGCCTACCTGTGCCACCGCAACGCGGTCGAGACGGTGTGGCGCGAGCTGGCCGGCGGCCCCACGCCGCGCGCTTTCGCCAACGTCGCGCGCGGGCTGGCGCGGGCCACGGCGAAGCCCACGCGCCGCGCGCTGCTCGTCGGGATCAACGAGTACCCCGATCCCGCGAGCCGCCTGGAAGGCTGCGTGAACGACGTCTTCCTGATGAGCTCGGTGCTGCAGGAAAGCGGCTTCGACGCGGAGGACATCCGGGTCGTGCTCGACGACCGCGCGACGACCAAGGGGATCCTGGAAAGGCTGCACTGGCTGCTCGACGGCGTGCGCGAGGGCGACGAGCGCATGCTCTACTACTCCGGCCACGGCGCGCAGATCCCGGGCTACGGCGCGAAGGACGAGCCCGACCGCGTGGACGAATGCCTGGTGCCCTGGGATTTCGACTGGACGCCGCAGCACGCCATCCTCGACCGGCAGTTCTGCGAGCTCTACTCGCAGCTGCCCTACGAGAGCCACTTCGTCGCGGTCTTCGACTGCTGCCATTCGGGCGGCATCACGCGCGACGGCGGGCCGCGCATCCGGGGCCTGGAGCCGCCGGACGACATCCGCCACCGCGCCCTGCGCTGGGTGCCGCGCGAGCAGATGTGGGTGCCGCGCGATTTCCCCGTCGCCAACGAGAGCCTCGCCGCCGGGAAGGACGGCCGCAACTACCTGGGCGCGAACGGCGCGACCTACCGCCTCGGGCGCGCGGCTTCGCTGCGCACGCTGCCCAACCGCGAGTACGACGCCACGCGCAAGGCGCTCGGCCACCACGGCCCCTACCTGCCGATCCTGCTCGAGGCCTGCCAGGAGCAGGAACTCTCCTACGAGTACCGGCATGGGGCCACGTCCTACGGCGCCTACACCTTCTGCCTCGCCCAGGTGCTGCGCACCCACCGCGCCCGGGGCGCCAACCCGACCTTCGCCGAGCTGAGCGAGGAGGTGACGCAGAAGCTGCGCCGCCTCGCCTACAACCAGACGCCGGTGCTGGTGGGCGCGAAGCACCGGATCGCCCAGCCCATCCCGTGGAGCGCGGGGGCGCAACCGGCCGCGAAGAAGAAGGCCGCGAGCCGCCGGCCCGCTAGGAAGTGATGCGCGTGGCGAAGGCGAGCCAGGCGTCCGTGCGCGCGATCGCGATGCGCAGCGGCTGCGAGGCGAGGAAGAAGAGGAAGCCGTAGAGGAAGGCCGGGTGCAGCCGGCGGTGGCGGGCCGTGTCCCAGGCGATGGCGGCGAGCACGAGCAGGTCGGTGAGCGCGAGGAAGAGCAGCGGCCCGCCCGCGTGGATGAGCGGCAATCGCGCGATGGCCGGCGTGAGCAGGCCGAGCGTGGCGAGCAGCATGAGGCGCTTGTGCCAGTCGGGGCGATGCCGCAGGAGCAGGGCGGCCGTCACGAAGGCGGCGAACACGACCACGACACCGAGCGGGATCGCGAGGAACACGAGCGGCGGCAGGCCGGGCGAGACGCCGCGGCGCGCGCCCTCGAGGGCCGTGGCCACTCCCACCGCCACCACGAGCACCGCCACGCACGCCGCCGCCACGCCCAGGCGCCGGTGCAGGTCCAAGCGGCCGGCCGCGGCGAGGCGCACCTGGGCCAGGAAGAGCAGCAGCCAGAGCGTCATGACGACGCCATGCACGTGCAGCAGCGCCGGCAGCGGCGGGCTCTCGCCGAACACCTTCAGGTAGAAGCTCGGCGCGAAGCCGCCGAAGGTGATCGCGAGGGCGGCGACCGCGAGGGTTCCATAGAGCGGGTGGCGCGCCGGGTCGTGCGGGTGCAGGGGCGTGGCGTTCATGGTCCTGCCCTTTTCCGGTCCGATCGTGCGGCGAGACTAGCCCTGCGCGCCTGTCCTGGCAATCCGCTCGTTGCGCCGCGCCGCACGGGCCGCACCCGGTATTGGGTAGAATCGCATGAGTCCCGCTGCCCGGGCACCGCGACCGTCGCGGCGACACCGGCGCCGGCAGGGTCGGCAACCGGGGAGGAGTCATGCGAGCAGGTTCGTCCGCCGTCGAGGCGGAGGTCGAAACGCCGGAGGCGAAGCGCGTCATCTTCGCCTCGTCCCTCGGCACCGTGTTCGAGTGGTACGACTTCTACCTGTACGCGACGCTCGCCCCCTTCTTCGCGGAGCTGTTCTTTCCCCGGGGCAACGAGACGGCGGCCCTGCTGTCGGCCTTCGCCACGTACGCCGCCGGCTTCCTCGTTCGCCCCTTCGGCGCCCTCGTCTTCGGACGCGTGGGCGACCTGGTCGGGCGCAAGTACACCTTTCTCGTGACGATCATCGTGATGGGCTTCTCGACGGCGGCGGTGGGCCTGCTGCCCACCTTCGAGACCATCGGCTGGGCGGCGCCCATCGCGCTGGTGATCCTGCGCCTGTTGCAGGGTCTCGCGCTGGGCGGCGAGTACGGCGGTGCGGCGACCTACGTGGCCGAGCATGCCCCGCACGGCCGGCGCGGCTACGACACGAGCTGGATCCAGATCACCGCCACGCTGGGGTTCTTCCTTTCTCTCGCGGTGATCGGGGGCTGCCGCGTCGCCATGGACGCGAACGCCTTCTCGGGCTGGGGCTGGCGCGTGCCGTTCCTGGTCTCGATCATCCTGCTCTTCTTCTCGATCTACATCCGGCTTCGCCTGAAGGAATCGCCGCTGTTCCAGCGCATGAAGGCCGAGGGCAAGGGCTCGAAGGCGCCGCTCACGGAGAGCTTCCTGCGCTACCCGAACAACAAGTACGTGCTGCTCGCGCTGCTGGGCGCCACGGCCGGCCAGGGCGTGGTGTGGTACACGGGCCAGTTCTACGTCCTCTTCTTCCTGACGATCACGCTCAAGGTCGACTACCTGACGGCCTACGAGCTGATCGCGATCTCCCTGCTCATCGGCACGCCCTTCTTCGTGGTGTTCGGCAAGCTCTCGGACCGCATCGGGCGCCTGAAGATCATCCTGGCCGGGTGCCTCGTCGCCGCGCTCACCTACGTGCCGCTCTTCAAGGCGCTCACGCACCACGTGAACCCGGCCCTCGAGGCCTTCCAGGCGAGCACGCCCATCACGGTGGCGGCGACCGACTGCAGCTTCCACATGTTCGTGGGTCCCTGGAGCGAGTTCACGGAGTGCGACCGCGCCAAGGATTTCCTCACCCGGCAGGGCCTGTCGTTCCAGTCGGTGCCGGCCGTCGCGGGCCAGGCCGTGGTCACCAGGATCGGCGACGTCGAGGTCAACGGATTCGACGCCGCGAAAGTGGGCGCCGTCCTCGCGCAGAAGGGCTATCCCGACGGCGCGGACAAGTCGCGGATCGACTGGTGGACGACAATCGGCATCCTCTCGCTGATGATGATCTACGTGACGATGGTCTACGGGCCGATCGCGGCGTTCCTGGTCGAGATGTTCCCCACGCGCATCCGCTATTCCTCGATGTCGCTGCCGTATCACATCGGCAACGGCTGGTTCGGGGGCATGCTGCCGCTGCTCGCCACCGCGCTCGTGGCGGCCACGGGCGACATCTACTTCGGCCTCTGGTACCCGATCGGCGTGGCCCTCATGACGTTCGTGGTCGGCTTGTTCTTCCTCAAGGACAACAAGGACCGCCCGCTGAGCGCGGACTACTGACGCGGCCGCCGCGGAACCCGGCTTGGCCGCCTCCCCGGATCCGACCTTCGACGCCGTCGTGCTGGGCGCCGGCGCCGCCGGCATGATGTGCGCCGCCACCGCGGGTCAGCGTGGCCGCCGCGTCCTGCTCGTCGACCACTACGCGAAGCTGGGCGAGAAGATCCGCATCTCCGGCGGCGGGCGCTGCAACTTCACGAACCTGCACGCGAGCGCGGCCGACTACCTCTCGCGCAACCCGGCCTTCTGCCGCTCGGCGCTCGCGCGCTACACCCCGCGGCACTTCGTCTCGCTCATCGACAGGCACGGCATCGCCTGGCACGAGAAGACGCTGGGCCAGCTCTTCTGCGACGGGCCCGCCACGCAGGTGGTCGAGATGCTCCGGGCCGAGTGCGCGGCGGGCGGCGTCGAGTGGCGCATGCCGTGCGAGGTGCAGTCGGTCGAGCACGGCCCCGGGGGCTTTCGCCTGGCCACCTCGCAGGGCCCGGTGCGCGCGCGCGCCCTCGTGGTCGCCACCGGCGGGCTCACCGTGCCGAAGATCGGCGCGAGCCCCTTCGGCTACCGGCTCGCGGAGCAGTTCGGGCTCGCCGTGGTGCCGCCCCGGCCGGCGCTGGTGCCGCTCACGCTGGAGCCGCAGGCGCTCGCGCGCTACGGCGACCTGGCCGGCCTCTCGCTGCAGGCGGAGGTCTCCTGCCGCGGCGCCCGCTTCCGCGAGAGCCTGCTCTTCACGCACCGCGGCCTGTCGGGACCGGCGATCCTGCAGGCCTCCTCGTACTGGCAGGACGGACCCGCCTCCGATCCGCTGCTCGTGGACCTGCTGCCCGGCGAGGATGCGCGCGCCTTCCTGGAGGCGCATCGCCGCGCGAAGGCGACGCTCGCGACGGTCCTCGCCGAGCGCCTGCCGCGGCGGTTCGCGCAGCAATGGGCCGACGCGCACGGCTTCGCCGGTCCGATGGCGGAGCTTTCCTCGAAGGCGCTCGATGCGGCGGCGCAGGCGCTCTCGCGCTGGGCCGTGCATCCCTCGGGCACGCTCGGCTACAACAAGGCGGAGGTGACGCTCGGCGGGGTGGACACGCACGGCCTGTCGTCGAAGACGATGCAGGCCAACGCGGTGCCCGGCCTGCACTTCATCGGCGAGGTCGTCGACGTCACCGGGCACCTGGGGGGCTTCAACTTCCAGTGGGCATGGGCGTCGGGGAGGGCGGCGGGGGAGGCGGTCTAGGCGCCGAGGCCCTGGCGGGCCGACGATGTCGGCCGCCGTGTCGAGATGCAGGAGCAGGGTGTGGCATGTATTTGGAAATGTTTTTTGGCCGAGTCAAATTGCGTCGAGTGTCGAAGCCGGTTGCAGGCCACCAACTTCACCGCAGTCACGGCTCAACG
>JBGAOO010000413.1:0-2392 GCA_044221765.1 Usitatibacteraceae bacterium | reverse complement strand
CCCTCCGCCTCGTACCCGTCGTCCTCGTGCTCGGCATCCTCGCCGCGCACTTCTACCGTGCCTTCGCGTGGATTCCCTTCGGGATCACGGTGGCGCTCCTGCCCTTCGTGTTCATCCGCGCGTCGTGGGCCGCCCGCGTCCTGCAGGGGGCGCTCCTGGTGGGCGCCCTGGAGTGGCTGCGCACGGCGGTCGCGCTCGTGGCCATGCGCCAGTCGATGGGCCAGCCCTGGACGCGCCTCGCGCTGATCCTGGGCGCCGTCGCGCTCGCCACGGGCCTGTGCGCCCTGCTCTTCCGCACGAAGGCGCTGCGCGGGCATTTCGGCCTCGACCGGCCGGCCCCCGGGAACTAGCCCGCCGGGGCGACGCAGACGCGGTCGCGTCCGCCGTGCTTGGCCGCGTAGAGCGCGGTGTCGGCCCGGCTGTACAGGGTGTCCAGGTTCTCGCCGGCCTCGTTCGCGGTCGCCACGCCGAGCGAGGCGGTGACGCGGATGGGCGGCCCCTCCTCTCGCACCACGCGCGCCTGCGAGACGGCCGCGCGCAGGCGTTCGGCCACCGCGATCGCCTGTTCCGTGCCCGTTTCGGGCAGCAGGATGGCGAATTCCTCGCCCCCCACGCGGCCGACGAAGTCGACGCGGCGCACGATCTCGGCGCACACGCCCACCAGCCGGCACAGCACCCGGTCCCCGGCACGGTGGCCGTGCGTGTCGTTCACTTCCTTGAAATGGTCGATGTCGAGCATGAGCAGCGACAGCGGCCCGCCATAGCGCCGCTGCCGGTCGAGCTCGGCCTGGGCGAGCGCGAAGAAGTGCCGCCGGCTGGCCGCGCCGGTGAGTTCGTCGGTGTCCACCTGAATCGACAGGCGCCGCTCCGTCTCGTGCTGGCGCCGCCAGGCGCGCTGCAGGCCGAAGGCGGCGGCGATCGCGAAGGCGGTGAGGGCGAGCGCCAGCGCGAGCGTCACCACGGCGTCGCGGTTGAAATGCGCGAGGTACTGCTCGCGCGAGCGGCCGACCGTGAGGTGGAGCCCGTATTTCTCCAGCCGGCGATAGCTCACCACGCGTTCCACGCCGTCCACCGGCGAGACGTGCTGGTAGGACGCCGCGATCAGGGGCCCGGCGGCCAGCTCGCGCAGGGCCGGGGGCACGACCTCCGCCTTGCCCTCCGGCGGCGGCGGCCAGCGGGCCACCAGGCCGAGTTTCGCCGAGCGCAGCGCGGCGACCCCGTCCGGCCCGGTCTCGGCGCTCGCCAGGGCGCGCTGGAAGCGGTCGATCGAGATGGTGGCATAGGCGATGCCCGCGAACCGCCCGTCGGCGTGCTCGACGCGCCGGGCGAGCAGCACCAGGGACACGCCCGCGCGCCGGCCGGTCGTCGGCTCGCTGAGCACCAGCCCCGCCAGGGGCTCGTCGCGCAGGCGCTGGAAATGCGGACGGTCGTCCACCCGGGTGCCCGCCGGCGAGGTCCTGCTGCCGGCGACGACCAGGCCCTGCTCGGAGGCGAATCCCATCGAGTTGAGGTCCGGCACCTCGCCGTGCACGACCGTGCAGAGGCGCGCGATGGCCTCCGGCCGCGGGCGCGGGCTGGTGGCGAGCTCGCGCTCGACCTCCGATTTCACGCTGAAGATCGCGACGTTCGCCTTCTCGAGGATCTGCTCCAGGTCGCTCTCGAGCACGGCGGCGCTGGCATAGGTCTCGACCAGGGCCTGCTCGATGTGCTGCTCGCGGCTGTGGTAGAGGGCATTGCCCACCAGCGCGAGCATCAGCGCGATGCCGCAGCCGGTCACGAGCCAGAGGCGATGGACGAACGAGTGGCGAAGCCTGTCGAACATCGGGGTTCTCCTGCCTCCATCCTGCGCCCCCGGCGGCCGGTGCCCTTGCGTTGCGTCATCCGGACGCGATCGCGTCCGGGCTCCTCACCAGTCCTTGAGCTTCGCGCGCAGGCGCGAGACGGCGAGCGAGTGCAGCTGGCAGATGCGCGACTCGGTGACGCCCAGGACGGCCGCGATCTCGCGGAAGTTGAGGTCCTCCTCGTAGTAGAGGCTCATCAGCGTCTTCTCGCGCTCGGGCAGCAGGCCGATGGCCGCCACGAGCGCCTCCTTGAAGCGCTTGTCGGCCAGGCGCGCGCCCGGTTCCTCGGCGTGCTCGTCGGGCAGGTGGCGGTCCAGGTAGCCGGCGCTGTCGTCGTCGTGGCCCATCTCGTCGAAGTAGACGAGCTGGCCGCCGCGCGCATCGGCGAGGAAGGCCTGGTAGTCGGCGAGCGACATGCCCAGCTCGCGCGCGATCTCGTTCTCGCTCGGGGCGCGGCCCAGCCGCTGCTCGAGCTTGTGCAGCGCCGTCTCGATCTGGCGCTGGCTCTTCCTCACGCTGCGGGGCAGCCAGTCGTTCGCGCGCAGCTCGTC
>JBGAOO010000412.1:0-3441 GCA_044221765.1 Usitatibacteraceae bacterium | reverse complement strand
GCCGGTGAACCTCGTGGCGATCGACCGCGAGGGGCGGCCCAGGCTCGCGGGCCTGGCGCACTGGATCCGCGAATGGGCCGCCTTCCGGCTCGTGGCGCTGGAGCGCCGCCTGCGCCACCGGCAGGCGGAGGTCGTCGACCGGCTGCACATCCTCGACGGCCGCATGATCGCCTTCCTCCACATCGACAAGGTGATCAAGGTCATCCGCCAGTCGGACGAACCGAAGCCCGAGCTGATGAAGGCCTTCGCGCTTTCCGAGCGGCAGGCCGAGGACATCCTCGAGATCCGCCTGCGCCAGCTCGCGAAGCTCGAGGGCATCAGGATCGAGCGCGAGATCCAGGAACTCAAGGCGGAGCAGGCCGAGCTGGCGCGGCTCCTCGAGAGCGAAGGGGCGCGCCGCAAGCTCGCGGTCAAGGAACTGCTGGAAGACGGCAAGCGCTTCGGCGACGCGCGCCGCACGACCATCGAGGCGGCCGAGCGGGCCTCCGCCGCACCCGTCGAGACGCTCAACGACGAACCGGTGACGGTGATCTGCTCTCGCAACGGCTTCCTGCGCACGCGCACGGGGCACCAGGTCGACGTTTCCACGCTCTCGTGGAAGGAAGGCGACGGGCCGCTCGCGGTGATCGAGACGCGCACGGTGCAGCCCATCGTGCTGGTGGGCGCGAATGGCCGCAGCTTCAGCGTGCGCACGCTCGACCTGCCCGGCGGCAAGGGCGACGGGGTGCCCGCCACCTCGCTCGTGGACCTGGCCGGCACGCGTATCGTGGGCGTGCTCTCGGGCGACCCGGAGGCGGCGCTGCTGCTCGCCTCGAGCGCCGGCTACGGCCTGCGCTGCCAGCTGAAGGACCTCGTCTCCCGCCAGCGCGCGCCGGCACAGCCTTCCTCGCGTGGCCGAGGGCGAACGGTGCCTGGCGCTGTGCCTCGTGCCCGCGGGCGCCACCGAGGTCGCCGCGCTCTCGGGCGAGGGGCGTCTGCTCGTGTTCATTCCTCGACGAGATCAACGTGCAGCCCGGTGGCGGCAAGGGCGTGATCCTCATGCGCCTGCACGAGGGCGAGGCGCTGCTCGCCGTGCGCGCGATGGCCGGCGGCGGCCTCAAGGTCGGCGGCAAGGGCCGCGGCGACAAGGCCGCGGTGGTCGCGATCGGTCCCGGCGACCTCGCGAACTACCGCGCCGCGCGCGCGCGATCGGGCCGGCGTCCTCGCCGGCCTGCTCAAGGCCGTCGCGGGCTTCGTGGACTAGGCTTCAACCATGCCCCGCCGACGCCGGAAGGCTCCGATGACGGCCGCGCAGCGGCTCGCGAAATCGCTGAAGGCGCTCGAAAGCCAGGGCGGGCGGCAGGTGTCGCTGCGCTCGTCGCCGCAGGCCGCCGGGGTGGTGCGCGAACTGCTCGGCACGGCGCCGCAATCTCTACCGAGCGCGTCAACGGCGCGATCCTGCGCATGGCACCGGCCGCCACACCGGAGGCGGCGACGGAAACCTCTCGGTCGCGGCCAAGCCCTGGAGCGCCTGCCGGAACGCAAAGGGGGCCTGGAGGCCTCGGTTGCGACCTTCCGGGTCAGGCGTAGCTCGGGTAGGACGGGTCGTACATCTTGGAGCGGACGAAGGCCGCGGCGTCGGTCGGCGTCGGCACGCCGGCGAGGCCCCGCTTGAAGGCCACGTCGGCGACGGCCGCGCCGATGGCGGCGGACACCTCGCGCATGCGGCCGAGCGAGGGGTAGATGCTGCCCTGCGCCAGGTCCTCGGGCGTCACCAGGCTCGCCAGCGTGGCCGCGGCCGCGAGGAACATCTCGTCGGGTCACGCGCCGCGCCTGGCAGGCCACCACGCCCAGTCCCACGCCCGGGAAGATGTAGGAATTGTTGCCCTGGCGCGGCACGAAGGTCTGGCCGTTCAGCTTCACCGGCGCGAACGGGCTGCCGCAGGCGAACACCGCGCGGCCCTCGCTCCAGGCATAGGCCTCCTCGGCGGTGCACTCGGACTTCGAGGTCGGGTTCGACAGCGCGAAGACGATGGGCCGCTTGTTGAACGAGGCCATCGCCTGGATGACCGGCTGGGAGAAGGTGCGTCCCACCGCCGCCACCCCGATGATCGCCTGGGGCTTCAGCTCGTTCACCGCCGTCGGGAAGTCCTTCACCGGCGCGTGCTCGTGCGCGTACTTGCGCTTGTGCTCGGACAGGTCGGTGCGCGAGGCGACGACCAGGCCCTTGGAATCGACGAGCCAGCAGCGCTTGCGCGCCTCCTTCTCGGGCAGGCCCTGCGCGACGAGCGAGGCGCTGATGAGGTCGGCGATGCCGCAGGCCGCCTCGCCCGCGCCCATGAACAGCACGTTCGTGTCGGCGAGGGTGCGGCCGGTGATGCGGATGGCCGAGTTCAGGCCCGAGAGCGCGACCGCGGCCGTGCCCTGGATGTCGTCGTTGAAGGTGCAGACGCGGTCCTGGTACTTGTGCAGCAGGCGGAAGGCGTTCGCGTTGGCGAAGTCCTCGAACTGCACGAGCACGCCGGGCCACACCTCGTTGGCGGCCGTGATGAACTCGTCGACCAGCGCGTCGTAGTCGGGGCCGCGCAGGCGCCGGCGCGACAGGCCGATGTAGAGCGGGTCGCGCAGCAGTTCCTCGTTCTCGGTGCCCACGTCCAGCGTGACGGGCAGGCACAGCGACGGGTGCATCCCCGCGCAGGCGGTATAGAGCGAGAGCTTGCCGACCGGGATGCCCATGCCCTGCGCGCCCAGGTCGCCCAGGCCCAGGATGCGCTCGCCGTCGGTCACGACGATGAGGCCGGCCTTCTGCTTCCAGTTGAGCAGCACCTGCTTCACGCGGCCGGCATCCTGCGCGGTGACGAACAGGCCGCGCGGGCGCCGGTAGATGCGGCCGTAGAGCTGGCAGCCCAGGCCCACCGTCGGCGTGTAGATGAGGGGCATGATCTCCTCGGCGTTCTCCATCACGACGCGGAAGAACAGGGTCTCGTTCCGGTCGTGGAGCGCGGTGAGGAAGATGTACTTGTCCAGGTCCGTGGGCAGGCGGCGCAGGTTGTTCAGGACCCGCCCGACCTGCTCGGCCTGGGTGTGCACGCGCGGCGGCAGCAGGCCGCGCAGGCCGAGCGCGTCGCGCTCGCGTTCGGTGAAGGCGGTGCCCTTGTTGAAGACGGGGTCCTGCAGGAGCGCGTGCCCGGTGGGGACGGGCTGGGACGGCATGCCGGAATCGGCCATGGAAATCTCCGTGAGCGCCCGCCGGGTCGCTGGGGCGCGCGACCACGCGTCCCTCGAGCGCCTCGCTTTCGATGTCCGGGGGTCCTCCTCCGGGCGGGCTTCGGCCATGCTAGGCCCGGTGCCGGGGCGGTTGTTGCGTTGTATCAAGGGCTTTGCAGGCCGGCGCCGCGTTTGACAGCCCGCGGGGCGCCGCGTAGGCTCCGCGCCATCCGATGGGGAGAGCGCGCCGTCCGA
>JBGAOO010000411.1:0-2410 GCA_044221765.1 Usitatibacteraceae bacterium | reverse complement strand
GGCCGCGGCGAAAGCCGCGGCCCTTTCGCTTGCGCGCGCGCCCTCAGCCGTTCAGGAGCACCTTCAGGTCCGCCGCGATCCTGTCCCCGGGCGTGCCGTACTGGAACAGCAGTCGGATGCGACCCTGCGTGTCGAAGACGAGCGTCTGGGCCGAATGGTCCACGGTGTACGACTCCGGCGTGCGGCCCGGGCGCTGGGCCGCGTAGATCTTGAAGTCCTTCGTCACCCTGGCCGTCGCCGCCTCGTCGCCGTACAGGCCGAGGAAGTCGGGGTTGAAGGCCGGCACGTAGTGCTTCAGGAGCTCGGGCGTGTCGCGCCGGGGATCGACCGTCACGAAGAGCACCTGCACGCGCTGGGCATCCGCGCCGAGCACCTGCATGGCCTTGGCCATGTCGGACAGGGTGGTGGGGCACACGTCGGGGCACTGCGTGTAGCCGAAGAACATCGCGACCACCTTGCCGCGGAAGTCCGCCAGCGTGCGGGGCTTGCCGTTGTGGTCGGTCAGGCGGAAGTCCGGGCCCAGCTCCGCCCCGGTGATGTCCACGCCGTTGAAGGACGGTTTCGCGCCGAGGTTCAGCTTGTCGCAGGATGCGAGCACGGCGCCCCCGGCCAGGCCGAGGAAGGCGCGACGGGCGATCATGGCATCGCGGCGAGCGGCAGGTAGTGGTCGACCATCAGCGCCGCGAAGACCATCGCGAGGTAGAAGATCGAGTAGCTGAAGGTGCGCTTGGCGAGCGAGTCGGTGTAGGCCACGTAGATCGCGACGGCATAGACGAGGAACACCGCGTCGAGCACCAGGGCGCAGCCCAGGTAGAAGAGGCCGGCCATCCCGGTGGCGAAGGGCATGAGCGAGGCCGCCACCATGATCAGCGTGTAGAGCAGCAGGTGAAGGCGCGTGAAGGCCTCGCCGTGCGTGACCGGCAGCATGGGAATGCCCGCGCGCTCGTACTCGCGGCGGCGGTAGAGCGCGAGCGCCCAGAAGTGCGGCGGCGTCCACGCGAAGATGATGAGGAAGAGCAGCAAGGGCTGGTACGGCACCTCGCCCGTGATCGCCGCCCAGCCGAGGACGGGCGGCATCGCGCCCGAGGCGCCGCCGATCACGATGTTCTGCGGGGTCGCGGGCTTGAGGATCACCGTGTAGACGATGGCGTAGCCCACGAACGTGGCGAGCGTGAGCCACATGGTGAGCGGGTTCACGGCGTGCCACAGGATCGCGAGCCCCAGCCCGCCCACCGCGCCCGACAGCAGGAGGATCTGCGCCGTGGTGATCGAGCCGATGACGGTGGGGCGCCCCCGGGTACGCGCCATCACGGCGTCGAGCTTCTCCTCGACCAGGCAGTTGAAGGCCGCGGCGGCGCCGGCCACGAGCGCGATGCCGACGGTGGCATAGACGGTGAGCGCGAGGGGCGGCAGCGCGGGCGTGGCGAGCAGCATCCCGATCACGGCCGTGAACACGATCAGGGAGACCACGCGCGGCTTCGTGAGGCGCCAGAACTGGCCCAGCACGCCTTCCGATCCTTGGATTGCCTGTCCGCTCATCGATTCACCGTTTGCCCCGTTTGTCCCGCTCCCGGCGCGCGTGTCGACGGCCCGGGAGAGCGCGAATTATACCGCCCGGACGCGCCTCATCCGATCTGCGAGGCCTTCAGCAGGCGCTCGAGGTCCTTCAGCATGCGCCGCGGCTCGGCCTCGGCCGGGAAGCGCAGCATCACGTTGCCGCGCGGGTCCGTCACGTAGACGTGGGCCCGGTCGTTCACGGCGGAGAGCGGCTGCTGCATGCCGGCGGGCGGCGCGATGAAGACCGTGCCCTCGAACGGCGCCGCCTTCGCCGGCGGCACGGGGCGTGAATCGTCGGCGACGTGCACGCGCACGACGCGGGCGGCATTGCGCCCGAGCATCAGGCGCACCTGGCGCACCAGCGTGAGCTTGGCCTCGCAGGCCGCCGGGCAATCGCCCGAGTCCGACACGACGAGCAGCCACTTGCCCCGCAACTCCTCGAATCGGAACGGCGCGCCGTCGGCGCGCTGGAACGCGGCGGTCGTGATCTGCGCGGGCGGGGTGATCAGCTCGCCATAGTTCGCCGAGGCCTGCGGCTGGAAGAAGGTGTAGGCGATCCAGGAGGCGACCATCGGCAGGGCGAAGAGGCCCATGATCGCGAGCAGCTTCGCGCGCGGGGAGCTAGCCACGGCCGGCGCGCCTGAGGTTCAGGCCGATCCACAGCGCGACCGCGGTGGCCGCGAGCGAGTACCAGGTGAGCGCGTATTCGCGGTGCTTGGCGATGCCCGCGTCGGGCGTTTCCGCGACGGCGACGAGCCCCTCGCCCGCGGGCGAGGCGAGCAGCACGAAGGGCAGCACCTCCCGCCCCGTCCTCTCCCGGTAGCGCGCGATCGAGAGGTTCTGCCAGAGGCGC
>JBGAOO010000410.1:0-2411 GCA_044221765.1 Usitatibacteraceae bacterium | reverse complement strand
ATGCCGGGGTGAAGGACGCGGGCGAACGCGCGGACCTCCTCGCCTACCTGCGGGCGGCGCCCGCCTGTCCCGCGCCGCCGGGCTGAAGGCCGCCGGCTTGCACTTTGTTACACTCAGTCCCTCCGGCAAGCGTTAAGGTAGCCACTTCCCCCGCAGGGAGACCCCGATGAAGCGATTCCTGCTCCTGCTCGCCGCGGCCCCGCTGCTGGCCGGGTTCGCCCGGCCCCTGCCGTTGCCCGGCGTGCCGCCCAACCGCCTCGAGCTCGCGATGACGCTCGCGCTCGATGCCGAGCGTGCCGGGAAGGTGGACGCGATCCTGCGCTCGGCCTACGAGAAGTGCCTCGCGCTGAACGAGCACGTGGTGCGCGAGCCGGAGAACCCCGCGCTGCGCATGGTCCTGCTGTCCCAGCTGGAAGCCATCGAGGACCAGAAGCGCCAGCGGCTCGCCACCGTGCTCAACGAGATCGAACTGGCGAAGCTCGAGGTGGTGCAGCCCCCGCTGCGCATCCGCGGGCCGGCGCTCGTCTTCCGCAAGGGCTGAGCGCCCTTTCCTAGCGGCGGTCGTCGTCCTCGTCGCTTTCCTCGGCGAGGATCGCGATGACCCGCGTGCGCTTCGGGCCCGCGGCGAACTGCTCGAGCTGCACGAGCACCGGGAAGAGCTCGCGCAGCTTCGCGCGCGCGAGCGACTCGTCGTCGAAGACGAGCAGGCTCCCCGCCGGCGAGAGCACGTCGTGCCACTGGCGAGGGTCGGCCTCGTCCTCCTGCACCTGCAGCTTGTACTTCGGCGGCCGGGGCCTGGCGTAGGGCATGGCGATCAGGCGCTCGCGGCCGAGAGCGCGGACATCGCGGCGCCGTCGAGTTCCAGGAAGGCGGCCCTCATGAGTTCCTCGACCTGCTCGACGGTGCGCCCGCTCGCGATCGGCGCGGTGATGCCCGGCTGCGCCATGGCCCAGGCGACGGCCACCTGCCCGGGCGTGGCGCCCAGGCCCGCCGCCACGGCCTCGAGGGCGGCGACGATGCGCAGGCCGCGCTCGTTGAGGTAGTTCTTCGCCCGCGCCCCGCGCGCGCTCTGCGCGAGGTCGGCCTCGGTCCGGTACTTGCCCGTGAGGAAGCCCGCGGCCAGCGCGAAGTACGGGATGACGCCCAGGCCTTCCTCGCGGCACAGGGGGCCGAGCTCGCGCTCGAAGCCCTCGCGGTCGTACAGGTTGTACAGCGGCTGCAGCGTCTCGTAGCGCGGCAGCCCCAGGCGGGCCGAGGTCTCGAGCGCCGCGCGCAGCGTGGCCGGCTGGTAGTTGGAGGCGCCGATCGCGCGCACCTTGCCGGCCTGGATCAGCTCGGCGTAGGTGGCGAGCGTCTCCTCGTGGTCGACGGTCGGGTCCTCGACGTGGGACTGGTACAGGTCGATGCAGTCCGTGCGCAGGCGCCGGAGCGACTCGTCCACGCTCTTCAGGATGTGCGCGCGGGAGAGGCCCTTGCCGCGCGCCTTCATGTCGTGGCCGACCTTCGTCGCGAGCACGACCTCGTCGCGCTTGCCCGTCTTCGCGAGCCAGTTGCCGATGAAGGTCTCGGACTCGCCGCCCTGGTGCCCGTCCACCCAGATCGAATAGACGTCCGCGGTGTCGATCAGGTTGAAGCCGGCGTCGACGAAGGTGTCGAGCAGGCGGAACGAGACCTCCTCGTCCGCCGTCCAGCCGAACACGTTGCCGCCGAAGGCGAGGGGCGCGACTTGCAGGCCGGAGCGGCCCAGGGGGCGAAGCTGCATGGAGGGGGGCGATCGGCGAGTGGGATGACCGGGATTCTAGCCCGGGCGGCGCTTGCGGCGATGCCGAGTATTGCGCAGGCCGGGAAGCCCGCGCGCGCCGACGCCCGGCGCGTGACATCATGCATCCCATTCCCCGCCGCGGGCATTCCGGTTCCCCGGGCTTGCGCGGTTCGCCCCCGCGAGGAATCGGCCGTTGGCCGCCGTCCCTTCCAGCGAGGTGCCGCATGGGCAAGCGTTTCGCCGCACGCCGCAGGCTCCTGCGGGCCGGGCTCGTCGCCGGCTCGCTGCTCCTGCCGGCAAGCCTCGCCCGCGTCTGGGCCCAGTCCGAGGGCGCGCTGAAGCTGCTGCGCGCGCCGCGACTCGCGCTCGTGGTGGGCAACGGCGCCTACCGCGACGTGCCCTCCTTGAAGAACCCTGGCAACGACGCGGGCGCCGTGGCGCAGGCGCTGCGCGAGTGCGGCTTCGAGGTGCGGCTCCTGCAGGAGGCCACGCGCGCCGCGATGCTGGAGGCGTTCGCCGCCCACGCCAAGGCGCTCGCCGGGCGCGCGTCGGTGGGCCTCTTCTACTTCGCCGGCCACGGCCTGCAGCTCGACTGGCGCAACTACCTGCTGCCCGTCGATGCGAGGATCGGGTCGTCGGCCGACGTCGC
>JBGAOO010000038.1:0-19911 GCA_044221765.1 Usitatibacteraceae bacterium | reverse complement strand
TTAAAGCCAAGTTTTCCCCGCCTCTCCTTACCGCGCCGGCGATCGGCCGACAAGATGCGCTGCATCGCACACGACGGAGGCTCCCTTGAAGACCCGATTCCTCGCCCCCCTGCTCGCCGCGCTCGCCATCGTCGCCGCGGGATTCGCCCAAGCCGCCTGGCCCGAGAAGCCGATCAAGATCATCGTGCCCTTCCCGGCCGGCGGCGCTTCCGACGCCACGGCGCGCGCGCTCGGGCAAACGCTCGCCAGGCGCCTGGCGCAGCCCGTGCTCATCGACAACCGGCCCGGCGCCAACGGCGGCATCGCCGCGCAGGCGGTGATGGTCGCGCCGGCCGACGGCTACACGATCCTCTGGGCCACAGGCTCCATGGTGGCGCTCCCCCAGCTCATGAAGACGCCCCCCTTCGCCTCCCTGGGCGAACTCACGGCCGTCGCGAGCGTGGGACGCCTGCCCTTCTGCGTGTTCGTCCACCCCGACCTGGGTGCGCGAACGCTCGCGGACCTGGTCGCGATCGCGCGCGGGAAGCCCGGCTCCCTCAACTACGCCACCGGTTCCCTCAGCGAGTACCTCGCGGCGGCGCAGCTGCAGAAGGCGGCGCGCATCGCGATGGAGCGCGTGCCCTACAAGGGCGGCGCCGCGCTCATGCCCGACCTCGTCGCCGGCCGCGTGCAGGTGAACATCGGCCCCGCCTCGACGGGCATGACCTACGTGAACGGCGGGCGCCTGCGCGTGCTCGCGACGCTCCTGCCCGCGCGCAGCAGCCTGCTGCCCGACGTGCCCACCGCGGCCGAGGCCGGCTTCCCGGATGTGAAGGTGCCCACCTGGCAGGCGCTCTTCGCCCCGCCGCGCACTTCGAGGGAGATCGCGAATCGCCTGTCGCAGGCCGTCGCCGAGGCCCTGGCCGACCCGGCCATGCTCGCGCAGTTCGAGCGCATCGGCGTTCAGCCGGCGGGATCGACGCCCGAAGGGCTGGAAGCCATGATCCGCGAGGACCAGCCCGCCTGGGTTCGCTTCATCCGCGAGAACGGGATCGAAGCCGAATGAACGCCGTCGCCCGAAACGCCGGCGCCAGGCGCCTGGCCAACGCCCGCAAGCTCCTCGACCTGATCGGCGGCAGCTGGACCACGCAGGCGATCGGCGCCGCCGTGGAACTGGGCGTGGCGGATCATCTGGCCGCCGGCCCCCGGAAGGTGCCGGAGCTCGCCCTTGCCATGGGGCTCGACGAGCCGGCGCTCGCCCGGCTCCTCGCCGCTTTGGCCACCCTGGGCATCGTCGAGGCGAGGACCGGCGGACGGCATTCCCTCACGGAGGCCGGAGCCCTGCTGCGCTAGGACGGCTACGACACTGTGCGATGGTGGGCCCTCAGGTGCAGCCGCCAGGCCTGGCCGGTGTGGGCGGAGCTCGCCGACAGCGTGCGCACGGGCCGGAGCGTGCGCGCGCTTCGGCGGGGCCAGGCCGGCTACGCGCACCTGGAAGCCGATGCGAAGGCCGCGGGCGTCTTCAACAACGCGATGGCCGAGCTCACGCGCATGATCGGCCGCGAGGTGGCGCGCGTACACGACTTCTCCGGCCAGTCCCATGTCGTCGACGTGGGCGGAGGCTACGGCGATCTGCTGGCCGAGGTGCTCGCGGCGCACCCGAAGCTGCGCGGCACCGTGTTCGACCTGCCCCATGCCGCCGGGGGCGCGGCCGAACGGCTTTCGCGTGCGGGACTCACGAAGCGGGCGAAGGTGGCGACCGGCAGTTTCTTCGAGGGCCTGCCGCCGGGCGCGGACGCCTACCTGCTCAAGAGCATCCTGCACAACTGGGACGACGCGGATTGCGCGCGAATCCTGGCGGCCTGCGCCCGGGCCGTGGTGCCCACCTCGCGGCTGCTTCTCGTGGAGCGCGTGAAGCCGGCGAAGCCCGCCGACAGGCGCGGCCACCGCGCCATCGCCCGCAGCGACCTCAACATGCTCGTCGGGCACGGCGGACGGGAACGCACGCGCGAGGACTACCGCGCCCTGCTCGCGCAGAACGGCTTTCGCCTGGTGCGCGTTCGACCGACCGCGCTCGACTATTCCGTGATCGAGGCGGTGCCCACTAGATCAGGACGTTGACGATCGCGTTGCCGATGCCCACCAGCGCCGAGCCGGAGATGAGGCCCGCGCAGATCGGCTCGCAGCCCTCGACCCAGAAGGTGTGGCCCTTCGTGCCCGGCTCCTTGTGGCGGCGGCCGGCCCACCAGAAGATCATCGCGCCCACCCACATGGCGAAGGTGGCCTCCGGCGGCAGCACCGTGCCCAGGCCGATGGACACGGCCGAGAGCGGGAAGCGGCCCTTGGTGACGATCTTCGCGATCTCGATGGCCGCGGCGGCGAAGGCCGCGACGGCGATGGAGATCACCGCGGAATTGGGCAGGCTCTGCAGGCCCTTGGTGATGATCTCGGCCACGCCCTTCCACTGCAGCGCCGCGGGCATCGCGAACTGCTCGGAGATGATGGTGGCCGTGCTGCGCACGCCGTTGGCGTCGGGCGGCAGGAACAGCAGGTAGAAGAGCGGCACGCAGCACAGCGACCCGGCGAAGATGCCGATCACGTGGCCCACGGCCTGCTGGCGGGGCTTCGCGCCCAGCATGTAGCCCGGCTTGATGTCCGAGAGCAGGTTGGCGGCGTTGGCGGCGATCTCCGCCGTCATGCCCGCGGGGATCAGGTTGTTGGCGGGGTTCGTGCGGTCGATCGCGCCCATGGAGAACTGCGTGATCTTGCTGAGCGCGCCCGTGGGCGTCCACGAGGTGAGCGCCATCGAGTTCGTGCAGATGATCGTGAGCACGAAGATGAGCGGCAGGGAGATCGCGGCCATGAACACCGGCACGCCGAAGAAGGCGTACGTGACCCACACGCCCAGCACGCTGAAGAGCGGCACGCCCACCGCCGAGATCCAGAGCGGGAACTCGATGTGCGAGAGCACGTCGGTGCCCGCCTCCTTCTGGCCGCGCAGCGAGCGGAAGGCGCTGCGGAAGATCTCCGGTCGCCCGAGCAGGCTCACGAGCGAGCCCACCACCATCATCGTGACGCCCCACCAGAGCGACCACTGGTTCACGATCTCGGCGCGCGAGATCGCCACCGCAGCGCCGTTGGGCGCGATGCGCGGGGCGATGTCGCCCAGCTGGATCATGATCGGCGCGAGCACCGCGAAGTTGATGAAGGCGCCCAGCAGGCAGCTGGTGGCCACGGCGATGCCCATGAGGCCGCCCACGCCCAGCATGGCGGCATCGAGCGTGAGGCGAAGGCCGAGCTGGCGGATGTCCGTGCCCAGGATCGTCGGGATCCAGCCCGTCTTGCCCGCGAAGGCGTAGTAATAGCTGTCGAGCCGCTCGTGGAAGACCCAGGGCTCCTTGAGGCCCGCCCACTTGTCCATCATGAGCAGCTTGAACTGCAGCAGCTTCATCCAGCCGTCGCTGATGAGCAGCTGGTACGCGCCGGTGAGCACCGCGGTCCACCCAAGCAGCTTCGCCTTGAACATGCCCGCGGCGGCGTTGCCGGTGTAGAGCGCGTCGAGCACCACGCCGCAGGCGCGGCCCTCGGGGAAGGGCAGCTGCTCCTCGTTCACGAAGCGGCGCTTCATGGGGAAGGCGAGCAGCACGCCGATCATCGAGATCACGCTCATCCAGACGATCATCTGCCACCACGGGATGATCCGGCCGGTGACCAGCATGTACGCCGACAGGCTCGAGATCATGGGCGCCACCATGTAGCCGGCCGCCGTGGCGATGGACTGCGTGCAATTGTTCTCGAGGATCGTGTAGTCGCTCGCGAGGCCCGAGGTGGCGAGCAGCCGGAAGATCGCGAAGGCGAGGATCACGGAGGTGAGGCCCACGCCGATGGTGATGCCGGTCTTCCCGCCGATGTAGAGGGCCGTGGCCGCGAGCACCCCGCCCAGCAGGAAGCCGGTGATGCCCGAGCGCACCGTGAGCTGCGCCATGTCGCCGCGGAACACGTTCTCGAGCCACCAGCGGTCCTTGTGCTCGCGCGTCCAGGTGCGGATCTGCTCTTCGGTGAGGCTTTGCAGCGCCATGGGGTCTTCTCTTGTGGGGAAGTGGAAGGGGAAGGGGCCGGGTGGGCCGGCGCCATTGTGACAGAGCGGCGCCCGGGCACAAGGGGAGCGGCGCGCCCGGTTGACGCGGCTCAAGCGCGTATAATTTTCCGTCCCTCCCCCCGCTTTCGCCCCCTCCCGCAGGCCGCATGTTCCTCGAGATCGGCAATCCCTTCGCGAACGAGTCCGGCGTGCTGCGCGTGCTGGAGAGCGCCGACTGCGACCGGCAGGCGCTCGTGGACCGCATCCTCTCGGGCACGTACGACAAGCCCTTCGTGCTCGACGACGGCGAGCGGCGCGCGCTCTACTTCACCCGCGCCTACGTGCAGAGCGAGATGCGCCTGGCGGACCCGGTGGCCCTGGAGTTCCGCTACAGCCAGAAGGTGATGGCCTTCCTCTTCTTCGTGCCCGAGCCCCGGCGCATCCTCCTGCAGGGCCTGGGCGGGGGCTCCATCGCGAAGTACTGCCACAGGCACCTGCCGCAGGCGCACGTCACGGCGGTGGAGATCGACCCGAACGTGATCGCCTTCCGCGACCAGTTCCTGGTCCCCCCGGACGGCGAGCGCTTCCGCGTGGTCGCTGCCGACGGGGCGCAGTTCATCCGCGAGTGCGCGGACGAGCTGGACGTGGTGATCCTCGACGCCTTCGGCAAGGACGCGGTGCACCCGTCGATGTGCACGCGCGAGTTCTACCAGGACACCCGGGACGCCATGGCGAGGAACGGCGTGCTGGTCGCGAACCTCGTGGGCCGGCCCGAGGAGCGCGCGGCGCACCTGGACATGCTGCGCACCGTGTTCAGCGACAACATCCTGCTGATCCCGGTGGAAGGCGACGGCAACTTCGTCGCGTTCGTCTTCCGCAACCCCGGTTTCGAGCCGCGCTGGAAATGGATGGCCGCGCAGGCGAAACCGATGCAGGCGCGCTACGGGCTGGACTTCCCGCGCTTCGCGGCGAAGCTCGAGCGCAGCAGGAAGCTCCAGTACCTGGAGCGCACGCTGCGCGAGCTCGAGTCGGGCTGAGCGGCCGTCCCGCGCCGGGCTTCGCCCGCGGCGATCGCGCGCGCCTCTCCTCGGAGTGCCGTCTTCAGCCGCCCGTCTTCAGGCGGTCGAGGATGGCCTGCATCGCCGGGTCGCGGCCGGCCACCAGGTCCGCGAGCGTCGGCGGCGCGGGCAGGCGCGGCGCGATCCAGGTGCGCGAATCCTGCGGCTGCGCGTTCTGCCACATCAGGAAGGAGATGCTCGCCCGCGCGCGGCTCCAGGGCAGGATCACCTCGCTGCCCTCGCCGATGAAGTTCGGCCGCGATCCCGTGGGCTCGCCCACGAAGACGGGATCGGCGTTTCGCTCGAGCAGGGCGGCGAAGTTCATCGCCGCGGAGAAGGTGTGGCGCCCCGCGATCACGAAGAGCCCGTTCTCGCGGTGCGTCTTGCGCGTCCCGAGGATCGCCTCGAGCACCGGCTTGAGCAGGTCGGTGTTCCCGCCGCCATTGGCACGCAGGTCCACCACCACGTGGCGCACGTCGTCGCGGTCGATCGCCGCCTCCAGGCGCCGGGCGAAGGCCGCCATCGGCTCGGCGCCGGGCATGTCCGCGACGCGGTTCATCTGGAAGTAGAGGAGCTTCTCCTCCGGCCGCACCTCGAACCAGTACGCCTCCTTCTGCCGGGCGAGCCACGCGGGCAGCGGCCTGTCGTGTCCCGGCGGCAGGCGGACCCAGTCGCCCGCGAAGGGCGCCGCCGCCTCGAGGGCCACCGTGCGCCACTCGCCGCCGCGGGTGCGCACGGTGTAGGTCGCGCGCTGCGAGTCACGGGAAAGGCCCAGGGGCGCCAGCATCTGCGGAAAGCGCAGGAAGTACGGCGCGCGCGAGCGGATGTTGGCCTCGTTGTCCCGCGGAATCACGTCCCGGATCGCGACGAGCGCCTCCTCGACCGGCCGCCCGCCCACCTCCATCACGCGCGCCCACAGCAGCTCTTCGTCCCCCGGGCGCACCGCCGTCACGACGAGTCCCTCCGGCAGCAGCTCCATCGGCAGGGGCACGATCCGCAGCCCCGCGCCCCACCGCCAGGTCGGCAGCAGCTGCGTGTGCCCGTCGCCGTGCTGCACGAGCAGGCGCATGAGGCGGGATTCGACCTGGCGGTCGTCGAGCGTCTCGACATCGCGCGAGATCGCCGCGATGTCGGCGTCGAAGAGCGCCTCGTCGCGGTCGCGGAAGGGGCGGTAGTGCAGGCGCTTCATCTCGGCCGACAGCGTCGCGATGTCCAGGCGCCACCCCTCGGCGCGCGTGAGCCCGGTCACGTCGATGTCGAGCGCGGCGGCCCGGAACCGGGGTTCGCCCCGGAGCGCGGCGAAATCCCTGTCGGCCAGCCAGCGCTGGCGGACGGGGGACCCGGCCTTCACGGCCCGTTCGAGCCAGTCGAGCGCCGCTTCCTTCTCCCCGAGCGCGAGGTGGGACCTGGCGATCTCCGGCATCAGGCGGAAGGGCTGCAGGGCACCCAGGTCGAGCGCCTTCCCGAAGGCGTCGATCGCCTCGCGATGCCGCCCGGTCCCCTGCAGCGCGCGCCCGAGACAGGCCCAGGCGATCCCGCGGTCGGGCTGGGCGGCGGCGAGCTCGCGCTGCACGGGCAACGACCTTTCCGCATCGCCCTCCCGGCACAGGCGCAAGCCTTCGTCGGCGAGGTCCCGTGCGCCGGCGGGTTCGGCGAGGGCGAGGGCAAGGACGATCGCAAGGCAGGCCGGGCGCTTCATGGGGACTCCCGTCGTCGAAGGGATGCCCCTAGGATGCGGCGAAGGCGCCGGCCGGATGTTGCCGATTGTCGCCGCCGGTCACGCGCCCGGGTTGTCGATCACGTAGCGCAGGAAGCCGCTGTGGGGCGTGTACTGGTCGTAGAGGCCGCGCGCGCGGTAGTTGGTCTCGCGAGTGAGCCAGTACAGGCGCGCCCAGCCTTCCTCCTGCATGCGCGCGACCAGCCAGTCGATGAGCGAGCGCCCGGCCCCCGTGGCCCGCATCGCCGGGTCGACGAAGAGGTCGGCCAGGTAGCACACGGGCGCGAGGGTCGAGGTGTTCTCCTGCAGCACGTAGTTGGCGATGCCGATCACGCCCTCGCCACCGCGCTCGGCGACGATCGCGTTCACGGGCGAGGCCGGGTCGAGGATGCGCGCCCAGGTGTGGCGGGTCACCGCCTCGACCGGCCCGCGCTCGTAGAAGCGCGTGTATTCCTCGAAAAGCGTGCGCCAGCGCGCCTCGTCGCGCGGGGCGACGGGGCGGATGGCGACGGGGACCGCGGGGGCCTTGCGCGTGGGTTTCATGCCGCTACGGTGCCACGGACTGGCCCGGACGCCTAGCGCCCGCCCGGCCGCGACTCCCGCGAGGCCGCGCCGCAAAGTCAAAGAGCGCGACTCTCGTCACGCTCCCTGGCAAGTCTCGCGGCTCCGGAAGTGACCGCCCCTTCGAACGTCGGGGGCAGGTTGGTCGCTTTCCTTCCGCATCAGGTACACCCGGCTAGTGGGGCGCGCACAACAGCGGATCCTGGGTCGGCAACCGGTACGGTGTTCCTTGGTTCGAGGGGTGGTCCTTTTTCGGAAGCATCGCTTGAGACAACCAAGGTTACGGCAGGGGCGCGCGGAACTTGAGGTACGGGCCGGCGTCTAGAATGCCGGTGCTCCCGCCTCCAGGCTCCCCCATGCCCGACACGCTGTTTCCCTTCGACAACACCTACGCCCGCGACCTGCCGGGGTGCTACGTGCCCTGGCAGCCCGCGGCCGTGCGCGCGCCGCGGCTGCTCTACCTCAACCGCGCGCTGGCCGAGGAGCTCGGGCTCGAGGTCGCCTCGCTCGAAGGGGAGGCGGCGGCGGCCATGTTCGCCGGCAACGTGGTGCCCGAGGGCGCGCAGCCGCTCGCCCAGGTCTACGCGGGCCACCAGTTCGGCGGCTTCTCGCCGCGGCTGGGCGACGGCCGCGCCGCGGCTGGGCGACGGCCGCGCGCTCCTGCTCGGCGAGATCCTCGACCGGCAGGGGCGGCGGCGCGACATCGCCCTCAAGGGCTCGGGACGCACGCCCTTCGCCCGCAATGGCGACGGCAAGGCCGCGGTCGGGCCGATGCTGCGCGAGGTCCTCCTGGGCGAGGCCATGCACGCGCTGGGCATCCCCACCACGCGCGCCCTCGCGGTCGCGGCCACGGGCGAGCCGGTCCAGCGCGAGGACCTGCTGCCCGGAGCCGTGCTCACGCGCGTGGCGGCGAGCCACATCCGCGTGGGGACCTTCGAGTACTTCGCCTCGCGCGGCGAGACGGCGCAGCTGCGCAAGCTCGCGGGGTACGCGATCGCGCGGCACGACCCGCAGGCCGCCGGCGCCCCGCGGCCCAGCCTCGCGCTGCTCGAGGCCGTGGCCGCGCGCCAGGCCGCCCTCCTCGCGCAGTGGATGAACGCGGGCTTCATCCACGGGGTGATGAACACGGACAACATGGCGCTCTCGGGCGAGACGATCGACTACGGGCCCTGCGCGTTCCTGGAGGCCTACGACCCGGCCACCGTCTTCAGCTCCATCGACCAGCACGGCCGCTACGCCTTCGGCAACCAGCCCGCCATCGCGCAGTGGAACCTGGCGCGCCTGGCGGAGGCACTGCTGCCCCTCTTCGACGAGGACCCCGACCGGGCCGCGACGCTCGCGATGGATGTCCTCGACGCGTTCCCGGCGGGCTACCAGGCGCAGTTGCTTCGCGGGCAGCGCGCGAAGCTGGGCCTTCGCCGCGGCGAGGCCGGCGACGACGCGGCCGACGCGGCGCTCGCCGCGGATTGGCTCGCGTTGCTGCACGAAGGCCGGGTGGATTTCACGCTCGGCTGGCGGCGCCTGGCCTGCGCCGCCCGCGGCGACGAGGCACCCCTGCGGGCCCTGTTCGCCGACGGGGCGGCGCCCGATTCGTGGCTCGCCCGCTGGCGCGCGCGATGCGCGAGCGAGGATGGCAACCAGGCGGGCCCGGCGACGGGCCTCGCGCGCGCCGAGGCGATGCGCCGCGCGAACCCGCTCGTGATCCCGCGCAACCACCGCGTGGAGGAGGCGCTGTCGGCCGCGTCGCGGGAGGACGACTTCGCGCCGTTCGAGCGGCTGCTCGAGGCCTTGCGCCGGCCGTTCGACGGGGAAGAGGAATCCTCGCCTTACGCGCAACCGGCGCCGGCGTCGGTGACCGCCTGCTACAGGACGTTCTGCGGTACCTGAGCGCCTCGCGACGCGAATCGCGCCGGCGCATAATCGCCTCCACACGGTCGAGGGCTTCCGCCATGCGAGATCCGATCCGCCTTTCGCTGCTGCTCGCGTGCGCGACCCTGCTCGCCGCGTGCGCCGCGGCCGGCCTGCCCGGCCTCGCGCCGGGCCAATCCTCCGAGGCGCAGGTGCGCCAGGCGCTGGGCGAGCCCGCCCGCGTGTTCGACCTGCCCGACGGCTCGCGCCAGCTCGTCTTCCCCAAGGGGCCCGAGGGCGTGCGCACCTACATGGCCTTCGTCTCGCCCGCCGGGCGGCTCGACCGGGTGGAACAGGTGCTCACCGAGGAGCAGTTCCGCCGCATCGCGCGGGGCGCTTCCACGCGGGCGGATGTCGAGCGGCTCATCGGCCCGCCCTGGCGCGTGATGGACTTCCCGAACAAGCGGCAGGTCGCCTGGGACTACGTCTTCCAGGACTCGTGGGGCTACACCGTCGATTTCTCGGTGATGTTCGACGAGCGCGGCCTCGTGGCCGAGCTGGCGAGCGTGCGGCGCGATTTCGGCGACGGCGGCATGCACTAGTCGCGCGCGCCGGCCGCCCGCGCCCGCATCGAGCCTAGGGCGCCCGGCGCCGCCTTCCCGTCGAGACTCCCTTCGGGGCGGCACGCCTGCCCGCCCCTGCCGCCACCGTCGCGAGCTGCGAAGCCAGGGCCTGCGCGGCCGGGGAGAGCGAGCGGTCGCCGCGATGCAGCAGCCCGATGGCGCGCCGGGCCGTGGCCTCCTTCAGCGGGCGGGCGACCAGGCCCGCGAGGTTCAGCTCCGGCAGCGCGAGCAGGGGCAGGATGGTGATGCCCAGGCCCTGCCGCACCAGCCCCGTGGCCGTGGTCATGTGCGTCACGTCGTAGCGCGAGGCGGGCACGGCGGCGGCGGCCTCCGCGCGCTCGGCGAGGTCGAACTGCGCGCGCACGCTCGAGCCCTTCGACAGCAGGATGAGATCGTGCGGCAGCACGTCGCGCCAGCGCAGCGTGGCCCGCGCCGCCAGCTCGTGCCCGGCCGGGAAGACGGCCATGAACGTGTCCTCGATGAGAGGCCGGAACGCCAGGTCGGTGGCGGGCTCGGGCCGCGCGGCCAGCGCGAACTCGATCTGGTTGGTGCGCACCATCGAGACGAGCTCGTCGTTGTGCGCCTCCACCACGCGCACGCGCAGCGTGGGATGCGCGATGCGCAGCGCGCGCAGCGCGGGCGGGATGAGGGTGAGGGAAGTGGACGGCAGCGCCCCCAGCACCACCGAGCCGCGCCTCACGGCCGCGAGGTCCAGGATGCTGCGGTAGGCGTCCTCGAGGTCCGCGATGGGCCGCTCGATGCGCGCGAGGAACTCGCGCCCGGCCGCGGTGGGCGAGATCGAGCGCGTGGTGCGGTCGAAGAGCCTCGCGCCCAGGATCCCCTCCAGGTCGCGGATGAGCGCGGTGAAGGACGGCTGCGTGACGCCCAGCCGGTCCGCCGCGGCGGTGAACGAGCCCGTCTCCACGGCGAGCACGAACGCCTTCATCGGGCGGTACTTGATATTCATTGCCATGGACTAATAATACGCACGCAATATCGATTTGTCCCACTGCCCGCGCGAGACCAAGATGGCCCTCCCGCCGGGGCTCCCGCGAGGGCCCGCCCGAGGACCGACCCGATGAATGCCGTCACCGCGAAACCCTTCCGACTCGGCGCCGACTGGCGCACCGGCCGCAGCGCCGACGACGTGATCACCTCCCTGAACGCGGCCGACGGCAGCATCGCCGGCGTCGTGGCCCGCGCGCGCCCGCCCGACGTGGACGATGCCGTGGGCGTGGCCGAGGAGGCCTTCCGCCGCCAGCCCTGGCGAAAGCTGCGCCCCGACCAGCGCGCCACCACGCTCTACGAGATCGGCCGGCGCATCGCCGCCGAGCGCGAGCCGCTCGCGCGCCTGCAGATGCTCGACAGCGGCAAGCCGCTGCGCGAGTGCCAGAACATGGTGGACAACGCGGCGTACTTCTTCCGGTACTACGCGGCCCTGTGCGAGACCTGGCAGAACGAGGTGACGAGCCCGCGCGGGGAGTACTTCTCGATGTCGATCGCCGAGCCCTTCGGCGTCGTCGCGGCGATCACGCCGTGGAACTCGCCCATCATGGCCGAGGCGCAGAAGGCGGCCCCGGCCCTCGCCGCGGGCAACGCCGTGATCCTCAAGCCCTCGGAGGAGACGCCGCAGCTCGCGCTCGAGCTCGCCCGCATCGCGCTGGAGGCCGGCCTGCCCGAGGGCCTGCTCACCGCCCTGCCCGGCCACGGCGAGGACGTGGGCGCCGCGCTCGTGGCGCACCCGGGCGTGCGCATGGTGTCCTTCACCGGCGGCACGCAGACCGGCCGCGCGATCGCCACCGTCGCCGGGGGGCGCCTCATCCCGGTGGGCCTGGAGCTCGGCGGCAAGTCGCCGCACATCGTCTTCGCGGACGCGGACCTCGACAAGGCGCTCGCGGGCGTGATGTCGGGCATCTACGGCTCGGCGGGCCAGAGCTGCGTGGCGGGCACGCGCCTGTTCGTGCAGGCCTCGATCTACCGGCGCTTCGTCGACGAGCTGGTCGAGCGCTCGCGCTCGGTGCGCGTGGGCCTGCCCGACGACCCGGCCACGCAGATGGGCCCGCTCGTCTCGCGCGCCCACCGCGACAAGGTGGCGGGCTACGTGGACCTCGCGCGCCGCGAGGGCGGCAAGGTGCTCGTGGGTGGCGGCATCCCGGCCGATCCCGCGCTCGCGAAGGGCTGCTTCTACGAGCCCACCGTGATCGAGGGCCTCGCGAACGGCGCCCGCGCGTGCCAGGAGGAGATCTTCGGGCCCGTGCTCGTGTGCCTGCCCTTCGCGGACGAGGCGGACGTGATCGCGCAGGGCAACGACACCGTCTACGGCCTGGCCGCGGGGATGTGGACCGCGGACTACGCGCGCGCCTGGCGCGTGGCGCGGGAGCTGGAGGCCGGCTCCGTCTGGATCAACACCTACAAGCAGTCGCACATCGCCACGGCCTTCGGCGGCTTCAAGGCGAGCGGCATCGGGCGCGAGAAGGGCCTGCACGGCCTGCGCCTGTACAGCCAGGTGAAGAGCGTCTTCTTCGGCATGCACGACAAACCCATGGGTCTCTAGGCGATGACGAAAGCGAAGCAGGGCAAGGCGGTGAGAATCGACGGCGCGCGCATCCTCGTGGCCGGCGCGGCGAGCCTGGTGGGCTCCCACACGGCGGACAGGCTGCTCGCCGCGGGCGCGAAGGAGGTGGTGCTGCTGGACAACTTCGCCTTCGGCACGCCCGAGGCCATCGCGCACCTGAAGGACGAGCCGCGCGTGAAGGTGGTGAAGGGCGACCTCACGCGCCTGCACGAGCTGGTCGCCGCGACCGCGGGCATGGACGGCGTGCTGCACCTGGCCGCCTACATGACGCTCGGCTTCGCGCAGACGCCGTGGGAGGCGATCGACGTGAACATCCGCGGCGCGCAGAACATGCTCGAGGCCTGCCGCATCAACCGGGTGGGGAAGGTCGTCTTCGCCTCGTCGAACGCGGTCTACGGCTACGGCGAGGGGATCAAGGGCGCGCTCTCCGAGGACATCCCGTTCCATTCGGTCGGCGCCCCGCCCGCGGCCATCCTCTACGGCGCCTCCAAGATCATGGGCGAGCAGCTGTGCCGCCAGTACCACCAGAAGCACGGCCTGGACTACGTCGTGCTGCGCTACTCCACCGTGTACGGCGAGCGCCAGCACTACCGCGCCGCGAACGCCCTCTACATCATGGAGACCTACGACCGCGTGCGCCGCGGCGAGCGGCCCGTGATGCCCGGCGACGGCACGGACACCAAGCACTTCGTGAACGTGGCCGACCTGGCGCGCGCGAACCTCGCGGCCTTCGAGAGCGCGGCCACGGACATCGCGGTGAACGTCTCGGGCCCGGCGCCCACCACGACCGGCGAGATCGTGCGGCTCGTGCTCGACTACTGCAAGAGCCCGCTCGAGCCCGAGATCCGGCCCGACCCGCCCGGCACCGTGCGCCTCACCTCCGGCGGCGCGTTCCACATCCCGCACGAACTGGCCGGCGAGGTGCTCGGCTGGAAGCCCGAAGTGAGCATGAAGGAAGGCATCACGCGGCTGCTCGCGTGGCGCGAAGCCCAGGAAGCGCGCGCCAGGTAGCGCGCCCGGACAACCGATGGAGGAGAACCGATGAACCGACTGCATGCGCTGCTCGCGCGGACGGCCCTGGCGGCCGCCGGCGCGCTTTCCGCCCTGCCCGCCTGGGCCTGGCCCGACAAGCCGATCGAGATCGTCGTGGGCTTCGCCGCCGGCGGCGGCACCGACATCACCGCGCGCACGCTCGCGCCGCACCTGGCCAAGGCGCTCGGCGGCCAGGTGGTGGTGAGCAACAAGCCCGGCGCCTCGGGCGCCATCGGCCTCGCCTACGTGGCGCGCGCCAAGCCCGACGGCTACACGCTGGGCATGACCAACTTCCCCGGCCTGCTCACCCTCCCCATCGAGCGCGACGCCGGGTTCAAGCCGGCGGACTTCGCCTACCTGGGCAACCTGGTGCGCGACCCCAGCGCCTTCAGCGTGACGGTCGACAGCCCCTACAAGTCGATCGCCGACCTGGTCGCCGCCGCGAAGAAGGCGCCCGGGACGATCAGCTACGGCTCGACGGGCGTGGGCACCGACGACCACCTGCAGATGGTGATGTTCGAGGAGGCGACCGGCACGAAGCTGCTGCACGCGCCCTACCAGGGGGCCGGCCCGCTGCGCGCGGCGATGATGGGCGGGCACGTGGTCGTGGGCGGGCTGAACCTGGGCGAGGCGATGCCCCACGCCGGCAAGACGATGCGCCCGCTCGCGCACGCGAGCGACAAGCGCTCCTCGCTCGCGCCGGAGGTGCCCACCTTCAAGGAGCAGGGCGTGGCGATCGAGATCGCCTCCGAACGCGGCATCGTCGCCGCCCGGGGCCTGCCGCCGGAGATCGAGCAGCGCATCGCCGAGGCCCTGCGGCAGGTGGCCGCGAACCCCGAGTTCCAGGCGCAGATGAAGGCGCAGTTCACGGAACTGGACTACCTGCCCGGCGCGGAATGGAAGAAGCGGCTGGACGGCGCGGAAGGCCGCTTCCGGCAGATGTGGGCGAAGAAGCCCTGGACGGAATGAGGACGACGACCATGACGAGAGACTTCAAGCCGTGGGGCGCCGCGGCGCTCGCCGCCCTGGCCTTCCTGTTCGCCGGCCCGGCGGCCGCGCAGGCCTGGCCCGCCAAGCCCGTCACCATCGTGGTGCCCTACCCCGCAGGCGGCGCGACGGACGTGATCGCGCGCATGGTGGCCGAGAAGGCGGCGAAGGACTGGGGCCAGCCGGTCGTGGTGAACAACCGGCCCGGCGCGGGCACGGTGATCGGGGCCGAATCCGTCGCGCGCGCGCCCGGCGACGGCTACACGCTCTACATGACCACCGCCGCGCACACGATCAGCGCGAGCCTCTACAAGAAGCTCGCCTACGACCCGATCAAGGACTTCGCGCCCATCACGCTCACCTCGACGATCCCCCTGGTGCTGGTGACCACGCCGTCGCTGCCGGTGAAGACGCTCGCCGACGTGATCGCCCACGCGAAGGCCAATCCCGGCCTGTCCTTCGCCTCGCCCGGCAACGGCACCCCGCAGCACCTGTCCATGGAGCTCTTCAAGGCGCAGCAGAAACTCACGCTCACGCACGTGCCGTACAAGGGCGATTCGCCCATGATCACGGACCTCATGGGCGGCCAGGTGCCGATGGCGCTCGTCACGCTCTCCGCGGCGCTGCCGCAGATCAAGGCCGGCAAGCTGCGCGCGATCGCCCTGGCGCACGGCCGGCGCTTCGCGAGCCTGCCCGACGTCCCGACCTTCGCCGAGGCCGGCGTGGCGGACTTCAAGGCCGCGACCTGGTTCGGCCTGCTCGCCCCGGCGAGCCTTCCCGCGGAGCTGCAGGCGCGCATCCACCGCGACGTCTCGCGCATCGTGGGCGATCCGGCCTTCACCGCGAAGCTGGTGGACATGGGCGCCGACGTGGACAACAGCACGCCCCAGGCCTTCCAGGCGCTCATCCAGGCCGAATCCCGGCGCTGGGCCGAGGCCGTCCGCCTGTCGGGCGCCCAGCTGGATTGATCTCGCGCGCCGGGTCGAGCATCGACTCGGCGCGCGCCGGCCCCTACTCGCCCCGGTCGCCGGCCAGTTCGCGCGGGCGCATCCACCGGAACGCGACGAGGGCGAGCAGCATGAGGCTCGCCACGGCGAGAAAGGCCGCGCCCCACGACTTGGGCGACATGCCGCCGCCCAGGTCGAGCACGAGGCCGACCAGCAGCGGCCCGACGAAGCCGCCGGCATAGCCGAGCATCGAGTGCACCGCGAGCGTGGCGCCGCGGCGCGAGGGCTCGGCCGTGCCCGCCGCGCCGGCCGTGAGCGAGGACGAGTCCAGCCACACGATGAACGCGTAGAGCAGCAGCAGGGCGACCGCGACCGCGTACGACAGCGTGCCGGCGAACGCGATGACGGCGGCCACGCCGATCGACCCCGCCATGGCCAGGCCGATGAGCCGGCGCCGCCCCCAGCGGATCGCCGCCTCGTTGCCGGCCACGCTCGCGGCCGTGCCGACCAGGCCGAGGACCGTGAGCGCCGTGGTGGGCGAAAACGACGACGGTGCGGCGCCGGTGCTCGTCGCCACGTAGGCGAGGAAGGCCACGCCCCAGCCGCGCAGCGCGTTCATCTCCAGCGTGTGCACGCCGTACGCCAGGGCATAGGCCATCGCGGAACGGTTGCGCAGCACGGGACGGAAATCGAAGAGCCGCGGCGCCTCGCCCGGGGCCGGGGCGGGCGGCGCGCGCGGCGGCACCGACAGCGCGACGAGGAGCCAGGCGAGGCCCGCGGCGAGCGCGGCCGCGAGGAACGCGCCTTGCCAGCCCTGCAGGCCGGCGAGCAGGCTGGCGCAGGAGAAGGAGAGCGCCCCCGACAGGCCGATGCTCGCGGCGTGCCCGGTCACCGCGCGCGACATGAGGCGCGCGTCGACCTGGTCGGCGAGCAGCTTGAGGCCGGTCATGTAGGTGCCCGCCCAGCCGATGCCCGTGAGCGCGCGCGTGGCGAGCGCGGACCAGAAGCCGTCGGCGGCCAGGCCGAAGGCGAGGTGGCCCGCGACGGTGCAGGCCACGCCGAAGAGGTACACGCGCTTCGCGTCGACGCGGTCGGTGAGCGTGACGAGGACGGGCACCGAGACGAGGTAGGCCGCGTAGAAGATGGCCGTGATCCAGCCCGCCTCGCCGTTCGTGAGCCCCCACAGCGGCATGAGGGACGGCAGCAGCGCCGGCCAGAAGAAGGCGCCGATCTGCACCAGCACCTGCGCCGCGCACACCAGCGCGACGAGGCGTCCACCCGACAGGCGTGCGACCGGCATGCGTCCCTTTCCCCTCGGGGGGTCAGTCGAACGAGAAACGGTACACCGCGTCCACCCCCGGCAGGTATCCCGCCCGCAGGATGATCTCCAGGCTCCTCGTGAGCTGCCAGGCCACGCGCACCGAGCCCTCGGCGTCGGCGAGGCCCTGGCGGTAGGAGACGTAGATGTCGTCGGTGAGGCGCTTGCCCACCGTCACCACCTCCGCCGCGGAGTTCGAGCCGGTCTTGCCCGCCACGGTGCTCTGGGGCATCGCGCCCAGCGTGCCGCCCGCGTCGCGCCCCAGGCGGATCTCGTCGAAGCCCAGGCCCGTGATGATCTTGCTGGCGGTGAGCACGTCGTTGCCCAGCAGCGTGTTGGCCGCGCCCACGAGCATGGCGGCGTCCCCCGCGGAGACCTCGCCCTGCCCCCGCCCGAGCACGAGCCAGGCGAGCTTCTCCGGGTCCGGCACGTCGGGCGAGGAGACCAGGCGCACCTTCGGGCGGTTCACCGTGCCCAGCACCTCCACGCCCGCCTCCACCGGCAGGCCCTTGCGCAGCGCGAGGACATTGAGGCCCGGGTTGTCGATGGGGCCCTGGAAGTTGATCGCGCCGCGCTCGATGGAGAGGGTGCGGCCGTACGCGTCGTAGGTGCCGCCCACCGCGCGGATGGAGCCGGTGGTGCGAAGGGCCGCGCCCACGTCGCCCGACACGCGCAGGTTGCCGGCGTGGCGCGTGGCGAGGCCGCGCCCGCGGAAGTGCAGGTGATCGCCCAGGCCGAAGCGCAGGTCCAGGCGCATGCGCTCGTGGCCGCGCTCGGCCACGGGTGCAGGCTCGCCGCGCTCGACGATCACGTCGTCGGAGAGCGAGGGCGGCGCGGAGGCCGGGATGCCGAACCAGCCCGCGTCGGCGACGAAGTCGCCGAGCACCGCGGTGTTGTGCCCGTCGAATTCCACGCGCCCCTCGCCCGACACCGCGAGGAAGCGCGTGGCGAGGCGCGTGAGCGGATAGCCGGCGGACTTCACCTGGATCGCGCCCTGGCGCTTGCCCAGGTCGATCGCGCCGGTGGCCACCAGCGTGCCGGCCGCGGGCCGCTTCACGCCCGCGAGGGCCTGCGCCGCTTCCGGGCCCGGCGTCCAGGGCGCGGTGAGCTCGAAGCGCTCGATGCGCGCGTCGCGGTCCTTGAGCGTCACGACGATGTTGCCCTCGCCCACCTCGGCGCCCAGCGTGGGCTCGCGGATGGCCAGGTGCGTCGCCGCCACGCGGCCGCTCCAGGTGGGATCGCGCATCGTGCCGCCGAGCGTGCCCTCGCCCGCGAGGCGCCCGCCCGCCCTCGCCTCCGGTCCGATCCACGCCGACGTGAAGGCGAGGTCCGGCACGTCGATCGAGAAGCGGCCCTCGAGCGGCGCCACGGGCGCGATCTCCCAGCCCTCCCCGCCACGCTGGAGCGAGGCCTGCGCCTCGCCCTGCCAGCGCCCGACGTGCTCGCCGCGCACCTCCACCGTCGCCTTCACGCGGCTGCGCACGGCCTCGGCGCGCAGCACGAGCGCCTCGAGGCCGAGTGCCTGGCGCGGCTCGCCCACGCGCAGGTCGCCGCGGTCGCGCTTCACCTGCACGAAGCCGTCCACGGTCTCGCCCACGCGCACGTCCCATTCGCCCGAGAGCACGAGGTTCGAGCCCGCCTGCTGCTGCAGGCCCACGGCGCGCAGGATGGTGCGCAGCACGATGCCCTGCGAGGTGCCGCGCAGCTCGAACCCGGCGGGCGTCCAGCGCGTGGTGGCGAGGCGCGCGAAGCCGGTCGGGCCGCCGAAGCGCGCCTCGCCCAGCTCGATCCGTTCGGGGGAGAGGTAGAGCGAGGCCGGCGCGGCGAGCGCCGTCGCGGTGAGGCCGGTGATCTCGAGCGAGCCGAGCGTGCCGCGCCAGGCGGGCTGCGCGGCGCCGGCGAGGAGCCCGCCGTCGAAGAACGCGTTGTAGGTGGAGTCGTCGGACAGCGCCGCGTACACGCGCACCTCGTGCGAGGCGCGCGTGCCCTTGAGCGTGACCGTGCCCTCGCGCACGAGCTTGTCGCGGGCGGCGCCCGTGGTGCTCTCCCCCCCTGCGAAGGAACCGGTGGCGATGCCCGCCTCGCCCGCGCCCACCTGCGTCGTGCCGCTCACGCGCGCGATGCGCACCGGGCCGGGCAGCAGCAGGTTCTCGGCGAGGAGCGTGGCCCGGCCCGAGGGCGCGGCGAAGGCGCCGGCGAGCCTCGCCTCGAGGTCGACCTTGCCGCCGAGCGCGAGGCCGAAGGCGCGGCCGAGCGGGCCCAGGTCCGGCGAGTGCAGGTCCGCCTCGAGCGCATCGCCCGCGGCGCCCAGCGCGCCCGTCAGCCGCAGGCGCGTGGCGCCCACGGCGAGGTCCACGTCCGCGCGCGCGAGGCGCGTGCCGTCGCCCGCCAGTTGCGCGCGCCCCTGCGCCTCCAGTCCCGCGAAGCGGCTCTTCGCGATCTCCAGGTCCAGCTCGCCGCGCCAGCCCCGGGCGAACGAGCCCTTCGCGGCGAAGCGCCCGTTGAGCTCTCCCGCGGGCACCCGGGCATAGAGCGCGGGATCGAACCCCTGCACGAGCCCCTGCACCTCGAAGTCGCGCTCGCCGCGAAAGGCGACGGAGCCGCTCGCCTGCGCGAGCGCCGTGCCGCGCGCGAGCCTCGCCTTGCCCACCGTGACGCGCCCGCCCGCGATCGTCACGTCACCGGCGATCGAGAAGCGCGGGTCGGCGAGGTCCACGACGAAGGCCTGCGCGTCCGCCCCCGCGACCGCACGGATCTGGCCGGCGAGGCGCGTGGCGCGCAGCGTCGAATGCCACGAGAGCAGGTCCCCGTCCTTCACCGCGAGCCTCGCCTCGAGCTTGCCGCCGGCCCACGCCGCGTGGCCCTCGGCGCTGCCGCCGGGCGCGAAGGTGCCCTTGAGCGCGCTCGCCTCCAGGCGATCGGCGCGGACCGAGACGACGCCCTCGAGCGTCGCCACGGGCAGGCGGTCCCGGTCGAGCGGGCCGGCCTCGGCGTTGACGATCCGCACCGGCCCGGCGAGGAGCGCATCGCCCCGGGGCTCGAGCTTCGCGCGGACCGCGAGCTTCGTGTGCGGCGCGTTCACGAAGGCGGCGAGGTCGACGCCATCGAGCGTCGCCTCGAGCCGCGCGAGCGGCACCTTCGCGAACGGCTCGACCCGGGCGCTGGCCTCTCCCGCCAGCCCGCCTTCC
>JBGAOO010000409.1:0-3883 GCA_044221765.1 Usitatibacteraceae bacterium | reverse complement strand
GGGCAGTACGCCTACCGCGACCGCCGCAACAAGAAGCGCGAGTTCCGCGTGCTCTGGATCGCCCGGATCAACGCCGCCTCGCGTGAGGCCGGCCTCACCTACAGCCGCTTCATGGCTGGCCTGAAGAAGGCCTCGATCGAGATCGACCGCAAGGTGCTCGCCGACCTCGCCGTGCGCGACAAGCCGGCGTTCAGCCGGATCGTCGAGCAGGCGCGCGCGAGCCTCGGCGCCTGACGCGACGCAAAGCCGGAAAGGGGCTCTCAAGGGAGCCCCTTTTCTTTTTCCGCCCCACCCGGACCCATGTCATCCATCGAAACCATCGTGCTTGAGGCGGGCGCCGCCATCGCCGCCGCGGCCACCGTGCCGGATCTCGAGCAGGCCAAGTCGCGCTTCCTGGGCAAGGCCGGCGCGCTGACCGAGCTGCTCAAGGGCCTGGGCAAGCTCTCCGCCGAGGAGCGCCCGAAGGCCGGCGCCGCCATCAACGAGGCCAAGGCGAGAGTGGAGGCGATCGTGCAGGCGCGCCGCGAGGCGATCCTCGCCGGCGAGCTCGGCGCGCGCCTCGCGGCCGAGGCGATCGACGTGACCCTGCCCGGCCGGCGCCAGTCCGAGGGCGGGATGCACCCGATCAGCCGCGCCCAGGAGCGCATCGAGCGCCTGTTCGCCTCGATGGGCTTCAGCGTCGCCGACGGCCCGGAGATCGAGAACGATTTCTACAATTTCACCGCGCTGCGCATGTTCCCGGACCACCCCTCGCGCAGCATGCAGGACACCTTCTACGTGGCCGACTCGGACAAGGTGCTGCGCACGCACACCTCGCCCGTGCAGATCCGCTACATGCAGTCGCACGAGCCGCCCATCCGCATCATCTCGCCCGGCCGCGTCTATCGCGTGGACCACGACGCGACGCACTCGCCGATGTTCCACCAGATCGAGGGGCTCTGGGTCGACGAGGGCATCAGCCTGGCGGACCTGAAGGGCACCATCACGCAGTTCTGCCGCGCGTTCTTCGAGCGCGAGGACATCGGCATCCGCTTCCGCCCGTCGTACTTTCCCTTCGTCGAGCCCGGCGTCGAGATCGACATGGAGTGGGAGCGCAAGGACGGCGAGGTGAAGTACCTGGAGATCGGCGGGGCGGGCGTGGTGCACCCCGATGTCCTTCGCAACGGCAGGATCGATCCCGAGCGCTTCTCGGGCTTCGCCTTCGGCATGGGCCTGGACCGCCTGGCGATGCTCAAGTACGGGGTCAACGACCTGCGCCTGTTCTTCGAGAACGACCTGAAATTCCTGAGGCAGTTCCGATGAAGGTCTCCGTCCGCTGGCTCAGGGAGCTCGTGGCCGTCGACCTGCCGGTCGACAGGCTCGCGCACGCGCTCACGATGGGGGGCCTCGAGGTGGAGGAGGTGCAGCCGGTCGCGGGCGCCTTCGAGAAGATCGTGGTGCGCATGCGAAGAGCGCGGCCGCATCCGAACGCGGGACAAGCTGCGCGTGACCGAGGTGGATGCTGTACGGGCGAGCCTGCCGTGAGATCGTCCGGCGGCGCGCCGAACGTCGCGGCGGGACAGAAGGTGCCCTGTGCGTTGATCGCGCGCGGCTTGCGGGTCCTCGTCCAGCAGCCACCAGGTCAGCCTCGAGATCAAGAAGGCCGTTGCGAGGGTGGAGTCGAACGGCATGCTCTTGCCCGCACGCGAACTGGGCCTGTCCGACGACCACGCGGCCTGCTCGTGCTCGTTGAGGCGCCGGTGCGCTGATATCCGCGAGCACCTCGAGCTCGACGACACCATCCTCACGCTCAAGCTCACGCCCAACCGCGGCGACTGCCCGTCGGCCGGCATCGCGCGATGCGGCGGCGCTCACCGGCGCGCCCTCGTCTCGCGGCCCGTGCCGGCGGTCAAAGCCGACGATCATGTCCGCGCGCGCGGTTTCCATCGTGGACGACAAGGCCTGCGTAAGCAGTACTTCGGCCGCGCCGCGGAAGGGGATCGACCCATCATGGCGGATGCCCGGCGTGGATGGCGCGGCGCCTGGAGCGTGCCGGCCTCAGGCCCAAGAGCGCGCTCGTGGACATCACCAACTACGTGATGCTCGAGCTCGGCCAGCCGATGCATGCCTTCGATGACGCGAAGCTGCGCGGGGGATCGGCGTGCGCTTCGCGAGGCCGGACGAGAAGCTCGAGCTGCTGAACGGCCAGTGGGCCGAATACCTGCCCAACCTGCTGTCGACACCGACGAGTCGGGACCGGTGGCCCTGGGCGGCGTCATGGGCGGCCTGCCGACGATGGTGACCCTCGACGCGACGACTACGTCTTCTTCGAGTCGGCGTGGTTCGCGCCGGAGCGCAGCGCTCGTCGCGCGCTGCAGCCGGCGAGCGATGCGGCGTACCGGTTCGAGCGCGGCGTGGACTTCGGCGCACCGCGCAGCGCGGCGCCCTGAACGCGCTACGTCACCACCCTGGAGATCGGCGGCGGCGCTGCCGGACCTGTACTGGCGGCGTCGGCACGCTTTCCTGCGCGCGCACCCGTCCAAGCGCGCGCAACCTGCCCGTGTGCGTTCGCTGCTGGGCTACGACGTGAAGGACGACTTCATGGCGCAGGCCTTCGCGCGCCTGCAATGCGCCGTCGCGCCGGTGGCGGCCGGCTTCTCGGTCACCGCGCCCAGCTGGCGCTTCGACCTGGCGATCGAGGAGGACATGGTCGAGGAAGTCGCGCGCGTGCACGGCTACGAGCACGTGCCGACCCGCGCGCCGCGCTCGAGCGTGCCCATGCTGTCGCCGGCCGAGGGCAGCCGCTCGCGCTTCGACCTGCGCCACGCGGCGGCCGCGCTGGGCTACCAGGAGGTCATCAACTACAGCTTCGTCGCCGGCGAATGGGAGTCGGATTTCGCGGGCAACGCGGCCCCGGTGAGGCTCGCCAACCCGATCGCCAGCACGATGGACGTGATGCGCACCACGCTGCTCGGCGGCCTCGTGCAGGCCGTGAAGGCGAACCTGAACCGCGACGAGGCGCGCGTGCGGCTGTTCGAGATCGGCCGCTGCTTCCTGGGGCAGGGTCCCGAGCCGCACGAGCAGCCCGAGCGACTGGCCGGCATCACCTACGGCGCGCGTTTCCCCGAGCAATGGGCCCAGCAATCCGTGGCCACCGACTTCTACGACGCGAAGGGCGACCTGGAGGCGCTGGCGGCCCCGGTCGCGTTCGAATGGGCCCCGGGACGCCACCCGGCCTGCCATCCGGGTCGCTGTGCCGAGGTTCGCCTCGGCGGCCGGATCGTCGGTTTCGTCGGCGAGTTGCACCCCCGGCTGCAGCAGAAATACGAACTCGCCCTCGCGCCCGTGGTCTTCGAAGTGGAGACGTCGGCGCTGCTCGAGGGTCGTGCGCCGCGCTTTTCCGGCGTTTCGCGCCTGCCCACGGTACGCCGCGACCTGGCCGTCGTGGTGTCCGAGTCCCTTGCCGTGGGCGAGATCCTGGCCGCCGTCCGGGCGGCCGTGCCGGCGTGCGTCCGGGAGGTCGAAATCTTCGATCAGTACCGCGGCAAAGGGGTCGAGGATGGCCGAAAAAGCCTTGCGTTTCGTATAGTTATGCAGGATACTGCCAGAACTTTGACAGATGCCGAGGTGGAGGAAATCGTGGGTTCCGTCCGCCAGCTTCTCGTAGAAAAATTCCAAGCAACGCCGCGCACGTGAAAGACAAGGTCACCCTCACCAAGGCCGAGTTGGCCGACCTGATGTTCGAGAAGGTCGGGCTGAACAAACGCGAGGCCAAGGACATGGTCGAATCCTTCTTTGAAGAGATTCGCATCGCCCTTGAGCGGGGCGAGATGGTGAAGCTCTCCGGGTTCGGCAATTTCCAGTTGCGCAAGAAGCCCCAGCGCCCCGGTCGAAATCCCAAGAC
>JBGAOO010000037.1:0-20143 GCA_044221765.1 Usitatibacteraceae bacterium | reverse complement strand
GAGGCGCCATGACGACGCCTCGCCTGCTGTTCGCGCTCGTCCTCGGGGCCGCCACCGCGGCCACCTGGGCGCAGGAGGCGCCCGCGCCGGCCCCCGCGCCGGCGGTGGCGCCGGCCGGGCCCGCCTCGACCGGCGTGCCGGCGCCCGTTCCCGGCGCCCCGCGGGCCTTCGCGGTGGTCGTGAAGGACGCCAGGGAACTGCCGGGCCTCTTCCCGCTGTGGCAGAAGGACGAGAAGGTCTGGATCGAGATCCGGCCCGAGCAGTTCGACAAGACCTGGTACCTGTCGATCAACCGCTCGCGCGGCCTGGGCGAGGCCTTCATCTACCCGTTCATGTCGCGCTCGCACCTGGTCGAGTTCAGGAAGATCGGCAGCCAGGTCCAGCTCATCGCGAAGAACCGGCGCTTCGTGGCGAAGGAGGGCACCCCGCTCGCGCGCGCCATCGAGCAGAGCTTCACCGACAGCCTGCTCTCCTCGGCGACGGTGGCGAGCCTGCCCCACCCCGAGCGCAAGAGCGTGCTGGTGGAGGCGAACGCTCTCTTTATCGCCGACATCCCGGGCGCGGCCACGGACCTGGAGAACGCCTTCCGCGTGCCCTACGCGTTCGATGCGCGCCACTCGAGCATCGCGCGCGCGCGGTCCACGCCGGACATGGCCACCTTCGAGGTGTCCGCCCACTACGCCATCCCGAAGGTGCCGGCGACGCCGGTGCCGCAGCCCGGCGCCTCCCCGGCCAACCGGCCCAAGCTCCCGGAGACGCTCGAGGACGTGCGCAGCATGTTCCTGGGCTACCACTACAGCCTCGCGAAGCTCCCCGACGAGCCGATGCGCCCGCGGCTCGCCGACGACCGCATCGGCCACTTCGTCTCGCGGCGCAGCGAGTACACCAACGACCTGGCGCCCTTCCCGCGCCAGTACATCGTGAGCCGCTGGCGCCTGGAGAAGCGCGATCCGGCCAGCGCGCTCTCCGAGCCGAAGCAGCCCATCGTCTTCTGGATCGACCGCAACGTGCCGGTCGAGTACCGCGACACGGTGCGCGAGGGCATCCTCGAGTGGAACAAGGCGTTCGAGCGGATCGGCTTCAAGGACGCGATCCGCGTCCAGGTCCAGCCGGACGACGCCGAGTTCGACACCAACGACCTGCGCCACGCGTCGGTGCGCTGGTACCTCGACACGAGCGACGGCGCCCTCGCGATCGGGCCGCGGCGCGTCGATCCGCGCACCGGCGAGATCCTGGATGCCGACATCGGCGTCTCGCAGGGCTGGACGCGCCTGCCGCGGCGCCGCGCGGTCGAGCAGAACCCGCCTTCGGCCGCCGGGCACGCGGGGCACGACCACGACGATTCGCTCTGCCTCTACGGCGAGCATGCCTTCGGCGACGCGGCCTTCGCCTTCGGCCTGCTCGAGGCGCGCGGCTACCTCGAGCCGGGCAGCCCCGGCGCCGAGGCGATCGTGCGCGCCACGCTCAAGGACGTGATCACCCACGAGGTCGGCCACACGCTGGGCCTGCGCCACAACTTCCGCGCCTCCACCATCTACACCGACGCGCAGTTGCGCGACCCGGCGTTCACGCGCAAGAACGGCCTGGGCGGCTCGGTGATGGACTACAACGCGTTCAACATCCCGCTCGAGAGCGAGAAGCCCGGCGAATTCGTGATGAGCACGCTCGGCCCCTACGACTACTGGGCCATCGAGTACGCGTACAAGCCGCTCGCCCCCGAGGCGGAGGCCGCGGAGCTCGCGAGGATCGCCGCGCGCAGCACCGAGCCCCAGTTCGCCTTCGCCACGGACGAGGAGGCCGGCACCGGCGCGGAATCGATGGACCCGGAGGTGAACCAGCGCGACCTGGGCGCCGACCCGCTCGCCTACGCGGGCCGGCGCATGCAACTTTCGCGCGAGCTGTGGGGCCGCCTGCAGACCCGCGCGCTCGCCCCGGACGAATCGCGCGACCTGCTGCACCGGAACGTGGAATCGGGTTTCCTCCAGTTCTCGCTCGCCGCGGAGATCGCCTCCAAGTACGTGGGCGGCGTCGTCTACCTGCGCGACCACGCCGGCAGCAGCCGCGCGAACTTCACCCCGGTGCCTGCCGCGCGCCAGCGCGAGGCCCTCAGGCTGCTCACCGAGGGGCTCTTCCGCCCGGGCAGCCTGAGCTTCAAGCCCGAGTTCCTGGCGCGCCTGGCGGGCGACCCGTTCGAGAACCCGGGCGGGCAGCGCGCCGACCTGTCCGTCTCCGCCCGGCTGCTGAAGGCCCAGACGACCGTGCTGGACCGCCTGATGAGCGACGCGGTCGCCACGCGCCTGCTCGAATCGGGCGCGCGGGCGACCGGCGCCGGGGCGGCGTTGCCGCTTGCCGAGGTCTACGACACGCTGCAGGGCGCGATCTGGAGCGACGTGGCCGGCACGGGCGACATCCCGCTCTTGCGCCGCAATCTCCAGCGCGAGCACGTGAAGCGCCTGGTGGCCACGCTCACGCGCGCCTCCGGCACCGTGCCGGCGGACGCGCGAGCGCTGCAGCGCGAGAACGCCAGGGCGCTCGCGGCGCGCCTGCGGGCGGCGCAGGCGCGGACGGGCCTGTCGAAGGAGGCCCGGGCCCACCTGGCCGACAGCCAGCAGACCCTCGAGGAGGCGCTCAAGGCGTCCTTCGTGCGCGCCGGCGCCTAGCGCAAGCGCGCGACCCGCCCGCTACAATAGGCCTGCCGGACATGCCGGCAGGCCTTTTTCTTTCGCTCCCGACCCCGTGAAGACCCAGACCCAGGAACTCGCGTTCACGCCGGTGGACAACGCGCGGCTCGCCATGCTGTGCGGCGCGCTCGACGAGAACCTGCGCCAGATCGAGACCGCGCTCGACGTGTCGATCGCGCGGCGGGCCGAGCGCTTCAGCGTCTCGGGCGAGGCCGAGGCCGTCGGGGCGGCCACGCGCGCCCTGCGGCGCTTCTACGACCTGGCCGCGCGCGAGCTCTCGCTCGAGGACGTCCAGCTGGGCCTCATCGAGCTCTCGCGGCTGCCCGCCGGCGGCGCCCCGGAATCGCCGGCGCTTCGCCTGCCCCGGCGCAGCGAGCTCACGGCCCGCACGCCGCGCCAGGCACAGTACCTGCAGCAGATGCAGACGCACGACATCACCTTCGGCGTGGGCCCGGCCGGCACCGGCAAGACCTTCCTCGCGGTGGCCGCAGCGGTCGACGCGTTCGAGCGCGACGCCGTGAAGCGCATCCTGCTCACCCGCCCCGCAGTGGAGGCGGGCGAGAAGCTCGGCTTCCTGCCCGGCGACCTCGCGCAGAAGGTCGATCCCTACCTGCGCCCGCTCTACGACGCCCTCTACGACCTCATGGGCTACGACAAGGTGGGCCGGCTCTTCGAGCGCGGGGCGATCGAGGTGGCGCCGCTCGCGTTCATGCGCGGGCGCACGCTCAACCATTCCTTCATCATCCTGGACGAGGCGCAGAACACCACGCCCGAGCAGATGAAGATGTTCCTCACGCGCATCGGCTTCGGCTCGCGCGCGGTGGTGACCGGCGACGTGACGCAGATCGACCTGGCGCGCGGCCAGACCTCGGGGCTGGTGGACGCGAGGAACGTCCTGGCCGAGGTCCGCGGCATCGGCTTCACCATCTTCCAGTCCGAGGACGTCGTGCGCCATCCGCTCGTGCAGGCGATCGTGGACGCGTACGAGAAGCGCCCGGACCGCAAGAAGTGAACGCCCCGCGCCTCGCGCTCGCCATCCAGCGCGCCTCGAAGGCCCGGCACATCCCCGCCGACGCGCTGCTGCGCCGCTGGGCGCGCGCGGCGCTCCCGGGCGGGGCCGCCGTCACGCTGCGCTACGTGGCCGAGGCCGAGGGAAGGCGCCTGAACCGCGATTTCCGCGGCAAGGACTACGCGACCAACGTGCTCACGTTCGCCTACGGCGGCGAGCCGCCCGCCGGCGACATCGTCGTGTGCGCGCCGGTGGTGGCCCGCGAGGCGCGCGAGCAGGGCAAGGCGCCGCAGGCGCACCACGCGCACCTGCTCGTCCACGGCCTGCTGCACCTGGCGGGCCTGGACCACGAGCGCGAGGCGGACGCGGCGCGCATGGAGCGGCGCGAGCGGCGCATCCTCGCCGCGCTGGGCTTTCCCGACCCCTACGCCCCGGCGCCGGTGCGGGGCCGGCGGGTCTGATACAGTACGCGCGACAAGAAGCACGCCCGCCGACCTGCATGGACGACCCCCCCAAACAGAGCCTGCTCGAACGCCTGACCTCGCTCCTGCTGCGCGAGGCGGAGAACCGCGACCAGCTGGTCGAGCTGCTGCACGCGGCCTTCGAGCGCAACATCCTGGACGCCGACGCCCTGTCGATGATCGAGGGCGTGCTGCAGGTGTCCGAGACGCGCGTGGCCGACGTGATGATCCCGCGCTCGCAGATGGACGTGATCGACGTCGAGGAAAGCCCGGAGAAGTTCATCCCCTTCGTGATCGAGACGGCGCACTCGCGCTTCCCGGTCTACGAGGAGAACCGCGACAACGTGATCGGCATCCTCCTCGCGAAGGACCTGCTGCGCTTCTACGCGGAGGAGCAGTTCGACGTGCGCGACATGCTGCGCCCGGCGGTGTTCGTGCCCGAGTCCAAGCGGCTGAACGTGCTGCTCAAGGAGTTCCGCGCCAACCGCAACCACATCGCGATCGTGGTGGACGAGTACGGCGGGGTGAGCGGCCTGGTGACGATCGAGGACGTGATCGAGCAGATCGTCGGCGACATCGAGGACGAGTTCGACTTCGACGAGACCGAGGACAACATCCTGGCCGACAAGAACGGGCGCTTCCGCGTGAAGGCGGTCACCGAGATCGCCGACTTCAACGCGCGCTTCGGCACCGCCTTCTCCGACGAGGACCACGACACGGTCGGGGGCCTGGTGCTCTCGCGCTTCGGCCGGCTGCCCAAGCGCGGCGAGACGGTGGTGATCGACGGCTTCTCCTTCCTCGTGCTGCGCGCCGACAGCCGCAAGGTGCATTCCCTGCTCGTCGAGCGCCGCGCCCCGGCCGGGAGCGGGGAAGGCGCTTGAGCGCGCCGGCCCCGCGGCCGGCGTTCGCCTTGCTCGCGCGGGGCCTGCTGCTGCCGCTCGCCGCGGGCGCCTGCGCGGTGTTCGCCTTCGCGCCCTTCGGGTACTGGCCCGTCGCCCTCGCGAGCCTCGCCGTCCTCTTCCACGTGTGGTCCGGCAGCGGCACGCCCCTGCAGGCCGCGTTGTCCGGGATCGCCTTCGGCCTGGGGCTGAACCTCGCCGGCGTCTCGTGGGTGTTCGTGAGCCTGCACGAGTACGGGCACATGCCCGCGGTGCTCGCGGCCGTGGCGACGTTCCTCTTCTGCGCCTTCGTCGGCCTCTTTCCCGGCTTCGCCGGCTGGGCCGCGCATCGATTCGGTGGCGCCGGCCCGTGGCGCGCGCTCCTCGCCTTCCCGGCCTGGTTCGCGCTCTTCGAGTGGGTGCGCGGGTGGATCTTCACGGGCTTTCCCTGGCTCGTGATGGGCTATTCGCAGGTGCCCGCCAGCCCGCTGGCCGGATTCGCGCCGGTCCTCGGCGTCTACGGCGTGTCCTTCGTCCTGGCGCTCGCCGCCGCGGCGGCCGCGGCGCTCGTGACGAGCGCGCCCTGGTCGCGCCAACGGGGCCTGCTGCTGGCGTGCCTCGCGGCGCTCTTCGCGCTGGGCGGCCTCGCGCGACTGGCCGAGTGGACCGTCCCGGCGGGCGAGCCGGTCGCGGTGTCCCTGCTGCAGGGCAATGTCTCGCAGCACCTGAAGTTCAGCGGGAGATGCGCGCGGTGACGCTGGAGGGCTACCACGCGATGGCGACCGGGAGCGCCGCGAAGGTGGTGATCCTGCCGGAGACGGCGCTGCCCGCCTTCCTCGACCAGCTGCCCGACGGCTACCTGGATTCCCTGCGCCAGCACGGGCGCGAGCGCGGCAAGGACATCCTCCTGGGCACGGCGGAGCGCCGCGCGGCGGGCGGGGCCGACGAGTACTTCAACAGCGTGGTGACCGTGGGCGCGAGCCCCTTCCAGGCCTACCGCAAGCGCCACCTCGTGCCCTTCGGCGAGTTCATCCCGCCCGGCTTCGGCTGGGTGCTCTCGGTGCTGCGCATCCCGCTGCAGGACATGTCGCGCGGCGAGGCGAGGCAGCCGCCGCTTCGTGCCGGCGGCGTCGACTGGGCCGTGGCCATCTGCTACGAGGACGCCTTCGGCGAGGAGCTGATCGAATCGCTGCCGCAGGCGGCGCTGCTCGCGAACGTGACCAACGACGCGTGGTACGGCGAGTCGCTCGCGGCCGAGCAGCACCTGCAGCTTTCGCAGATGCGGGCGCTCGAGACCGGGCGCTGGATGCTGCGCGCGACCAACACCGGGGTGACCGCGGCGATCGACGAGCGCGGGCGGGTCGTCTCGACGCTGCCGCAGTTCACGCGCGGCGAGCTGCTCGCGAAGCCCGTGCCGCGCTCGGGGGCCACGCCCTACGTGCGCTGGGGCAACCACGCGGCCCTCGCCCTGGTGGCCGCCGCGCTCGCCGCCGCCTTCCTCAGGCGGCGGGATCGTTCGCGGCCCGCGGCTTCGGGCGGGCGAGCACGATGAACTGGAGCGTGCAGTACTCCTGGAGCTCGCCGGGCGTCACGTGCTCCAGCCGCAGCCGGCCGGCCTGCAGGGTGATGTCGGGGTTGTTGCGGTTCGCCTCGAACACGTTCGCGAAGCGCGGGTCGAGGTTGCAGCGCACGTCCTCGACGGCATAGCCGGTCTCGTCGAACAGGCGCATCACGTCGCGGAAGGCGAAGAAGCGGATGTGCGTCACGTCGAGCAGGCCGTCGGCGGCGTAGCGCCAGGTGCCCTCGTTGTGCAGCTGCGACTGGACGAAGAGGTTGCGCACGTTGGGGATGCTCGCGGCCACCTGCGCGTCGGGAGCGAGCATCGGCAGCACCGACACCAGGGTGCGCCAGGGGTCGTACAGGTGCTCGAGCACGTCGCCGGCGAAGAGGGTGTCGATCGATCCCGGCGCGATGCCGTGGGCGGCGTAGTCCAGGTCCTCCAGGCGGCCCTCGATCACGCGGTCGAGGCGCGTGCGCGCCTCGCGCGCCGCCGAAGGGCTCATTTCCACCCCGGTGTAGCAGGCGCCCGGATGGCGCTGCTTCACGTGGGCGCCGAGCAGGCCGCTCGCGCAGCCGAGCTCGAGCACGTTGCGCGGTTCCCGGCGGAGGATGGCCGGCAGGGACTCGTTGATCCCCTCGAAATAGCCCGTGCCCTCGAGCGCGTCGGGCCCGAGGCAGGATTGCCAGACCGGGACGTCCGGCGCGTAGGCCGGCGTCTTGTCGGAAGGACCCGTCATGGGAAGATTCTAGCAGCGCGATGCGCGCTCCCGTGGAACCCGTAAAATGACGGGTTTTCCGGGCCCGACATGATCACCTTCCAGGACATCCTCCTTCGTCTCCAGTCGTACTGGGGCAGCCGCGGCTGCGCCCTCCTGCAGCCCTACGACATGGAGGTGGGCGCCGGCACCTCGCACACGGCCACGTTCCTGCGCTCGCTGGGGCCCGAGCCCTGGCGCGCCGCCTATGTCCAGCCCTCGCGCCGGCCCAAGGACGGCCGCTACGGCGACAACCCGAACCGCCTGCAGCACTACTACCAGTACCAGGTGGTGCTCAAGCCCTCGCCGCCGGACATCCTGGACCTCTACCTCGGCTCGCTCGAGGCGCTGGGCTTCGACCTCAGGGCGAACGACGTGCGCTTCGTCGAGGACGACTGGGAAAACCCCACGCTGGGCGCCTGGGGCCTGGGCTGGGAAGTGTGGATGAACGGCATGGAGATCACGCAGTTCACGTACTTCCAGCAGGTCGGGGGCCTGGACTGCAAGCCGATCACGGGCGAGATCACCTACGGCCTGGAGCGACTGGCGATGTACCTGCAGGGCGTGGAGAACGTGTTCGACCTCGTCTGGACCGAGTGGCCCGAGGGCGGGCGAACGCGCCGGCTCACCTACCGCGACGTCTACCACCAGAACGAGGTCGAGCAGTCCACCTACAACTTCGAGCACTCGGACGCCGAGGCGCTCTTCCGGCACTTCGGCGACCACGAGAAGAGCGCGAAGCACCTCATGGAGGCGAAGCTCGCGCTGCCGGCCTACGAGCAGGTGCTCAAGGCCGCGCACACCTTCAACCTGCTCGATGCGCGCGGGGCGATTTCCGTGACCGAGCGTGCCGCCTACATCGGCCGCATCCGGGCGCTCGCGCGCGCGGTGGCGCTCAGCTACTACGAATCGCGCGAGCGGCTGGGCTTCCCGATGCTGGGGGAGGCCGCATGAGCGCCCTGCTGCTGGTCGAGCTGTTCACGGAGGAGCTGCCGCCCAAGGCGCTCAGGCGCCTGGGCGAGGCCTTCGCCGGCGCGCTGGAGGCGGGCCTGCGCAAGCGCGGCTTCCTGGGCGGGGAAACGCGCGTGAGCGCCTTCGCCACGCCGCGCCGACTGGCCGCCACCCTCTCCGGCGTGCGCGCGGCGACCGAGCCGAGGACGGTGGAGGTGAAGCTCATGCCCGTCTCCGTCGGCCTCACCGCCGAGGGCGTCGCCACGCCCGCCCTGCTCAAGAAGCTCGCGGCCGCCGGCCTCGAGGGCCTGTCGCCGGGCGCGCTCAAGCGGCGCATCGACGGCAAGGCCGAGACGCTGTTCGCCGACGCCTTGTCGCCCTCGATGCCGCTCGCGCAGGGCCTGCAGGCCTCGCTCGAGGAGGCGCTCGCGGGGCTGCCCATCCCGAAGGTGATGAGCTACCAGCTCGCCGACGGCCGGACCACGGTGCAGTTCGTGCGGCCGGCGCACGGCCTGGTCGCCCTGCACGGCGAGGCGGTCGTGCCGGTGAAGGCGCTGGGCCTGGAGGCCGGCCGTCTCACCCATGGCCACCGGTTCGAGGGCGCGCGCGACATCCTGCTCGCGCGAGCCGAGGATTACGCGGTGCGCCTGGCGCAGGAGGGGGGCGTGATCGCCGGCTTCGACGAGCGGCGCGCGCAGATCCTCGAGCAACTGCGCGCGGCCGCGGCGGGCGAGGGCGCGGGGCTCGGGCCCGAGGGCGACTACGCGCCCCTGCTCGACGAGGTGACCGCGCTCGTGGAACTGCCCAAGGTCTTCGTCGGGCGCTTCGAGCGCGAGTTCCTCGAGGTGCCGGCCGAGTGCCTGGTGCTCACGATGCGGCAGAACCAGAAGTACTTCCCGCTCTTCGATGCGGACGGCAGGCTCACGGAGCGGTTCCTCATCGTGTCGAACCTGCGCCCGGCGGACCCGTCGCGCATCGTGCAGGGCAACGAGCGCGTCGTGCGCCCGCGCCTGGCCGACGCGAGGTTCTTCTACGAGACCGACCGCCGGACGAAGCTCGCCGATCGCGTGCCGCAGCTCGCCTCGATCGTCTACCACAACAAGCTCGGCACGCTCGCCGAGCGCGTCGAGCGCCTGCGCAAGCTCGCCACGCGCATCCAGGCGAAGCTGCCGCGCGGGGCCACGGGCATGCCCTACGCCGACCGCGCCGCGCTCCTCGCGAAGGCCGACCTCGTGACCCTCATGGTGGGCGAGTTCCCCGAGCTGCAGGGCGTGATGGGCAAGTACTACGCGCAGTCGGACGGCGAGGAGCCCTCCGTGTGCCGTGCGATCGAGCAGCACTACTGGCCGCGCTTCGCGGGCGACCACCTGCCCGACGGCGACGCCAGCATCGCCGTGGCGCTCGCCGACCGCCTCGACTCGCTCGCCGGGCTCTTCTCCATCGGGCAGGTGCCCACCGGCGACAAGGATCCCTACGCGCTTCGCCGCGCCGCGCTCGGGGTGATCCGCATCCTCGCCGAGCGCAGGCTCGACCTCGACTTCCCCTCGCTCGTCGCGCTCGCCCTCGACCCGTTCCCGGCGAAGCCGGCGCGCGAGCTGGAGGATTTCGTGTACGAGCGCCTGCGCGGCTACCTGCGCGAGCTCGGCTACACGACGAACCAGGTCGAGGCCGTCGTGAGCCAGCGCCCGGCGCGACTGGACCAGGTGGTCGCCCGCCTGGAGGCCGTCGCGGCCTTCGCGGCGCTTCCCGAGGCGGCGGCGCTCGCCGCCGCGAACAAGCGCGTGAAGAACATCCTGGCGAAATCGGGCCGGTCGGCCGGCGTGGACGAATCGTTGTTCTCCCAGGACGAGGAGCGCGGCCTTCATTCGGCCCTCGCGGCGCTTTCGCCGGTCGTGGAGGCGCACCTGGCCCGCGGGGAGTTCTCGCCTGCCCTGGTGGCCCTGGCGGGCCTGCGCTCGGCCGTCGACGCGTTCTTCGACAAGGTGCTCGTGAACGCCGAGGATCCCGACCTGCGCGCGAACCGCCTTTCCCTGCTCACCGGCCTGGAGCGGCTGCTCAACCGCGTGGCGGACATCTCCCTGCTCGCCGCCTGACAAGAAGATGAAACTCGTCATCCTCGACCGCGACGGCGTCATCAACCACGACAGCGACCGCTACATCAAGTCGCCGGCGGAGTGGCAGCCGCTGCCCGGCTCGATCGAGGCCATCGCCCGGCTGCACCAGGGCGGCTTCCGCGTGGTCGTCGCCACCAACCAGTCGGGCATCGGGCGCGGCCTCTTCGACATGGCGACGCTCAACGCCATGAACGACAAGATGATGGAGCTGGTCTTCCGCCAGGGCGGGCGCATCGACGCGCTGTTCTTCTGCCCGCACACGGAGCTGGAGAACTGCGACTGCCGCAAGCCCCGGACGGGCATGTACCGGGAGATCGCCGAGCGCCTGCACACGGACCTGAAGGGCGTGCCGTGCGTGGGCGACGCGCTGCGCGACCTGCAGGCGGCCGAGGCGGTGGGCGGCCAGCCCATCCTCGTGCTCACCGGCAAGGGCAAGCTCACCAAGGAGGCGGGCGGGATGCCGCGCAAGACGCAGGTCTTCGCCGACCTGGCCGAGGTCGCGCGCCACCTCGTGGCGATCCGGGAATGACCGCGCTTCGCTCGATGCTCTTCCTCGTGGGCGCGGTGTTCATCACGGCGTTCTACGGGCTCGCCGTCCCGGCGAGCGGCCTCGTCAGCTACCGCGCCGCGCTCTATGTCGCCCGCCAGTGGGCGCAGGTGCTGCTCTGGTGGGTGCAGGTCTCCTGCGGCATCCGCCACGAGGTGCGCGGCTGGGAGAACGTGCCCACCACGCCCACGGTCATCATGGCCAAGCACCAGTCGGCGTGGGAGACGATCTTCATCGAGGCGACGTTCCCCTTCCAGTGCTGGATCATCAAGAAGGAGCTGCTCTGGCTGCCCTTCGTCGGCTGGGGCCTCGCCGCCGTGCGCTCGATCGCCATCGACCGCTCGAGCGGGATGAACGCGCGCGAGCAGATCGTCCAGCAGGGCACCAAGCGGATCAAGCAGGGCCTGTGGGTGACCATCTTCCCGGAAGGCACGCGCGTGGCCGTGGGCAAGCGGGGCCGCTACGGCATCGGCGGGGCGACACTCGCCACGCGCACCGGCACGCCGATCATGCCGATCGCGCACAACGCGGGCGAGTTCTGGGGGCGCTACGCCTTCCGCAAGACCGCCGGCACCGTGCAGGTGGTGATCGGCCCGCCCATCCCCACCGCGGGCCGCGACGCGCTCGAGGTGAACCGCGAGGTGGAGGCCTGGATCGAGGGCGAGATGGTGAAGCTCAACCCGGAGCGCTATGCCGCCCCGTGACGAGGCCGGCCGCGAGCGCCGGTCTCTCGCCCTGGCCGAGGGGCCGGTGGACTACGTGCTCGTTCGCCGGCGCGGGCGCCGCGGCGTGGGGCTGAAGGTCGATGCGGCCGGGCTCACCGTGAGCGCGCCCCTTTCCATCCCGGTCGCGCGCATCGAGAAGATGGTGTCCGAGAGCGAGTCCTGGGTGCTCGGCAAGCTGGCGGTGTGGCGCGAGCGGCAGGTGCCCGTGCAGCGCTGGGAGGAAGGCGCCACCGTGCCCTGGCTGGGCGAGCCGCTCGCGCTCCGGCTGGTGCCCGCCCGGCGCGCGGGCGCGCAGGCATCGGGAGGATCGCTCGTGGTGGGCGTGGCCGTGCCGGGGGACGAGGCCATCCGGCGCACCGTCGTGGCCTGGTACCGCCGCAGCGCGCTCGCCCACCTGGCGCACCGCGCGTTCGTGTTCTCCCGGCTGGCGGGCCTCGCCCCGCCCCGCGTGATGATCTCGTCCGCCCGATCGCGCTGGGGCAGCTGCAACAGCCGGCGCGAGGTGCGCCTGTCCTGGCGCCTGGCGAAGGCGCGGCCCGCGCTCGTCGACTACGTGGTCTGCCACGAGCTCGCGCACCTGCGACACATGAACCATTCCCGGGAATTCTGGGCCGAGGTCGAGCGGCTCTGCCCGGACTACCGGAGCCTCCGGGAAGAACTCGAGGCGAACGACCACCTGTACCGCTCCTTCTGAGGGCCGAGCCATGCGCATCCTGCACACCATGATCCGGGTCGGCGAGCTCGAACGCTCGCTGCGTTTCTACACCGAGGTGCTCGGCATGAAGGTGCTGCGCCGCCAGGACTACCCGGAAGGCCGCTTCACGCTCGCCTTCGTGGGCTACGGCGAGGAGTCGCAGGGCGCCGTGATCGAGCTCACGCACAACTGGGACACGAAGGCCTACGAGCTGGGCAACGGCTTCGGCCACATCGCCGTCGCGGTGCCCGATGCCTACAAGGCCTGCGAGGACGTGAGGAAGCTCGGCGGCAAGGTCACCCGCGAGGCCGGGCCGATGAAGCACGGCTCGACGGTGATCGCGTTCGTCGAGGACCCGGACGGCTACAAGATCGAGTTCATCCAGCGGGCCTAGCGCGCTGCCGCTTCGGCGAGCGCGATGAACTCGGCGACGCCGAGCGTCTCCCCGCGTCGCCCCGCGTCGATGCCGGCCGCGGCGAAGGCGGCGTCGTCCACGAGTGCCCGCAGCGCATTGCGCAGGGTCTTGCGGCGCTGGCCGAAGGCGGCGAGGACGATGCGCCCGAAGAGTTCCTCGTCCCGTGCGCGGGGCCTGTCCGCCCCGAGGGGGGCCATCCGCACGACGGCCGAATCGACCTTGGGCGGCGGGGTGAAGGCGCCCGGCGGCACGCGCAGGCAGGTCGCCATGGCGAAGCGGTACTGCAGCATGACCGAGAGCCGCCCGTAATCCGGCGTGTCCGGCTCGGCCACCATGCGGTCGACCACTTCCTTCTGCAGCATGAACACGCAGTCGCGGATGCGCGGGGCGAAGCGGGCGACGTGGAAGAGCAGCGGCGTCGAGACGTTGTAGGGCAGGTTGCCCACCACGCGCAGGTCCGCCGGGAGCGAGCCGAAGTCGAACTCGAGCGCGTCGCCCTCGTGCACGACCACCTGCGCGGGATCGAAGCGCGCGCGAAGGCCGGCCGCGAGCTCGCGGTCGATCTCGACCACGTGCAGCGGACGCACGGCGCCGGCGAGTCGCTCGGTGAGGGCGCCCGGGCCCGGGCCGATCTCGACCATGGCCTGCCCGGGCGCGGGCGCGATCTCGGCGACGATGCGCTCGAGGTAGTGGCGGTCGGTGAGGAAGTGCTGGCCGAGCCGCTTCTTCGGGCGCGGGAGCATGGAGGGCCTAGCCGTCCGCGCGGGGCGCGAGCTCGATGGCGAGCGCGAGCGCGGCCTCGAGGCTCCCCGCGTCGATCGCCCCGTGACCGGCGAGGTCGAGCGCCGTGCCGTGGTCGACCGAGGTGCGCACCACCGGCAACCCCAGCGTCACGTTGATCGCGTGGCCGAAGGACGCGTGCTTGAGCACCGGCAGGCCCTGGTCGTGGAACATCGCGAGCACCGCGTCGGCCCCTTCGAGCACGCGCTGGGTGAACAACGTGTCGGCCGGCAGCGGGCCCGCGAGGTCGAAGCCTTCCGCCTTCAGGCGCGAGACCACGGGCGCGATGGTCTCGATCTCCTCGCGTCCCAGGTGGCCCGACTCGCCCGCGTGCGGATTGAGCCCCGCCACGAGGATGCGCGGGCGGGCGATGCGAAAGCGCGCGCGCAGGTCCGCCTCGAGGATGCGCAGCGTGCGCTCGAGGGTGGGCTGCGTGATCGCCGCCGGCACCTGCGCGAGGGCGAGGTGCGTGGTGGCGAGCGCCACGCGCATCCCGGCCCCGGCGAGCATCATCACCACCTGGGGCGTTCCCGTCTGCTGCGCGAGGTACTCGGTGTGGCCCGTGAATGGGACGCCCGCGTCATTGATCGTCGATTTCTGGACGGGCGCCGTGACCATGGCGCCGAACTCGCCCGACGTGCAGCCGGCGAGGGCCCGGTCGAGCAGGGCAAGGACATAGCGGCCGTTCGCGGGATCCAGGCGCCCGGGCACGACCGGGGCCGGCGCCGGCACGTGCAGCACCGACACCGGCGCGGGCACCGCGGGCGAATAGTCGGGCAAGGCGAAGGGCACGCCGCGAAGCCGGGCGCGTGCCTCGAGCATGGCCTTGTCGCCGAGGAACACCAGGGGCGCGGCCGGGCGCGCTCGCGCGGCGAGGAGCACGCACAGGTCCGGGCCGATGCCCGCGGGCTCGCCGGAGGTGATCGCGATGCGCGGGGCGGTCATGCGCGCCAGCGGGCGCGGGGCAAGGGCGGCCTCAGCGTTCGTCGAGGCGGTTCTCGACGAAGGCGCGGTCCCGGGTCTGGCGCAGCCAGTCCTGGAAGGCCTCGTCCGCCTTGCGCGCGCGCACCGTCTGGCGGGCCGCGAGCTTCTTGCGCTCCTCGCTCAGCTCCTCGGAACGGCGCTCGAGCACCTGCACCAGGTGCCAGCCGAAGGGCGACTGCACGGGCTGGCTCACCTCGTTGTTGCGCAGCGCGTTCATCGCCCGCTCGAACTCGGGCACGGTCTCGCCGGGCGAGATCCAGCCCAGGTCGCCGCCCTTGGAGGCGGTGGCATCCTCGGAGTGCACCTTGGCGAGCTCGGCGAAATCGGCGCCGGCCACGATGCGTTCGCGCAGGCGCGCCAGGCGCTCGCGCGTCTCGGTGTCGCTCACGCCGTCCTTGGTCCGGATGAGGATGTGGCGGGTGCGCGTCTGGGTGATGGCGGGCGCCTGGTCCTTGCCGCGCTTCTCGAGCAGCTTCACGATGTGGAAGCCGTTCGGGCTGCGCATGATGTCGCTCGTCTCGCCGGGCTGGAGCTTCTCCAGCGACTCGAGGAAGAGCGTGGGCAGCCGGCCGGCGGCGCGCCAGCCGAGGTTGCCGCCCTGCAGCGCGTCGGGCGCGTCGGAGAAGGTGGCCGAGACCTCCGCGAAGGAGGCGCCGCGGCGCAGCTCCGAGAGCGCCTGCAGCGCGCGGCGCCGGCGGATCTCGATCTGGTCGGGCGTGGCCTGCTGCGGCACCGTCACCAGGATGTGCGCGAGGCGGAATTCCGTCTCGCCACCGCGGTCCTTGGCGGCGCGCGCCAGTTCCGTCTCGACCTCGGCGTCGGTCACCACGACGACGTTCTCGACCTCGCGCTCGCGAAGGCGCGACAGGAGGAGCTCGCTGCGCATGTCGTCGCGGAAGCGCTGGTAGCGGATGCCGTCCTTCTCCAGGGCGGCGCGGAAATCCGTCATGGACAGGTTGTTGTCGTCCGCGATGCGCTGGATGGTCTTCTCGAGCGTCGCGTCGTCGATCTTGAGGCCGGTCTCCTTCGCGAGCTGGACCTGCACCATGTCGTTGATCATCCGCTCGAGCAGCTGCTTCTGCAGCACCTCGGGCGAGGGGATCTGGCCGCCGCCGCGGCGCAGCTGGTTCACGACCAGGGTGGCGCGCTCGGCCAGGTCGTTGCTCGTGATGACCTCGTCGTTCACGACGGCGACGATGCGGTCGACGAGGACGATGCGCGAGGGCGTGTTGGCGAGCCGCGTGTCGAGCCTGGGCGCGGCCGGGGGCGTCTGGGCGAGGGCACAGGCCGCGGCGAGCGAGGCGGCGAGGGCCGCGGACCGCAGGAAGGGGAGGACCGGCATTCGCGGGAGGGGGTGGGCATGGATCATCGGGAGATTTCGTCCGATCGGCGGTAGCCGGAAATGTTCTGCCTCAGGGTTTCGAGCGGGTTGATGCCGATTCGCGACAACCCCGTGAGCTCGAGCTGGACCTGGAAGGACGTCGAGACCTGCTGCGACGCGGTGATGAAGCGGTGAGCGATCGCGCGGATCTCCCAGCACCCGGCATTATATTCGAACCCCGCCAGCCCTTCGACGAGCTTGCGCTCCTTCAGGCTCCAGTTCCAGCGCCCCACCACGGAAAGGCCCTGGGTGAGGGGCCACTGGGCCGAGAAGTCCACCTGCTTCACGCCGGGGAGGTTCTCCTGGTCGCGCGTGAACCGGTAGGCGGCGTTCAGCAGCCGCCCGGGGGAGGGGTTGTAGCGGGCGGCGATGTCCAGGCGGCGCGCCCGGCCCTGGCTCGCGTTGTACTCCAGGCCGCTGTCGATCGCGAAGGACGGGGTGACCTGGCCCGAGACGAGCGCGACCAGGTCGGACTTGTTGCCCTCGCGCGGCGGGCCGTCCAGGGTCACGCGCTGCGGGTCGAAGTAGTAGATCTGGCCCAGGGTGGCCTTCAGCCGCTCCAGGCCCGAGGCCGCGTCGACGAAGCGGCTGCTCACCGCGACCGTGAGCTGGTTCGCGTCGCCGATGCGGTCGCCCCCGATGAAGCGGTTCTCCCGGAACAGGGTGTTCGCCCCGAAATCGGCCTCGGCCGTCGAGAAGTTCGGCAGGCGGGACTGGTCGCGGTAGGGCACGCGCACGTAGTAGAGGCGCGGCTCGAGCGTCTGCAGGTAGGCGCGGCCGCCCAGATCCCAGGGGCGGTCGAAGTAGAGCGCGGCATCCAGGCTCGCCAGCGGGACGCTGCGCGTGGCGTCGGTGAACCCGCCCGCGTTCTCGGCGATGCTGTAGCGGGTGAAGTGGAAGCCGACCTTGGGCGTCACGTAGCCGAACGAGCGGCGCAGCGGGTAGGAGAGCTGCGGATAGGCGGTCAGCCGCTGGCCCGTCACGTCGGTCGGGTGGCGGTAGTTCGTGTACTCCGCGACCAGCTGCGCGTCGAAGCCGAGCAGGTCCTGCCGCAGGCCGGTGAGCAGCAGCTGCGGCAACTGCCGGTAGGGCACCGTGACGGGGGCGTCCGGGTCCTGCAGGGTCTGGTAGGCGATCGCGCGGGCGGTGAAGTTCCACGTCTCGTCGGCGTAGCCCAGGATCGCGTCGCGTGGCAGGTTGACCTGCGAGGTCGCCGCCACGCGCGTGGACAGGTCGCGGAAGTAGTTGTCGTCGGAGACCTTCTGCGCGTTGGCCGCGAAGGACCACCCGCGCCAGAGCTGCTGGGTGTGCTTGAGCGCGAGCAGGTAGCGGTCGCGCTCGGCGATCGCGTCGTTGGGCAGGAACTCGACGTCGGCCTGGCCGGCGAAGGCCGGGCGCAGGTAGCGGTATTCCCCGCCCACCTGCAGGCCGCGCTTGGTGAAGAGCTTCGGGGTGATCGTCGCGTCCTGGTTCTCGGCGATGTTCCAGTACCAGGGCAGGGCGAACTCGAAGCCGCCCCGGCCCGAGGACCCGAAGGTGGGCGCGAGGAAGCCGCTCTTGCGCTCGTTGTTCAGCGGGAAGGACATCCAGGGCGAGTAGAGGATGGGCACGCCGAAGAAGTACACGGCGGTGTTGAACGCGGTGCCCACCTGCCCCTTCGTGTCGATCTCCAGCTCGCTCACCTTGAGCGTCCAGTCCGTGCGCGGCACCGGGCAGCTCGTGTACTCGGCCTCGAACAGGCGGCTGCGCTGCTCGCCCTCGAGCAGCGCGCGCGAGGCGCTGCCACGCGTGGCGATGCGCCGCTCGGGCGTCTTGGGGATCTCGAAGACGGGCGCGGTCATCTCGCCCGTCCCCGACTCGACCCGGTAGACCAGGCGCGGTCCCGTGGCGACGTCGCCCGCGCGCTCCAGGCGGACGTTGCCGGTGGCCACCGCGGTATCGTCGACGGCCGTGTAGTCGACGCGGTCGGCCTGGATGCTCATGCCGCGCTGGCGCAGCGAGACATCGCCCGTGGCGGTGTAGTCCTTCTCGGTCGTGCCCGAGATGCTCGCGGCCGACAGGAAGCGCACGGCGTCGCGCTCGACCCGGGGCGGGGGCGGGCGCAGGCGGCGGTCGATCGAGAGCGGAATTCCCTCGTCGGCCCACGCCGGAAAGGCGCACGCGCAGGCGAGGACGATCGAAAGGGGGCGACGGGGCATCCGGACGGGCGCGGGGGCGATGCTAGAATCGGAAAGAATACACGCGAAAGCCCCCACGCTTCACACCCCATGGATCGTCTCGAGGCGCTCGACGCCTGGCTCGCCACCGCGCTCGCGGGGCGGCCCTACACGCGCGAACCCGCCTCGGCCGACGCGAGTTTCCGCCGGTATTTCCGCGTGGCGAGCGGCGAGCGGACCTGGATCGTCATGGACGCCCCGCCCGGCCAGGAGGACTGCGCTCCCTTCGTGAAGGTGGCCGGCCTGCTGCGGCAAGCCGGGCTCAACGCGCCCGAGATCTTCGCGAGCGACCTCGCGCAGGGCTTCCTGCTGCTCACCGACCTGGGGCGCGCCACCTACCTGCAGGCCTTCACGCCGGAGAACGCCGACCCGCTCATGCGCGATGCGATCGCCGCGCTCGTGCGCTGGCAGGCCGCGAGCCGCGAGGGCGAGCTGCCGGCCTACGACGAGGCGCTTCTCCGCCGCGAGATGACGCTCTTCCCGGACTGGTACATCGGGCGCCACCTCGCGATCGAGCTCACCGCCGCCGAGCGCGCGGACCTGGAGGAGGCCTTCCGCCGCATCCTCGCCTCGAACCTCGCCCAGCCGCGCGTGTTCGTGCATCGCGACTACATGCCGCGCAACCTCATGGTCTCCACGCCCAACCCGGGGGTCATCGATTTCCAGGACGCGGTCCACGGGCCGGTGAGCTACGACATCGCCTCGCTCCTTCGCGACGCCTACGTGAGCTGGGAGGAGGAAAGGGTGATCGACTGGACGGTGCGCTACTGGGAGGCGGCGCGAAGGCGCGGCCTGCCGGTGCCGGCGGATTTCGCGGATTTCTGGCGCGACGTCGAGTGGATGGGCCTGCAGCGCCACCTGAAGATCCTGGGCATCTTCGCGCGCATCCACTACCGCGACGGCAAGGCCGGCTACCTCGAGGACACGCCGCGCTTCCTGGGCTACGTGCGCCACGCCTGCACGCGCTACCGCGACCTCGCGCCGCTCGCGAGGCTGATGGACCGGCTCGAGGGCGCGAAGCCCGTCGCCGGCTACACGTTCTGATGCCCCGCCCGCCCGCGCCGTGATCCCGCGCGTCCTCCTGCTCGCGGCGGGCCGGGGCGAGCGCATGCGCCCGCTCACGGACGCGACCCCGAAGCCGCTGCTCGCCGTCGGCGGCAAGCCCCTCATCGCCTGGCAGCTCGAGCGGCTCGCCGAGGCCGGGTTCGCGGACATCGTGGTGAACCTCTCGCACCTGGGCGCGCAGATCGAGTCGGCGCTGGGCGACGGTTCGCGCTGGGGCGTGCGCATCGCCTATTCGCGCGAGGCGCGCGCGCTCGAGACGGCGGGCGGCGTGGTGCAGGCCCTGGGGCTCCTGGGGACGGGGCCGTTCCTCGTGGTGAGCGCCGACATCCACACGGGCTTCGACTACGCGAGCCTCGTCCCCGTCGCCCGGGCCATCGCGGCCGACCCGGCACGGCGGGCCGCCCACTTCGTCCTCGTCGACAACCCGCCCTGGCACCCGCAGGGCGACATGGGACTCGCGGGCGGCCTCGTGACCCGCGGCAGCCCCGGGCTCACCTATGCGAACATATCCGTGTTCCATCCGGGGCTCTTCGAGGGCCTCGCGGCCGGCACGCACCTGAAGCTCTTTCCCTGGGCCTATCGCTTCGTCGAGGCCGGGCGAGTGACGGGCGAGCACTTCCGCGGCGACTGGGCGAACGTGGGCACGCCGGCCCAGCTCGCCGAACTGGACAGGAGGCTTCTCGCGTGACCTTCTACATTCCGCGTCATTTCCGCGTCGACGACCGGGAGCGGCTCGAGCGCTTCGTCGAGGCGCACGCCTTCGGCACGATCGTGAGCGCCGGCCCCACGGGCCTCGCGGTGAGCCACGTGCCCTTCCTGCCGGTGCGCGACCCGGACGGTGCGCTGCGCCTGCAGGGCCACGTGGCGCGCGCGAACCCCCACTGGGAGCAGCTCGAGGCGGCGGGCGAGGTGCTCGTGATCTTCGAG
>JBGAOO010000036.1:0-21147 GCA_044221765.1 Usitatibacteraceae bacterium | reverse complement strand
CCGCGGCGCCGCGCGCGTCGCGTTGTCCCGGCAGCCACAGCGGCCACGCGAACGTGACCTCGTTCTCGCGCCGCCCCGCGTCGCCATTCCAGCGATCCGTGCGGTGGGTGACCTCCAGGGAAGGCGGCAGCGCCCAGAGGCTGGACGCGGCAGTGCGTTCGGCGCGCGCGCGATCGCCCTGCCCCTGCGTTTCGCGCGCGAGCACGGAGCGCTCCCACGCGCCGTCGAGGGCGCGGGCGAGCGAAGGGGCCGCGCGTTCCTGCGCGGCCGAGGCGAAGGGCAGGACGGCCGCGCACGCGCAGGCCATCCAGCGGATGGTCGAATTCACGGTTAACCCCGATCGAGACGAGTGGTGCGATGGCGGCGCGGCGGCCCATGCCCTCGGGAGGACGCGGTGCGCGGCCGATGCGGGGAGCGCCGGGTGCCCGCATCGGCGGGCGCGCGCGCTCCGGCTCGTGTCAGGCGAGGGTTCGGGGCGGCCGGAACAGGCCGTCGGGAATCGGCGGGTACTCGGCGGGCGCGGGCGCGAGGCCCGGCCTGATGCCGCCTGGCATGAGCGGCGGGGTGAGAATTCCGCTCACGAGGGCGGGCGGAAAACCATGGCCGGCGGCGAGATGGTCCTGCGATTCGTCCGAATCGTCCACGTGCACGCCCGCGCCGGCAGGATCGTGATGCACCGGCGCCGCGTCGGCGGCGTCCTGGCCGTGGTCGTGGTCCTGGTTGGCGTGGCCGTGGTCGGACTTCGCTTCGCCGCCCTGGGCATGGCCGTGGTGGTGGCCGTGGTGATGCGGAATCTCCTGCCAGTGCATCACGCTGTGCACGACGTGCGCGCGTCCGCCGGGCACGATGGTCGCGGCCATCGCGGCGAACGACTGCCATGCGAGGGCGACGACCGTGGCGACGATGACGGCGAACGGGAACGTGCCCGGACGCCGTCGCCGCGCCTGCCCGCCGAGGCGCGTGGCGGAGGCGGCGAGGGTCGCCATGGATGAGGTCGCAGGCATCATCCCCGGGATGCTAGCCATCCGGCGCGCGGAAATTGCCGGAAGGCCGGGCCCTTGCCGCGCGAGCCTGCCGAATTTCGCGCGGTCGCAGCAGGAAATTTCGCGGGCCGGACGCATCGGGGACCTTTCGCAAGCCTTGCGATGGCGACGGTGCCGGCCGCCAGGCGACGAACTGCAACGCGGCGAGGCGGGATCGGCACGGATCCGGCACTCAAGGCCAAGCTCCCCGGGAATGCCGGGGTTCGGTCCCTGATGCGGATGCGGATGCGGGAAATGGTCGGGGTGAGAGGATTCGAACCTCCGGCCTCTACGTCCCGAACGTAGCGCTCTACCAGGCTAAGCTACACCCCGAGGCCGAAACGGGCGCCTTCGCGCCCGTCGGATTCCAGCCGACTAGAACTTGCGTTCGACTGAAAAGTGGGCCAATTGTAGCAGACTGTCCTTGCAGGCGGAACCTGGCAGCGAGGCGAGGCGCTTCGATGCCTCGGCCGCTTCCAGGCGGGCCCGTTCCCGCGCGTAGTCCAGCGCGCCCGTGCGCCGGATGGCGGCGACCACGGCGTCCAGGCCTTCCTTGCCGCCTTCCTCGATGGCACGGCGAACCAGCACGCGCTCGCCGTCGTTGCCCACCTGCATGGCGCGGATGAGCGGCAGCGTGGGCTTGCCCTCGGCGAGGTCGTCGCCCAGGTTCTTGCCGGTCTCGGCCAGGTCGCCCGAATAGTCGAGCACGTCGTCGATCACCTGGAAGGCCGTGCCCAGGTGCATGCCGAACTCGGTGAGCGCGCGCTCGGTCGCCTCGTCCGCCCCGCCCAGGATCGCGCCCACCTGCGTGGCGGCCTCGAAGAGCTTCGCGGTCTTGTAGCGGATGACGCGCAGGTAGCTGTCCTCGTCGGTGTCGGGATCGTGGACGTTGAGCAGCTGCAGCACCTCGCCCTCGGCGATGACGTTCGTCGCCTCCGAGAGCACCTGCATCACGCGCACGTTGCCGATGTCGACCATCATCTGGAAGGCGCGCGAATAGAGGAAATCGCCCACCAGGACCGAGGCGGCGTTGCCGAACTCGGCGTTGGCGGTCTTGCGGCCGCGGCGAAGGCTCGATTCGTCGACGACGTCGTCGTGCAGGAGCGTGGCGGTGTGGATGAACTCGATCACCGCCGCGAGCTCGTGGCGCACCGGGCCGTTCGCCCCCAGCGCGTTGGCCGACAGCAGCACGAGGGCCGGGCGAAGGCGCTTGCCCCCGGCGGCGATGATGTACTCGGCGATGGTCCGGACCAGGACGACGTCGGAGGACAGGCGCCGGCGGATCACCGCGTCGACCGACTGCATGTCTCGGACGATGGGCGCCCGGATGGACTCCAGGTTCACGGGGGGCAAGGGCAGGTTCAAGGCGGGTGTCGGGGCCCGGAGCCGTCGGGCGGCCCGCAGACAAGTCTTTGACGTTGCTTGGAATTTCGCGTATTATAGCGGGTTCGCGGTGCAAAAGGCCGCGATTTATCAAACTAAAACAGGAGTATCAATATGTATGCGGTCATCAAGACCGGCGGCAAGCAATACCGCGTTGCCCCGGGCGAAAAGATCAAGATCGAGACGCTGGAGGCGGAAGTGGGCGCCACCATCGTGCTCGACCAGGTGCTGATGGTGGCGGAAGGCGATGCGGTCAAGGTCGGCACGCCCACCGTCGATGGCGCGAAGGTCTCGGCCACCGTGGTCTCGCACGGCCGCGGCCCCAAGGTGCGCATCTTCAAGATGCGCCGCCGCAAGCACTACCAGAAGACGCAGGGCCACCGGCAGAACTACACGGAAATCCGTGTGGACGCCATCAACCAGTAACGGGTACCGATCATGGCACACAAGAAAGCAGGCGGCTCATCCCGCAACGGCCGCGACTCCGAATCGAAGCGCCTGGGCCTGAAGGCCTTCGGCGGCGAACTCGTCTCGGCCGGCTCGATCCTCGTCCGCCAGCGCGGCACGCGCTTCCATCCCGGCGCCCACGTCGGCATCGGCAAGGACCACACCCTCTTCGCGATGATCCCCGGCAAGGTGAAGTACGCCGTCAAGGGTCCGAAGCAGAAGAACACCGTCAGCATCGAGCCGGCGCAAGCCTAAAGGCTCCTTTCCGGCGAGAAAGAGCCCCGTCTTCGCACGGGGCTTTTTTCTTTCCGGCGCCCCTTCCGCCACGCACATGCCCGACATCGCCCTCTTCGTCGCCGCCAGCGCGCTGCTCACCCTCGCGCCCGGGCCCGACATCGTCTACGTGCTCACGCGCGGCGTGAGCCAGGGACGCAAGGCGGGCATCGCGGCCGCGCTGGGCTTCGCGACGGGCTGCCTCTTCCACACCGCGCTCGCCGCGCTGGGCGTGGCCGCGCTCATCCGCTCTTCCGATCTCGCGTTCGACCTCGTGCGCTACGCGGGCGCCGCCTACCTCGTGTGGATCGGGATCCAGGCGCTGCGCCATCGCGAGCGCTTCGTGATCGGTCCGGGGGGCGATGCGCGGGCGCTTCGCGCCATCTACCGCCAGAGCGTGATCGGCAACATGCTCAACCCCAAGGTCACCCTCTTCTTCCTGTCCTTCCTGCCGCAGTTCGTGGATGCCGGCGCGGACGGCCTCGCGTGGCAGATGGCCCTGCTCGGCGCGATCTTCATGGCGCAGACCGTGGTGATCTTCGGCGCCGTGGCGCTCTTCTCCGGCTGGATCGGCGAGCGCATCCGCGCCCACCCGGCCATCGGCGAGCGCCTGGGCGTCTTCGCCGGCCTCACCTTCATCGCGCTCGGCGTCCGCGTCGCGCTGCCGGACGCACGCTGACCATGAAATTCTTCGACGAAGCGCGCATCGAGGTCATCGCCGGCAACGGCGGCGACGGCTCGGCCTCCTTCCGGCGCGAGAAGTTCGTGCCCCGCGGCGGGCCCGACGGCGGCGACGGCGGGCGCGGCGGCTCGATCCTCGCGGTGGCGGACGTGAACCTCAACACCCTGATCGACTACCGCTACCAGCGCATCTTCCGCGCCAAGCACGGCGACCACGGCCACGGCCGGGACCGCTACGGCCGCGGCGCCGAGGACATCGTCCTTCGCGTGCCGGTGGGCACCGTGATCCGCGACGCCGACACGGGCGAGACGCTCGCCGACCTCGCCAAGGACGGCGACGAGGCGCTGCTCGCCAAGGGCGGCAAGGGCGGCCTGGGCAACCTGCATTTCAAGTCGAGCGTGAACCGCGCCCCGCGCCAGTTCACCCCGGGCGAGGAAGGCGAGCGGCGCAACCTCGAGATGGAACTGCGCGTGCTCGCGGACGTGGGACTGGCGGGCATGCCCAACGCGGGCAAGAGCTCGCTCGTGCGCGCCGTCTCGGCCGCGCGCCCGCGCGTGGCCGACTATCCCTTCACCACCCTCAACCCGAGCCTGGGCGTGGTGCGCGTGGACATGAACCGCTCCTTCGTCATCGCGGACATCCCCGGCCTCATCGAGGGCGCCGCCGAGGGCGCGGGCCTGGGCCACCAGTTCCTGCGCCACCTGCAGCGCACCAAGCTCATCCTGCACGTGGTGGACCTCGCCCCCTTCGACGAGGGCGTCGACACGGTGAAGGAAGCCAAGGCGATCGCGCTCGAGCTCAAGAAGTACGACCCGGGCCTCTTCAAGAAGCCGCGCTGGCTGGTGCTCAACAAGGCCGACCTGCTCGCCCCGGACGAGCGCGACAGGCGCGTGAAGGCGTTCGTGAAGAAGTTCGCCTGGAAGGGGCCGGTGCACGTGGTCTCCGCGCTGAATGGCGAGGGCACCCGCGAGCTTTGCTTCGCGATCATGGAATTCCTGGAGAGCGCGCGCGATGGGAAGCCCGCTCGCTGAGTCGCGGCGCGTCGTCGTCAAGATCGGCTCGAGCCTGCTCACCAACGCGGGCGCGGGCCTGGACCGGACGGCGATCGCGGACTGGGCGCGCCAGGTGGCGCAGCTGCGCGCCCGCGGACTGGAGGTGCTCGTGGTCTCCTCCGGCGCCATCGCGGAGGGCATGAAGCGCCTGGCCTGGACGAAGCGACCGAGCGCGGTGAACGAGCTGCAGGCCGCCGCCGCCGTGGGCCAGATGGGCCTGGTGCAGATGTGGGAATCCTGCTTCGCCGAGCAGGGCCTGCACACCGCGCAAGTGCTGCTCACGCACGAGGACCTGGGCGATCGCCGCCGCTACCTGAATGCGCGCACCACGCTCAAGACGCTCGTCTCGCTGGGCGTGGTGCCGATCATCAACGAGAACGACACGGTCGTGGTCGACGAGATCCGCTTCGGCGACAACGACACGCTCGGCGCGCTCGTCACCAACCTCATCGAGGCCGACGCCTTCGTGATCCTCACGGACCAGCCCGGCCTCTACACCGCCGATCCGCGCAAGGATCCCGCCGCGACGCTGGTCGAGCGCGCGAACGCGGGCGACCCGGCGCTCGAGGCGATGGCGGGCGGGGCGGGCTCCTCCCTCGGCCGCGGCGGCATGATCACGAAGATCCTGGCGGCCCAGCGGGCCGGCCGCAGCGGCGCGCACACGGCGATCGCCTGGGGGCGCGAGCCGGACCTGCTCGTGCGGCTGTTCGCCGGCGAATCGATCGGCACCCTGCTCGTCGCCTCGACGCAGCCGGTCGCCGCGCGCAAGCAGTGGCTCGCGGACCACCTCAAGCCTTCCGGCCGCCTCACGCTCGACGCGGGCGCCGTGAAGGCGATCTGCGCGGACGGCAAGAGCCTGCTCGCCATCGGCGCGACGGCGACGAGCGGCGAGTTCGGGCGCGGCGAGGTCGTGAGCCTCCTCGCCCCGGACGGGCGCGAGATCGCGCGCGGCCTGGTGAACTACGGCTCGGCGGAAACCGCGCGCATCCTGGGCAGGCCCACGGCCGACATCGAGTTCATCCTCGGCTACGTCGCCGAGCCGGAACTCATCCACCGCGACAACCTGGTCGTGCTCTAGCGCGGCCAGGCTGCGGTGAAGGCCGGCCGGCGCGGGCGCCCTTCCGGCACGCCGGCGTTATACTGCAGGCACAAAACAGTGCCAGGGAGGCCACTCGTGAACATCGTCGAACGCGCCAAGAACATCCTGCTCACGCCGTCCGCGGAATGGGACAAGATCGCGGGGGAGGAACACACGGTCCAGGGCCTGTACACCGGCTGGATCATGATCCTCGCGGCGATCCCGGCGATCGCCGGCTTCATCGGGCTCTCGCTCATCGGCATGAGCGCCTTCGGCTTCTCCTACCGCGTGCCGATCACCTACGGCATCGGCAACGCGATCGTGAGCTACCTGCTGGGCCTCGCCTCCGTGTACGTGATGGCCCTCATCATCGACGAGCTCGCGAGCAAGTTCGGCGGGCAGAAGGACTTCGCGCAGGCCTTCAAGGTCGCGGCCTTCACGCCCACCGCCTCGTGGCTCGCGGGCATCTTCTCGATCATCCCGGCACTGTCGATCCTCGGGATCCTGGGCCTGTACAGCCTCTACCTGCTCTATGTCGGCGCCCCAGAAGTCATGAAGGTGCCGACGAGAAGGCCACCAGCTACGTGGTCGTGGTGATCATCTGCGCCATCGTCGTGTTCCTGATCATCGGCGCGCTTTCCGCGCTCACGATCCCGGGCCGGCCTTCGATCTAGCCGCGCCAGGCGGCAAAAGGAAAGCCCGGCCGAGGCCGGGCTTTTTTCATGCCCCAGGCGGGCGTGTCAGTCCGATGCGCCCGCCTCGGGCCGCGGGCGCGGCTTGCGCCGGCGGTTGTACGGGGAGATGCCCACGGGGCGGCGCGCGTCGACGTCGAGGAACAGCGCGAGCTGCTCCAGGGCGAGCTTGTACACGTCGCGCTTGAAGTCGATCACGGTCTCGAGCGGGATCCAGTAGTCGTGCCAGCGCCAGGCGTCGAATTCCGGGTGGCCGCTCGCGCGCAGGGAGACGTCCGTGTCGCGGCCGACCAGGCGCAGCAGGAACCAGATCTGCTTCTGGCCCTTGTAGGTGCCGCGCCACTCCCGCTTCACCCAGTGCAGGGGCACGTGGTAGTGCAGCCAGTCGCGCGTGCGCCCGAGGATTTCCACATGCTCGGGCTTGAGTCCCGTTTCCTCCTCGAGCTCGCGGTACATCGCTTGCTCGGGGGATTCCCCCTGCTTGATGCCACCCTGGGGGAACTGCCAGGCGTGCTCCTTGATTCGCTTGCCCCAGAAGACCTGGTTGCGGTGATTGACGAGCACGATGGCGACGTTCGGGCGGAATCCGTCCCGATCGATCATGGCAGTCACCATCCGATTCGTTGAGTTGAACCCATTTTTCCACAGTTTGCGAGCGCCCGCCACCCACCGGCTCCCCCCCGGGCCCGTGTAGAATGTCGCCACGCAAGCCAATGATTTGATTCCAGAATCGCCCGTCAGGCCCCGAACAGACCCGGAGAATTCATGCGCGCCACCCAGTTCTTTCTCGCCACGCTCAAGGAAGCGCCCCAGGAAGCGGAGCTCCCCAGCCACAAGCTCATGCTGCGCGCCGGGCTCATCCGCAAGCTGGGGAGCGGCCTGTATTCGTGGATGCCGCTGGGCATGCGCGTGCTGCACAAGGTCGAGCGGATCGTGCGCGAGGAGATGGAGCGCGCCGGGGCGATGGAGGTGAGCATGCCCCCCATCCAGCCGGCCGAGCTGTGGCAGGAGACCGGCCGCTGGGACCTCTACGGCCCGATGATGCTGCGCCTGAAGGACCGGGCCGAGCGCGAGTTCTGCTACGCGCCCACGGCCGAGGAGGTGATCACGGACATCGCGCGCAAGGAGCTGCGCAGCTACCGCCAGCTGCCCGTGAACTTCTACCAGATCCAGACCAAGTTCCGCGACGAGATCCGCCCGCGCTTCGGCGTGCTGCGCGCCCGCGAGTTCTCGATGAAGGACGCCTACTCCTTCGATGCGGACGAGGCCGGCATGCTCCGGTCGTACGGGAAGATGTTCGATGCGTACGTGGCGATCTTCACGCGCCTGGGCCTCACGTTCCGCCCGGTCGCGGCCGACACCGGCGAGATCGGCGGAAGCGCCTCGCACGAGTTCCAGGTGCTGGCCGATTCCGGCGAGGACCAGATCGCCTATTCGGACGGCTCGGACTACGCCGCCAACATCGAGAAGGCCGAGGCGCTCGCGCCCGCCGCCGCGCGCGCCGCGCCCGCCGAGGCGATGCAGAAGGGCCCGACGCCCGGCAAGGCCACCTGCGAGGAAGTGGCCGAGCTCTGGCAGCTGCCGCTCGCGCGCACGGTGAAGGCCATCCTGCTCACCGCGGGCGAGCGCGTCCACATGCTCCTGGTGCGCGGCGACCATTCCGTGAACGAGATCAAGGTGGGCAAGGTGCCCGGCCTCAAGGGCTGGCGCTGGGCGAGCGAGGAGGAGATCCGCGCTGCCGCCGACGGTCCCGCCGGCTACCTGGGACCGGTGGGCCTCGACCGCTCGCGCATCACCGTCATCGCCGACCGGACGGTGGCCGCGATGGCCGACTTCGTTTGCGGGGCCAACGAGAAGGACTACCACCTGCGCGGCGTGAACTGGGGGCGCGACTGCCCCGAGCCCGACCTCGTCGCCGACATCCGCAACGTGGTCGCCGGCGATCCCTCGCCGGACGGCAAGGGCACGCTCTCGATCGTGCGCGGCATCGAGGTGGGCCACGTCTTCGCGCTGGGGCGACGCTACTCGGAGGCGATGAACGCCACCTTCACGGCGGAGGACGGCACCCAGAAGGCCTTCGAGATGGGCTGCTACGGCATCGGCGTGACTCGCATCGTCGGCGCCGCGATCGAGCAGAACCACGACGACAAGGGCATCATCTGGCCCGAGCCGATGGCCCCCTTCACCGTGGCCGTGATCCCGATGGCCATGCAGAAGAGCGAGGCCGTGCGCGAGCTGGCCGAGAAGCTCCACGCCGAGCTGGCCGGCGCGGGCATCGAGGTGCTGCTCGACGACCGCGGCGAGCGTCCCGGCGTCATGCTCGCGGACCAGGAGCTCATGGGCATCCCGCACCGCGTGGTGATCGGCGACCGCGGCCTCAAGGAAGGCGTGGTCGAGTACCAGCACCGGCGCGAGGCCGAGGCCACCCGGGTGCCCGTCGCGGAGATCGCGGCGTTCGTGAAGGGCCGCCTCGCCCGATGAGCGCGCTGCCCGGCGCGGCGCTCGTCGCCTCCGGCGCGACGCACGAGACCGCCCGGCTGCGCCTGCGGCATTTCGAGGAGCGTGACCTCGAGGCGCTCGCGCCGATGTACGCCGACGCGGAAACGATGCGCTACATCGGGGACGGCCGCACGCTCGGCCGCGCGGAGACCTGGCGCTCGATCTCCTCCATGCTCGGGCATTGGCTGCTGCGCGGCTACGGCATGTGGGCGATCGAGCTCAAGTCCTCGGGCGACTTCGTCGGCCGCGTGGGATACATCGACCCGGAAGGATGGCCGGGCTTCGAGCTGGGCTGGATGATCGCGCGGCGCCACCAGGGCCGCGGCTACGCGACGGAGGCCTCGCGCTTCGCGCTGGACCATGCCCTCGATGTCCTTCGCCGGCCGCGCGTGATCAGCCTCGTCCGGCCCGGCAACGAAGCCTCGCTTCGCGTCGCGCAGAAGCTCGGCATGCGCCGCGAGGGCGAGATCGAGCTGCTCGGCGGACCGGTGATCGTCCATGCGGCTCCCGGCCGCTAGCGCCGCCGTGGCGACCCTGGCGCTTTGCCTCGCGCTTGCCGCGCCCGCGGCCCGCGCGGCGCCCAGAAGCCAGGAGCCGCTCTCCGCGGCCATCCGCGCCACCCTGGCCAAGGCGGTGAACGGCGCCGACACCGCCTCGAGGACAACCCGCAGACGCAGGCCTGGATCCGCGCGCACCTGCCGAAGGTGGCCGCGCGCATGAAGGACGAGGCTGCCGCCCACGAGTTGCTCTCCCTCGTGCGCTACGAGGCGCTGCGCGCCGGCCTCGACCCGCAACTGGTCCTCGCGATCATCGACGCGGAAAGCGCCTTCCGGAAATACGCGGTCTCCTCCGGGGCGCGCGGCTACATGCAGGTGATGCCCTTCTGGGTGCAGGAGATCGGGATGCCCGGGCAGAGCCTGTTCCATCCGCGCACGAACCTGCGCTACGGCTGCGTCATCCTGCGGCATTACCTGCGCCTGGAGGACGGCAACCTGTTCAACGCGCTGGGACGCTACAACGGCAGCCTGGCCGGCCCTGAACATCCGACCGCGTGCGCTTCGCATTGACGAGCGCTGGACGCGGCCCAACTGGCGCCCGGTTCGCGCCGACCCCGAGACCACGCCTCGAGCACCTTGCGGTCACCGTGCCGGTGTGGTCGTACACGCGCTTGCCGGCCGCATCGAACACGAGCGTGGTGGGCAGGCCCTTCACCTTGCCGAACTGCTTCTCCACCTTCGCGTCGCCGAGCACCAGCGGGTAGTCGTGCCCCGTCTTCTTCGCGAAATCGCGCGTCTTCTGCGCGTCGTCGATGTCGAGCGCGATGCCGATCACCACCGCCCCGCGCGCGGGCTGCTCGCGCGCGAACTCGGCGATCTCCGGGATTTCCTTGATGCAGGGCGCGCACCAGGTCGCCCAGAAATTGACCACCACCGGCCGCCCCCGGTAGTCGGCGAGCCGGTGCCGGGTCCCGTCGGCATCGGTCAGGTCGAAGGCCGTGGCCACGGGAGCGGCCAGCAACGCGCCGGCGGCGAGGACCGCCGCACAAATCGGGTGCACAAGGCGAATCGTCTTTGTTTTCAAATGCATCGCGCTCGTCTATCCTGTCCAGACTCTCGGCGCCAACCGGTCGATCGAACCGGCGGCATGGTTACAACTCATTGATAATCAAAGATTAACACACCCATGGCCTTGGACCTGCGCGTACCCACCGAGCGCATCGCGCCGCCGAAGGAACTGGAACTGCGCCCGAAGCAGGCCAAGGCCTGGGTCGAATCCCTGCCGCTCAGCCAGAGCGCCGAGGCCGGCGAAGATCCTGGGCAACCTGGTCGCGATGAACCGCGCGAAGGTGGAGTTCGACGACCGCCTGCAGCTGCTCGAGGCCTACCGGCCCATCGCGCACGTGGTCTTCGACGAACTCGACGACGTCTACGGCAAGTCCGCCCTGCCGCTCTCCGCCAAGGCGCGCGAGGCGCTCGCCCTCGCGCGCGAGCTCTCGAACGAGTTCGCCTTCGGCTACAAGATCCTGATCCTGGAGAAGACGGGCAAGCTGCTCGCCTTCGGCGCGAAGAAGCAGATGCCCTTCCTCGTCTGCCGCGCGATGGAGCAGCTCGCGATGCTGCTTCGCGCGAGCTACCGCTCCTACACGCCGGTGCCCGCGGGACTGTGGCGCGAGCTGCACGCGCTCTACCTGCACGCGGAGAAGGACGGCTATGCCGCCGACGCGGCCAATCCCGAGACCAAGGCCTCGATCACCGATGTCTACACGGAGGCGCTGCTCGTCTCGCTCACCGATCCGTACCGGCTCATCCCCGGCGACGTCGACCGCATCTCGCAGGTGGTCGCGAGCAACCGCGGCGCGGTGACGCTGGGCCAGGCCCGCCCCGACACGCGCCCGGGCGCGCACTTCCTCGTGCCCGCCGACACCGACAAGCCGCCCAAGCCCCTCCTGTCCGCGAACGACGACGCGGGCGGCCCCAACTGGCGCCTGCTCGACGCGAACGGCATGGTCGAGCGGCTGCGCTCGCGGCGCCAGGCGATGGAGACGGGCAATGTCTCGGCCACGATGAGCCGCGCGATGAGCCCGGACGCGATGATCCTGCTGGGCAAGCTCATCACGCTGTGGGGCGACCCGCCCAAGCGCACCTTCCGCCGCGACCCGATGGACACGAGCGTCGCCATCTGCGCGGGCATGCGCGCCATCACCCACTTCCTGTCGCTCGAGCCCGGCGCCGGCTCCGTGCGCGAGGCCGAGGCGATCCAGCGCGGCATCACGATCCCGCTCATCTCGGTGCCCGACGACGAGATCTCCAAGGGCATGAACGTGAACGAGTGGGAAGTCGTGAACCAGAGCGCCGGCGGCCTCAAGGTGCGCCGCGCGGGCAGCTCGGCCCAGGCGATCTCGGTGGGCGAGGTCATCGGCATCAAGTTCATGGCGCGCGCGCAGTGGACGATCGGCGTGGTGCGCTGGCTCACGATGCTCGACGACGGCGGCATGGAATTCGGCATCCAGTTCCTGGCGCCGGCGGCGCGCTGCGTGGCCGTGCAGCCCACGATCACGAACGCGGGCCAGGTGCGTCCCGGGCTGTTCCTGGCGGAGGACAGCGGGTTCGAGTCCGCCGATTCCCTGCTCACCATGCCGGCCACCTACAGCGACCTGCGCGAGTTCGAGATCGAGGACGGCGGCAACGTCTCGCGGGGTGCGGGCGACGAGCCTCATCGAGAAGACGGGGCGCTTCGAGCTCTTCCACGTCGCGCCGTCCTGAGTTCAGGCCGGCGGCTTCTCCGGCCGGATGACCTCCGGCACCGGGCGCGCCAACCGCCCTCCTGCATCGAGAGCGCGAGCCGGCCCAGTTCCTGCGAGCACTCGGCCCATTCGCCCGGGGCGAGGAGACCTTCGGCCGGCTGCGCGGCCGCATGGATCTCGCCCAGCGTGATCTCGGCCGCGGGCTTGGCGAGCAACCAGCCGCGCCGTTCGCGGCGCACCCACGCCCGACTCGGACAGGCGGTGCAGCAGGTCCTCGAGCTGGTCGTGGGTCATCGTCACCGAGGCGCGCAGGGTGGCGAGCGTGACCGGCTTGCCCGCCGCGGCCGCCAGGGCTCGCCCGGTCTCGATCGCCCCGCGCAGGCGCACCGCAGGCGAGGCGACGCGCCGCCAGAGCCTCTGGTGCCAGTAAGCGAGCGCCGCGGTGAATTCCGCCCCGAAGAGCACGACCAGCCAGGCGAGGTAGAGCCAGAGCAGGAAGATGGGAATCGAGGCGAAGGCGCCGTAGACGAGGTTGTAGGTGGGCACCGCGCGCAGGTAGGCCGCGAAGAGCGACTTCATCGCCTCGAAGAGCACGGCGGCGAGAATCCCGCCGGCGAGCGCGTGCCGCCAGGGCACGTGGCGGTTCGGGAAGATGCGATAGACCAGGAAGAAGGCGAGCGCGCTCACCGAGATCGGCACGAGCCGCAGCACGGCCGACTGGGTCTGCGACGAGACGTCGACCTGCTCGAGCGAGGTGGCCACCAGCCAGGTGCTCGCCCACAGGCTCAGGCCCATGAGCACGGGCCCGAGCGCGAGAAGCAGCACGTAGCCGGCGACCGACAGCCACGCCGGCCGGTGCCGCTCGACGCGCCAGATCACGTTGAGCGAGCGGTCGATCGTGAAGAGCATGGCGAGGGTCATCACGAAGAGCGCGCCCAGGCCCACCGTGGTGAGCCGGCCGGCGTTCGCGGCGAACTGCTCCATGTAGACCGTGATGATCTTGCCCGCGATCTCGGGCACGAGGTTCAGCAGCAGGAAGATCTTGATCTGCACCATCACGTCCTCGAAGAACGGCAACGAGGAGAGCAGCGCCACCACGATCGTGAAGAGCGGGACGAGCGCGAGGAGCGTGGTGTACGTGAGGCTGCCGGCGATCTGGGGGCAGCGATCCTCGCGCCATCGCCTGAAGACGAAGGCGAGGAAGCCGAGCGGATCGCGAAGGCGCGCGGGAAGGATGTCCAAGGCGGCGGGTATCATAGCACCCGCGAAAGGAACCCCATGGCAGACATCCTCGTCCTCTACTACAGCAGCAACGGCTCCGTGCGCCGGCTCGCCGAGAGCCTCGCGCGCGGGGTGGAATCGGTCGAGGGCATGCGCGCGCGCGTGCGCACGGTCCCGCGCGTGACCCACGTGACGCAGGCGCCCGAGGCAGCCGTGCCGGCGGGCGGCCCGCCGTACGTCGAGGCGAGCGACCTGGTCGAGTGCGCGGGACTCGCCCTGGGCTCGCCCACCCGCTTCGGCAACATGGCCGCGCCGGTGAAGCACTTCCTGGACGGCCTGGGCGGCGAATGGTCGCGCGGCACGCTCGCGGGCAAGCCCGCCTGCACGTTCACCTCCACCTCCACGCAGCACGGCGGCCAGGAGGCGACCCTGCTCACGATGATGGTGCCGCTGCTGCACCACGGCATGGTGATCGTGGGCATCCCCTACACCGAGCCGGACCTGCACACCACGCGCGGTGGCGGCTCGCCCTACGGCGCCTCCCATGTCGCCGGGCCCGCGGGCGACCTGCCGGTGTCCGACGAGGAGCGCCGCCTCGCCCTGGCCCTGGGCAAGCGGCTCGCGCTGGTCGCGAAGAAGCTCGCGGCGTGAACGCGGGCGCCGCCTGGCTCGCCGCCTGCGTGGCCTGGATCGGCCTCATCCTGCTGGGCCTCGCCTGGGAGATGGTGCTCGCCCCGCTGCGGCCCGGGGGCTCGTGGCTGGTGCTCAAGGTCGTGCCGCTGCTCGCCCCGCTCAGGGGACTGCTGCACGGCCGGCGCTACACTTTCAAGTGGGCCTCGATGCTCGCGTGGCTGCCGATCGCGGAAGGCGCGATGCGGCTCATCTCCGACCCCGGCCCCTCGGCGCGACTGGCGATCCTGGAGATCGCGCTCGGGGCGGCCTTCTTCCTCGCCGCGATCGCCTACCTGCGCGCCACGCGCGGCCGCTAGGAGATGTAGCGGGCCCGGTCCGCCACGTTCGCGAGGTAGACCTCGCGCAGGAAGAACATCAGGCAGGCGGTGAGCGCGAGGATCGCGAGCACGAACAGGCCGGCCACGGGGCGCGAGAGATCCAGCGACACGAACGCGCCCATGAAGGCGGTGCCGATCAGCAGGCACACGAGCAGCGCGGAAAGCACCGCCGCGGTGATCGACCAGAGGACCATGTTGATGCGCCGCGCGAGCACCCTCAGCTCGTCCTGCATCGATACGCGCGTCTCGCCCTCGAAGGCCGAGAGCAGCTCCTCGAGCTTGCGCCGGCGGTCGACGGCGCGGCCGAGCCTGCCGGTCAGGGCATTGATCAGCGTGCCGATCGCGGTGAGCAGGAAGACCGGCGCGACGGCGAGCTGGATCGCTCGGGTGATGTCGAAGACATGGGCGTCGAGGACGGGCATGGGGCCAATCTAGGCGCTCGGGCGCGCGCGCGTCAAGGAGCGGCGCGGGCCAGGCGCTCGCGCAGCAGCGCCCAGGCGAGCGGCACGAGGCTCAGGACGATGATGCCGACGATGAGCAGCGACAGGTTCGCGCGCACCCAGGGCAGGTTGCCGAAGAAGTAGCCGGCGTAGGCGAGCGAACCCACCCAGAGCACGGCCCCGGCCACGTTGTAGGCCGAGAAGCGCCGGGCATCCATCACGGCGAGCCCGGCGACGAACGGGACGTAGGTACGGATGATCGGCATGAAGCGGGAGATCACCACGGCGAGGCCCCCGTGGCGCTCGTAGAAGGCGTGCGTGCGGTCGAGGTACTCGCGCTTGAGCCAGCGCGACTCGCCCCCGGCGAGGAAGCGCCGGCCGAACCAGCGCCCGATCGCGTAGTTGGCGGAGTTGCCCAGGATGGCCGCGAGCGTGAGCGAGGCGGCGAGCACGTGCACGTCCAGGCCGCCCAGCGCGGCGAGGGCGCCGGCCACGAACAGCAGCGAATCGCCCGGCAGGAAGGGCGTCACCACCAGCCCCGTCTCGGCGAAGATCACCGCGAAGAGGATGGCGTAGACCCACGGCCCGTGGTCCCGGACGAGGGCGCCCAGGTGGACGTCCAGCCGCAGGACGATGTCCGCTGCCGCCGCGAGGAACTCCACGGCGCTCAGGGAACCTGCGGCTCGACGGTCTTCTTCTCGGGCTTCACGAAGTCCTCGCGCGAGGCGCCGAGGTACTTCGCGAGCGGGGCGGCCACCAGCACCGACGAGTAGATGCCGAAGCAGATGCCGATCGTGAGCGCGAGGGCGAAGTAGTGCAGGCTGGGGCCGCCCAGGAAGAAGATGGCGAGCACCATCATCTGCGTGCAGCCGTGGGTGATGATGGTGCGCGAGATCGTGCCCGTGATCGAGGCGTCCATGATCTCGTCCACCGAGGCGCGGCGCATCTTGCGGAAGTTCTCGCGCACCCGGTCGAACACCACCACCGACTCGTTCACCGAGTAGCCCAGGATCGCCAGGACGGCGGCGAGCACCGGCAGCGAGAACTCGAGCTGGAAGGCCGAGAAGACGCCCAGGATGATGACCACGTCGTGCAGGTTCGCGATGATCGTCGCCACGGCGAAGCGCCACTCGAAGCGGAAGGCGAGGTACACCACGATGCCCAGGCACACCACGATGAGCGCGAGCGCCCCGTCGGTGGCGAGCTCCTTGCCGACCTGGCCGCCGACGAACTCCGTGCGCACCACGCGCGCGGACGGGTCGACCGTCTTGAGCACCTGCATCACGGCGCCGCTTTGCTTCTGCATCTCCTCGTTCTGCACCTTCGGGTCGGGATCGGGCTTGAGCGGCAGGCGGATCAGCACGTCCTTCGAGGTGCCGAACTTGAGCACGTTCAGGTCCTTGAACCCCGCCTTGCCCAGGGCGTCGCGGATCTTGTCGGGCTGGGCGGCGGCCTCGTGCGTCACCTCCATCACGGTGCCGCCGGTGAACTCGATGGAGAAGTGCAGGCCCTTGGTCGCGAGGAAGAGCACCGCGACCACGAACGTGAGCGCCGAGATCACGTTGAACACCAGCGCGTGGCGCATGAACGGGATCGTGCGGCGGATCTTGAAGAATTCCATGGCGTTTGTCCTTGAGCTCTTTCGTCGGTCGCGCGGTCAGGCCGCGGCCTTCTTGTGCCAGTCGGTGTTGCCGATCGAGACGCTGGCCACCTTGCGCCGGCCGCCGTAGAGGATGTTCACGATCCCGCGCGAGACCATCACCGCGCTGAAGATCGAGGTGAGGATGCCCAGGCAGTGCACCACCGCGAAGCCGCGCACCGGCCCCGAACCGAAGGCGAGCAGGGCGAGGCCCGCGATGAGCGTGGTGATGTTGGAGTCGAAGATGGTGTCGAAGGCGCGCTCGTAACCGGCCTGGATGGCCATCTGCGGGCTCATGCCGCCCCTGAGCTCCTCGCGGATGCGCTCGTTGATCAGCACGTTCGCGTCGATGGCCATGCCCAGCGCCAGCGCGATGGCCGCGATGCCCGGCAGCGTGAGCGTCGCCTGCAGCATGGACAGCAGCGCCACCAGGAAGAGCAGGTTGGCGGCGAGCGCGGCCACGGAGATCAGGCCGAAGAGCATGTAGTAGGCGATCATGAACGCCGCGATGGCCGCGAAGCCCCACATCACCGACTCGAAGCCCATCTTGATGTTCTCGGCGCCGAGCGAGGGGCCGACCGTGCGCTCCTCGATGATGTCCATGGGCGCGGCCAGGGCCCCGGCGCGCAGCAGCAGCGCGAGGTTCCTCGCCTCCTGCACGTCGCCGATGCCCGAGATCTGGAACCGGTTGCCGAATTCCTCCTGGATGACCGGCCAGGTGAGCACCTTCGTGCTGTTGCGCTCGACGAGCATCATCGCCATGCGCTTCTTCAGGTTCTCGCGCGTGGTCTGGCGCATGATGCGCCCGCCCGTGTCGTCCAGCGCCATCGAGACGATGGGGCCGCCGTTGCGCTGGTCGAACCCCGGCTGGGCGTCCTTGATGCGGTCGCCGGTGATGACCACCTGCTTCCTCACCAGCACGACCTGGCCGTCCACGTCCTCGAACTTGTCCGTGCCGAAGGGCGCGGGCTGGTCCTTGTAAGCGCGGAAGGCGTCGTGGCCGGGGCCGGCGGACTGCTCCTCGGAGACCAGGCGCACCTCGAGCGTCGCGGTGCGGCCCAGGATCTCCTTGGCCTGGCCCGGATCCTGCACGCCGGCGAGCTGCACGACGATGCGGTCCAGGCCCTGCTGCTGGATGATCGGCTCGGCCACGCCCAGCTCGTTCACGCGGTTCCTGAGCGTCTGGATGTTCTGCTGGAGCGCGAGCTCCTGCTCCCTCTTCACCACCTCGGGCTTGATCGTGGCGACCAGCTGCGTCTCCTCGCCGGCGGCCTGCTCCTTCACGACCAGGTCGGGCATCTCCTTCTCGATCAGCTTGAGCGCGGCGGCGCGCTGGTCGGGCTCGCGAAAGCGCATCGTCACGCGCTCGCCCTCGCGGGTGAGGCCCGCGTAGTAGACCTTCTTGTCGCGCAGCAGGCCCCGGATGTCGCCGAGGTAGCGCTCGGCGGACTTGGTCGCGGCGGACTTCATGTCCACCTGCAGCAGGAAATGCACGCCCCCGCGCAGGTCGAGGCCCAGGTACATGGGCTTGGCGCCCAGGGCCTGCAGCCACGCCGGCGTGTTGGCCTGGAGGTTGAGCGCCACCACGTAGCCGGCCGGCACCTTCGCCTGGATCACGTCGCGCGCCTTGATCTGCGTGTCGGTGTCGGCGAAGCGGAACCTCGCCATGCCGTCGACGGCGTCCACGCCCTTGAGCGCGATGCCCGCGTCCTTGACGGCGGCCTCGAGCGAGCGCTGCATCGCCTCGTCCACCTTCACCGTGGTGCGCGCCCCGGAGACCTGCACCACCGGCACCTCGCCGAAGAGGTTGGGCGCGGCGTAGACGAGGCTCACGACGAGCGCGACGACGATGAGGACGTACTTCCAGAGGGGATACTTGTTCATGCGGGTGACCGTCGGTTGGTCCGCGCGCGCCTCAAGCGGGGCGGGCGAGCGCGGGTGCCGGCTCGGGAGCGAGCGGGCGAGTTACTGGGCGTCCTTGATGGTGCCCTTGGGCAGGAGCATGCCGATCGCGTTGCGCTGGATCTGGATCGACGTGCCCTGGGCGACCTCGAGCACCACGTAGGCGTCCGTGATCTTGGCCACCTTGCCGAGGATCCCGCCGGCGGCGACGACCTCGTCCCCCTTCTGGAGCGCATCGACCATGGCCTTGTGCTCCTTGGCCTTCTTCATCTGGGGGCGGATCATCAGGAAATAGAGGATCACGAACATCAGGATGATGGGCAGCAGGCCCATCAGCGTGTCGCCCTGGGCGGGTTGGCCGGTGGCCTGGGCGAATGCGGTGCCGATCATGGGGATCTCCGTGCGGAAAGTATTGATATAACAGGGTTTTTGACCCCGTTGGAAACCCGATATTCTAGCACAGACGCTTTCGGCGCCCGCCGGCCGGGCTAGGCATCGGCGCCCTCGCGCGAGCGTTCGGCCCGGAAGCGCGCGCGGAAGCCGGCCAGGTCGCCCGCCTCGATGGCCTCGCGCATCCCGCGCATGAGCCACTGGTAGTAGTGCAGGTTGTGGATCGTGTTCAGGCGCGCCCCCAGGATCTCGTTGGTGCGGTGCAGGTGGTGCAGGTAGGCGCGCGAGAAGCCCCGGCAGGCCGGGCAGGCGCACGTCTCGTCGAGGGCCCGCGTGTCCGCGCGGTGGCGCGCGTTCTTGATCCGCACGTCGCCGAAGCGGGTGAAGAGCCACCCGTTCCTCGCGTTTCGCGTCGGCATCACGCAGTCGAACATGTCGATGCCGGCCGACACCGCCTCGACGAGGTCCTCGGGCGTGCCCACGCCCATGAGGTAGCGCGGCTTGTCCGCGGGAAGCCGGGGGGCGGTGTGCGCGAGGATCCGCGCCATGTCCTCCTTGGGCTCGCCGACGGAGAGCCCGCCGATCGCGTAGCCGTCGAAGCCGATGTCCACGAGCGCCTCGCGGGACTCGTCGCGCAGGTCCTCGTGCATGCCGCCCTGCACGATGCCGAAGAGCGCGTTCGCGTTGCCCTCGTGCGCCCGCTTCGATCGCGCCGCCCAGCGAAGCGACAGGCGCATCGACTCGCCCGCCTCCTCGTGCGTGGCCGGATGGGCCGTGCATTCGTCGAAGATCATCACGACGTCCGAGTCGAGCACGCGCTGGATGCGCATCGACTCCTCCGGCGTGAGGAAGAGCTTGTCCCCGTTGACGGGCGACTGGAAGGCGACGCCCTCCTCGCTCACCTTGCGCAGCGCCCCCAGGCTGAAGACCTGGAAGCCGCCCGAGTCCGTGAGGATCGGACGGCGCCAGCCCATGAAGCGGTGCAGCCCGCCGTGCGCCGCGATCACCTCCAGGCCGGGGCGAAGCCACAGGTGGAAGGTATTGCCCAGCACGATGTCGGCACCGACGTCGACCAGCTCGGCCGGCGTCATCGCCTTCACCGTGCCGTAGGTGCCCACCGGCATGAAGGCCGGGGTGGTGACCTCCCCGTGGGCGAGCGAGAGCGTGCCGCGCCGCGCCGCGCCGTCGGTGGCGTGCAGGTCGAACTTCACGAGCGCCAGTGCGGGGGAAAGGTCTTCTCGAAGTACGGCAGCGCCTCGATGCGCGCGGCCCAGGCGGCGATCGGCGCGGGCAGGATGCCGGCGAGCCCCGATTCCGGCTTCTTCGCGCCGATGCGCTTCACATAGGCGACGTCGGGATAAAGGACGAAGTCCGCGGCCGTGGGCGCATCGCCCGCGAGGAAGGCCCCGCGCAGCTCGCGGCCGAAGTAGTCGAGCTCCTCGGCGAGCTTCGCGCGCCCGGCCTGCACGCGGGCCTCGTCGCGCGGCCGTCCCTCGGCCTTGTAGAGCTCCTCGTACACCGGCGTGAGGCCCTGGCGGTCGAGCTGCTCCTCGTCCTCGCGAATGAGGCGGCGGATGCGGGCGCGTTCCTGCGCGGTGCCGGGGTAGAGCCTGCGCGCGGCGCCGGGAACGCGCTCGTCGAGGTACTCGAGGATGGCGAGCGATTCCCAGAGCGCGAAGCCCTCGTCCACGATCGTGGGCACCTGGTGGCGCGGGTTGATGGCGACGAACTCGGGCTTGCGCGTGTCCTTGTCGGAGAAGGACAGGACCTTGAGCTCGTAGGGCACGCCCAGGTGCTCGAGGGCGAGCCAGACCCGCCAGGCATAGGGGGAACCGTGACCGTGGAAGAACGTGAGTGCCATGACGATGTCTCCGGAGGGGGATGCGCGGCGCGGACGGGCCTCGCGCGCGGCGCGCGGCGAGGGCGGGCTTTCGCGGGCTGCTGAGTGTACTTCAGGATCGCCGCGGCCGAAAAAAAGGGCCGCCCGGAGGCGACCCTTTCCGCGGCACGGGTCCGGCTACAGCAGCGGCACGATGAGCAGCGCCACGATGTTGATGATCTTGATGAGCGGGTTCACGGCGGGGCCGGCGGTGTCCTTGTAGGGATCGCCCACCGTGTCGCCCGTCACCGCGGCCTTGTGGGCGTCCGAGCCCTTGCCGCCGTGGTGGCCATC
>JBGAOO010000408.1:0-2460 GCA_044221765.1 Usitatibacteraceae bacterium | reverse complement strand
ACGATCGCCTGGGCCGCGAACGGCGCGTCGCGCCCGCGCCAAGCCATGGTCTTCCAGCGGCCGGTGATGCTGCGCCGCTCGGCCCTCGCCAACATCGAGTACGCCCTCGCGGTGAGCGGAGTCGACGGCGAGGCGCGCACCCGGCGCGCGCGCCTCGCGATCGAGCGCGTGGGCCTCGCCCACCTCGCGAGGCGCCCGGCGCGCGTGCTCTCGGGCGGGGAGCAGCATCGCCTCGCGCACGCCCGCGCCAGGGCACTCGAGCCGCAGGTGCTCTTCCTGGACGAGCCCACGGCGAGCCTCGATCCCGGGGCGAGCGCCGAGATCGAGCGGGTCATCGCCGCCATCGCCGCGACGGGCACGCGCATCGTCATGACCACGCACAACCTCGGCCAGGCCCGGCGCCTGGCCGACGAGATCGTCTTCATCCACGCCGGCCGCGTGGCGGAGCGAACCGCCGCCGACCGCTTCTTCACCCAACCCGATTCGATCGAGGCCCGGACATTCCTCGAGGGAGAACTGCCATGGAACTGAATCTCGCCCGCCACTACTGGCGCCTGAGCCTCGCGTGGATGGCCTCGGCCACCGCCGCGGCCATGCTCCTCGCCCTGCAGCCGGCACAGGCGCAGGACACCTTCATCACCGTCGCCTCCACCACCTCCACGGAGCAATCCGGGCTCTTCAAGGACATGCTGCCGGCCTTCAAGGCGGCGACGGGCATCGAGGCGCGCGTGGTGGCGCTGGGCACCGGGCAGGCGCTCGACATGGGCCGTCGCGGCGACGCCGACGTGGTCTTCGTCCACGACAAGGTCGCCGAGGAGAAATTCGTCGCCGAGGGCTTCGGCGTGAAGCGCTTCGAGGTGATGTACAACGACTTCGTCATCGTGGGCCCGAAGGCCGATCCCGCGAAGGCCGCGGGCAAGGACGTGCTCGCCGGCCTGAAGGCGATCGCCGCCGCGAAGGCGCCCTTCGCCTCGCGCGCCGACAAGAGCGGCACGCACGCCGCGGAGCTGCGCTACTGGAAGGCCGCCGGCATCGACCTCGACAAGGACAAGGGCCCCTGGTACCGCGAGACGGGCTCGGGCATGGGTCCCACGCTCAACACCGCCTCGGCGATGAACGCCTACGCGCTCGCCGACCGCGGCACCTGGCTGTCCTTCAGGAACCGCGGCGACCTGGTCATCCTGGTCGAGGGCGACACGCGCCTGTTCAACCAGTACGGCGTGATGCTCGTGAACCCCGCGAAGCACCCGCACGTGAAGAAGGAGGCCGGCCAGAAGTTCGTCGACTGGGTGATCTCGCCGGCCGGCCAGGCCGCCATCGCCGCCTACAAGATCGGCGGCGAGCAGCTCTTCTTCCCCAACCACAAGCCGGGGTCCTGAGTCGCCGCCGCGCGCGCGGGCCCGACCCGTCCGTGCCGCGCTCGCCCCCGGCCTGCTCGAATCGCGCCGTTACCGGTAAAGTAGGCCCCCCGGGACGACCGTTCCCCGTCTTCGCCCCCGAAAGGACTCCCCATGAAGCGACGCCACTTCCTCCAGGCCGCGGCCGCGGCCCCGGTGCTGATGCAGGTTCCGACGTGGGCCCTCGCCCAGCAGATTCCCTTCGACCCGAAGCCCGGCCCCTGGCGCACCTTCGAGGTCGTGACGCGCGTGGAGATCGCCAAGCCCGCCGGCGCGAGCAAGGTGTGGATCCCGCTGCCGTCCGTGGAAAGCGACTACCAGACGCTCCAGGGCAACACCTGGACCGGCAACGCGAGCCAGGCCTCCGTGGTGAGCGACGGCAAGTACGGCGCGAAGATCCTGATGGCCGAGTTCAAGGCGGGCGAGGCCGCGCCCTGGGTCGAGGTGACCAGCCGCTTCGCCACGCGCGACCGCGCCCTCGACCTGAAGGCCCGCGGCGAGGCGAGGCTCTCCGCCGAGGAGCGCGCGTTCTACACGGCGCCGACGAGCTACATGCCCACCGACGGCATCGTGCGCAAGACCGCGCTCGAGGCCACCAAGGGGGCGAAGACGGAGATGGACAAGGCCCGGGCGCTCTACGAGTGGATCGTCGACAACACCTTCCGCGATCCGAAGACCGTCGGCTGCGGCCGCGGCGACGTGAAGTTCATGCTCGAGAGCGGGAACCTCAGCGGCAAGTGCGCCGACCTGAACGCGCTCTACGTGGCGCTCGCGCGCTCGGCCGGCCTGCCCGCGCGCGACGTGTACGGCGTGCGCGTGGCGAAGAGCGCCTTCGGTTACCGCAGCCTGGGCGCCGGCACGGAGAACATCACCCGCGCGCAACACTGCCGCGCCGAGGTGTTCGTGAACGGCCACGGCTGGATCCCGGTCGATCCCGCGGACGTGCGCAAGGTCGTGCTGGAGGAGAAGGCGCAGCCCACCACCCTCGCCGACCCCGTGGTGCCGCCGGTGCGCGCCAGGCTCTTCGGCGCCTGGGAGATGAACTGGCTCGCCTACAACGACG
>JBGAOO010000407.1:0-2489 GCA_044221765.1 Usitatibacteraceae bacterium | reverse complement strand
TAACGACGCGCCATCGGATCCGCACGCCGAGGAACCCGTCGACCCGCAGTTTCCCGACACGGTGCTGCGCGGGGCGAGCCGCCTGCACCCGAAGCTCGCCGCCTACATCGGTCGCCTGCCGCGCGGCGCTCGCCACTACGGCGGCTACTACACGATGACCGAGGAGAACTGGCCCCTCGTCGGCCCGATGAAGACGCCGGGCGCCTTCGTCGCGGGCGCGCTCTCGGGCTTCGGCTCCATGGCCGCCTGCGCCACGGGGGCGATCTGCGCCGCGCACGTGGTGGGCGAGCCCGTGCCCGAGTACGCCAAGGTCCTCACGCTCGGGCGCTACGCCGACGCGGCGCTCATGGCCGAGCTGGCCGGGCTCTCGAAGGGCTCGCTCTGAAGCCGGAAGTCGCGGAAACTCCCTCCCCATGACCGGGCCGCGCGCGAGCACCATCACCTACGAGGACCTCGAAGTGACGATCCTGCGCGCCCTCGTCGCGGGCGGATTCGCGGAGCCCATCGCGAGGCCCATCGCGCGCACCGTGGCGAGCTGCGAGCGCGACGGCACACCCAGCCACGGCCTGCTGCGGCTGCCCGGCTATGTCGAGGCGGTGCGCACGGGCTGGGCGGACGGCCAGGCGCTGCCGGAGGAAGTCTCGCGCAGCGCCTCGATGAAGGTCGTGGACGCGAGGAACGGCTTCACGCACTACGCCCTGGACCAGGCGAGAGGCGAGCTCATGGCGATGGCGGCGCAGACGGGGAGCAGCATCTTCCTCGTGCGCAACGCCCACCACTTCGCCGCGCTCTGGCCCGACATCGAGGGCTTCGCGCGCGAGGGCTTCGTCGCGATGTCCTGCGTCACCTCCCGCGCCCGCCTCACCGCCTGGAGCGGCGCCGGCCCCGTGTTCGGCACCAACGCCTCGGCCTTCGCCTGCCCGCGCGCCGGAGGCGACCCCATCGTGTGGGACCAGGCCGCGAGCCTCCTGTCGCAGGGCGACCTGCTCCTCGCCTCGCGCGAGGGCCGCCGGATCCCGCTCGACGTGGGCGTGGATGCGAAGGGCCAGCCCACCGACGATCCGGACGCCATCCTGCAGGGCGGGGCGCTCCATCCCTTCGGCGGCCGCAAGGGCGCCTCGATCGATCCCGGGCGCGCCGGCGCGGACCTCGCCTCGCGCGTGGAAGGCCTGGTCGAGGCGGTGCATGCCGCGGGCTCGCCGGACCTGCCCGGGTCGCGACGCTATCGCCGCCGGGCACGATCGCTCACCGAAGGCATCGCGCTCGGCGACGATGCCCGAGAGCTGCTCGACCGCCTCGCCGGTGCCTGACACTTTTCCCCATCCCGACGAACCGAAAGGCAAGACCATGCCCACTTCCTTCCGCACCCGATTGCTGCGCCTCGCCGCCACGCTGGCCGCCGGGCTCGCCCTCAGCACCGGCGCCGCAGCGCAGGCCTGGCCCTCGAAACCCGTGAAGATCATCATCCCGTTCGCCGCGGGGGGTGTCACCGACGTGGTGATCCGCGCCATCGCGCCCAAGCTCGGCGAGGCGCTCGGCCAGTCCGTCGTGATCGAGAACAAGGGCGGCGCGGGCGGCACGATCGGCACGGCGCAGGGCGCGAAGTCGGCACCCGACGGCTACACCTTCATCGCGCCCGCCGCGAGCCACACCACCACGCCCAGCCTCTACTCGAAGCTCGACTTCGACCCGGTGAAGGATTTCGCGGCCGTCACGCAGATCGTGACCGTGCCCTACCTGCTGGTGGTCCCGGCCTCGAGCCCGATCCACACGCTCGCGGAGTTCATCGCCGCCGCCAAGGCGAAGCCCGGCACGCTCACCTTCGGCAGCGCGGGCAACGGCAGCTCCAACCACCTGGCGGGCGAGCTGCTCGCCGGCTACATCGGCTCGCCGCTCGTGCACGTGCCCTACAAGGGCAGCGCGCCGGCTCTCACCGACCTGCTCGGCGGCCAGCTCTCCTTCATGTTCGACACGATCAACACCTCGACGCAGTACGTGAAGACAGGTCGACTGCGCGTGCTGGGCGTGGGCACCACGAAGCGCTCGAGGATCATGCCGGAGGTCGCGCCCATCGCGGACACCATCCCGGGCTTCGAGGCGGTGACGTGGATCGGGCTCCTCGCCCCCGCCGGCACGCCGAAGGAGATCGTGAGCCGCATGCAGCGCGAGATCGAGAAGATCGTGAACCTGCCGGAGATCCAGGAGCGCCTGTCGGCCTCGGGCGCGGAGCCCGTGGCCAGCACGCCGGAGCAGTTCGGCGCCTACGTCGCGGCCGAAGTGGCGAAGTGGGATCGCGTGGTCAAGCAGGCGAAGATCCCGCCGGTGCAGTGAGATTGCGCGGCCCGCCGGCCCGGGGCCGCCGGATCAAAGCGCGCGGACGATCCGCACGACCGTGCGATCCTCGGGGTCGTGCTCGATCTGGAACCCCAGTTGGCGAGCGAAGTGCAGCATCTCGACATTGGCGGCGAGCACGATGCCGTCCATCGAGG
>JBGAOO010000406.1:0-2530 GCA_044221765.1 Usitatibacteraceae bacterium | reverse complement strand
CGCCTGGCCGGCAGCCTGGACGCGAAGGCCAAGGGCAAGGTCGTGATGGCCACGGTGAAGGGCGACGTGCACGACATCGGCAAGAACATCGTGGGCGTGGTGCTCCAGTGCAACAACTTCGCGGTGGTCGACCTGGGCGTCATGGTGCCGGCCGAGCGCATCCTGGAGGCGGCGAAGGCGGAGAACGCCGACATGATCGGCCTGTCGGGCCTCATCACGCCCTCCCTGGAGGAGATGGCCCACTTCGCCAAGGAGATGGAGCGCCTGGGCCTGAAGATCCCGCTGCTCATCGGCGGCGCGACGACCTCGCGCACGCACACGGCGGTGAAGATCGAGCCGCACTATTCCGGCCCGGTGGTGTGGGTGCCGGACGCCTCGCGGGCGGTGGGCGTCGCCACGAACCTCGTGAGCGAGGAGCATCGCGACCAGTACGTGAGTTCCGTGCGCGCCGACTACCTGAAGGTGCGCGACGCCCACGCCGCGAAGACCGGGCAGAAGTCGGTGCCGATCGAGGCCGCGCGCGCGAACGCCGTGCGCATCGACTGGGCCGCGTACGTGCCGCCCAGGCCGCGGCACCAGGGGCTGCTTTCGCTGCGCAACTACCCCCTGGAGAAGCTCGTGCCGTCCATCGACTGGGGCCCGTTCTTCCAGGCCTGGGAGCTCGCGGGCAAGTACCCGCAGATCCTCGAGGACAGCGTCGTGGGCGAGGCCGCGCGCAACGTCTTCCGCGAGGGGCAGGCGATGCTCGAGCGGATCGTGAAGGGCCGCTGGCTCACCGCCAACGCCGTGCTCGGCCTGTGGCCGGCGAGCAGCGTGGGCGACGACATCGAGATCTACTCGGGCGAGGACCGCGAGCACGTGCTGATGACCTGGCACAACCTGCGCCAGCAGAACGAGAAGCCCGCCGGCAACCCGAACCAGTGCCTGGCGGATTTCGTCGCGCCCAAGGACTCGGGCGTGGCCGACTACCTCGGCGCCTTCGCCGTGACCGCGGGCATCGGGATCGAGGCGCGCGTGAAGGAGTTCGAGGCGAAGCACGACGACTTCTCCGCGATCATGCTCAAGGCGCTGGCCGACCGCCTGGCCGAGGCCTTCGCCGAGCACCTGCACCAGCGCGTGCGCACCGAGTACTGGGGCTACGCCGCGGGCGAGGCGCTGTCCCCGGAGGAGCTCGTCGCCGAGAAGTACGCCGGCATCCGCCCGGCGCCGGGCTACCCCGCCTGCCCCGACCACACCGAGAAGGGTGACCTGTTCCGCCTGCTGCAGGCAGACAGGGAGGCGGGCATCACGCTCACCGACTCGTTCGCGATGCTGCCCACGGCCGCGGTGAGCGGCTTCTACTTCTCGCACCCGCAGTCGCGATACTTCGCGGTGGGCAAGATCGAGAAGGACCAGGTGGCGGACTACGCGCACCGCAAGGGCATGGACGTCGCGGCGGCCGAGCGCTGGCTCGCGCCGGTGCTCAACTACTGACACCGCGCGATGGGCCGCGGCGGCAGGCGAACCCCGAAGGTGGAACCGCCGCGGCAACCGGCGCCCTCCCCGGCGCCCGCGGTGCCCGGCGCGAAGGCGAGGCTCGCCGAGGCCTTGCGCGCGATCGCGTACGGCAAGCTCGCCGGCCTCACGATCGGCTGGGGCGTGCGGCTCTACGCGGCGTTCTTCCTGGGCTTCGGCGCGATCTTCCTGGGCGCGGGCTGGGAGATCGGCCCGCAGCGCCTGCTCGATGCGCGCGAGTTCGCCTCCTACACCGCGCGCGCCGAGGGCCGCATCGTCGAGAGCTGGGTCGCGCTGGAGCTCGATCCGGCACAGGTCGGTCCGGCGGGTTTCTGGCGCGCCTCGGCGAAGGCCTCGCCCTGCGCCGTCGTGGCGTACGAGGGCGACTGGGGCGGGGCCACGCGCCGCGCCTTCTGCGGAAACCGGCTGCGATTCTCCGAGTCCTACACTCTGCACGACCTGCACACGATGGCCCCGGGCGTGCCCTTCGCCTGGATGCGCGACGAGGCGGGCTTCGCGGTGCCGGAGCTTCGCCTGGCGCCGCAGGCCGCGCGCTGGCTGGCGGACTCGCCGGCACCGGCATCGGCCCGCGGGCCGGACGTGCCGGCCACGATGCTCGGCATCCTCGGGAAGGAACTGGACCGCCCCGCGGACATCGCGATCGAGAGCTGGGCCGCGGCCGTGCCGCCGATGCCGCTCGCGCTCGATCCGCGACAACCCGAGGGCGCCATGCCGGCCGCCTTCGTGGACGCGCGGCGCGAGGCGGCGGGCACCTGGATCCTCTCGATCCTGCCGCTCGCCGGCGGGCTGCTCGCCTGGTTCATCGGCATGGCGATCTTCCTGCCGGCGATGCACCCGGCGGGACAGGTCCTCTTCTCGGCGCTGCCCCTGCTCGCCCTGCCCTGGTGGGCGGATGCGCTGCCTCGCAACCTCGCGCGCATCCACCCGGACGTGGCCTATGTCGTGGGCGACATCCTGGGCGACATGTTCCTCACGGAACGCCTCGTCGCGAGCGAGCCGGACGAGGCGGCCCAGG
>JBGAOO010000405.1:0-2563 GCA_044221765.1 Usitatibacteraceae bacterium | reverse complement strand
CAGCATGCCGGGCTCCTCACGCGACGGGGGCGTCGAGCCCCTGGTTGACCAGTTCGGCCGCGGCGAGCAGCGCGCGTGCCTTGTTGCGCGTCTCCAGCCATTCGTTCTGCGGGATGGAGTCAGCCACGATGCCCGCCGCGGCCTGCACGTGCAACTCGCCGTCCTTCACCACGCCCGTCCGGATGGCGATCGCGAGGTCCAGGTTCCCGTTGAAGCCCAGGTAGCCGACGGCGCCCGCGTAGACGCCCCGGCGCTCCGGCTCGAGCTCGTCGATGATCTCCATCGAGCGCACCTTCGGCGCGCCCGCCACCGTGCCGGCCGGAAAGGTGGCCCGCAGCAGTTCCATCGCCGACAGCGCCGGGTCGACCTCGCCCTCCACGTTCGAGACCATGTGCATCACGTGCGAGTAGCGCTCCACGGCCATCTGCTCGGTGACCCGGACCGAGCCGATTCGCGCGATGCGGCCGATGTCGTTGCGGCCCAGGTCGATGAGCATGAGGTGCTCGGCCCTTTCCTTCGGGTCGCTGACCAGTTCCTGCTCCATCGCCCGGTCCTTCTCTGGCGTGAGTCCTCGCTTTCGCGTTCCCGCGATGGGACGCACGGTGACCTTGTCGCCTTCGCGCCGCACCAGGATCTCGGGCGAGGCCCCGACCACCTGGCTGTCGCCGAAATCGAAATAGAACATGTAGGGAGACGGGTTGATCGAGCGCAGCGCGCGGTAGAGGTTCACCGGGGAGGCCGGGAAGGGCTGCGAAAGGCGCTGGGAGATCTGCACCTGCATGATGTCGCCTTCCTCGATGTAGCGCTTGGCGCGGGCGACGGCGGCATAGAACGCCTCCTCGCCGATGTTCGACCGGGGCGCCGCGGGGGCCTCCACGCGCACGTGGGGCGGCAGCGCAGCCGAGCCGCGAAGGCGCCGGCGCAGCGCCTCGAGGCGCTCGTGCGCCCGGCCGTAGGCGCCGGGCTCGCGAGCGTCGGCGTAGACGATGAGGTGGATCTTCCCCGACAGGTTGTCCACCACCGCGAGCTCGTCGGAGAGAAGCAGGCGGATGTCCGGCAACCCGATCGTGTCGGGCCGGCGGTCTTGCGCCAGGCGCGGCTCGATGTAGCGCACGGTGTCGTAGCTGAAGTAGCCCGCGAGTCCCCCGGTGAAGCGAAGTCCCGAGGCGAGAGGCGCGGCCGCCACCTTCCGCAGATACTCGTCGATGAAGGCGAGCGGGTCCGCGCACTCACGCTCCTCGACCACAACGGCGCCGCGAAGGACGGCCACGCGACCCCGGGACACCTCGATGCGCTCGCGGGCGGCCAGGCCGATGATCGAGTAGCGGCCGAAGCGCTCGCCGCCGATCACCGACTCGAGCAGGTAGGTGCCCGGCTCGTTGGCGAGCTTCAGGTAGAGCGACAGGGGCGTGTCGAGATCGGCGAACGTCTCGAGCGTGAGCGGGATGCGGTTGTAGCCGGCGCGGGAGAGCGCCTGGAATTCAGTCTCGGTCATGGGTCACCACAGGGTATTCGGGTCGAAAGGCGGACGGTCGTGACGCGTTCAGCGCCAGCTGTGCCATCGCCAGTCGAGCAGGAATCCGCGGGGTGCCATGGTCGGGATGAAGGTCGGTATGAGGAAGGAAATGCGCTATCCGCAGTGCGCGTTCATTGTAATCGATTTGGCCGCCTCATCAACGCTCGCCATCACGGCGTCCGCGCCGAGATCCTCCAGCTCGAGGCCCTCGCGATACCCGTAGGGCACCACCACCACCGGGCAACCTGCGGCACGGGCCGACTGCACGTCGTTCAGCGAGTCGCCCACGAACAGCGCCTCCCGCGGCAGGACGCCGAGGGCGCGCACCGCGTACAGGACCGGTTCGGCATGGGGCTTCTTCTTCGGCGTCGTGTCGCCGGACACGACCACGCCGAAGTAGTCCCGCAACCCCGTCCGCAGCAGGAGCGGCTCGGTGAACAGGCTCGCCTTGTTCGTCACGCAGCCGAGCGCGATGCCGGCCGCCGCGAGCCGGTCGAGGCCCTCGAGCACGCCGGGGTAGGGCCGCGAAAGGTCGGCGATGCCCGCGAGGTAGTGTCCCTCGAAGGCGGAGAGGGCCCGCGCCAGCTCGTCAGGCCCGGCCCCGCCGGTCGCTTCCAGGCACCGGTGCACGAGGTTCACGACCCCTTTGCCGACGAAATCTCGAATGACGCCTGCCGGCAGGGCCGCCCGGCCGAGCTGCGCCAGCATGAGATTGGCGGCCCGCGCGAGATCGGGGGCCGTGTCGAGCAGCGTGCCGTCGAGGTCGAACAGGGCCGCGCGAAGGCGCGTGCGGCCTGCGCCGGTCGGATCCATCAGGCGTTCGCGAGCGCCTCGCGAAGCCGCCTCATCGCCAGCGCGCGGTCGCGCTCGCCGAACACGGCCGAGCCGGCCACGAAGGTGTCCGCACCCGCCTTGCGGATGGCGGCGATGTTGTCCGCCTTCACGCCGCCGTCCACCTCGAGCCAGATGTCCCGCCCGCTTTGCGCGATGCGCTGGCGCACCGCGCGGATCTTCTCCAGCGCGGACGGGATGAAGGACTGCCCGCCG
>JBGAOO010000404.1:0-2582 GCA_044221765.1 Usitatibacteraceae bacterium | reverse complement strand
AGCGAGGCGCGGGCGAGGGCGGCCTCGCGGCCGTCGGCGCCATACAGCACGCGCCAGCCCTCGGTCTTCGTCCAGGCGTCGGGCTCGACGGCCGGCACGATCTCAAAGCCGTTGGGCATGCCCGCGTGGCGGACCAGCTGGTCGGCCACCTGCACCGCCGCGGCGAGCAGCCGGTGGCGCGGCGCCTGCGCCGGGTCGTTGTGGTAGCGCACGGCGTGGATGATCTCGCCGCTGAGCTGGTGCCGCTCGAGGTAGTAGGCGCCGATCATCGCGTGGTCCCAGCCGATGAGGCGGACCTCCAGGGCCGACACCTCGAGGGTGGAGGCGCAGGGCGTCGCGGCGATCAGCGCCAGTTCCTCGGGGAAGGCGTAGGCCATGACGACCTTGCCGATGTTGTGCAGCAGGCCGGAAAGGTAGTCGGTGTCGTCGTCGAACGTGAGGTGCGTCGACGCGAGGATCTCGCGGGTGAGGATCGCGGTGCCGATGCTGTGCGCCCAGAGGTCCTTCCAGGGCAGCGGGCCGGCGGCCGGCACCTGGAGGCGCTCGAGGTCCTCGATCACGGGCGTCGCCATGGAGAGCTCGCGGATCTGGCGCAGGCCGAGGAAGAACACGGCCTCCTCGATGTTGTTGATGCGGGCCGAGAGGCCGAAATAGACGGAGTTCACCATGCGCAGCAGCCGCGCGGAGAGCGACGGGTCGCGCCGGATGATCTCGGCGATCTGCGACGACAGGCTCTGCTCGGAGTTGACCAGCTCCTGGAGGGCCTGGTTGATGCTTTGCAGCGACGCGAGCTTCGGGCACGCGTCGAGACGCCGGCAGATTTCCTGCTGGCTGTAGGGAGCGAGAGGTTCGGAGGGAAGCGTGGCGGGCATGGTGGTGGGCGCGCCGGGAAAGGGCGCGCGCGTGACGGGGGCGGGTGACCGTCGGGGGCTGTATCGGCCCGGCCGGCCCCGGGTTAAGGCGAATCTTCACCCGGCGCCGCGCGGCGGCGTTTCCGCTAAACCCGCGGCCTGGCGCACCGATGAACAGGGTGCGAATCAAGCTCCCCGGCGCCCGCCCGGCCGGAGGCCTTCGCGTTTTCCCGCATGCCTCCCGCCCGCCTTCAACAACTGCTGAACGAAGCGCTGACGCACCACCGTGCCGGCCGCCTCGCCGAGGCCGCGCGGCTCTATGCCCGGGCCCGGGCCGTCGCCCCGCGCCAGTTCGATGTGGTGCACCTCTCCGGCACCGTCGCCTACCAGCAGGGCCGCATCCCCGAGGCGCTCGAGCTGCTCGCGCTGGCCCGCACGCTCAACCCGAAGTCCGCGCCCTGCGCCATGCGCCTCGCCCTCGCGCTGATCGCCGCGGGCCGCAAGGCCGACGCCGAGGCCCACCTGCGCGCCGCCGTGCAGCTCGACCCGGATTTTTATGAGGCCTGGGACAACCTCGCCTTCTGCCTGAAGACGCAGGACCGCATCAAGGAGGCCGTCGGCTGCCACGCGCGCGTCATCGCGCTCAAGCCCGACCACGCCCCCGGCTGGTATAACTACGGCCTGACGCTCAGCCTGCTCGGCCGCGTCGGCGAGGCCCTGCAATGCCACGAGCGCGCGCTCGCCGTCGCGCCCGGCTACGCCAAGGGCCACTACGGCCGCGCGCAGGCGCTGCAGCAGGCGCACCGCATCCCGGAGGCCGTCGCCGCCTACGGCCGCTACCTCGAGCTCGAGCCCGCCGCCCACGAGGCGCGCAGCTACCGGCTGTTCGCGCTCAACAACCTCGACACGCTGACGCGCGAGCAGCTGTTCGCCGAGCACGTCGCCTACGGCCGCGCGGTGGGGGAGCGGCCGGTGCCCGCGTTCCCCAACGAGCCTGCGCCCGGCCGCCGCCTGCGCCTCGCCATCCTCTCGCCCGACCTGCGCGCGCATTCCTGCGCCCACTTCATCGAGCCGCTGCTCCGCCACCTCGACCCGGCGCAGTTCGAGCTCTGCCTCTACCACGACCATTTCCGCGAGGACGCCGTGTCGGCGCGCCTCAAGCAGCTGGCCGCGGTCTGGCGGAATTTCGTGGGTCAGTCGGGCAACGCGCTGGAACAGGCCGTCCGCGCCGACGCGCCGGACATCCTCATCGACCTCTGCGGCCACACCGGCATGACCAACCGCCTGTCGCTCTTCGCGCGTCACCTCGCGCCGGTGCAGGTCAGCTACCTCGGCTACCCCAACACCACCGGCCTGCCGGCCATGGGCTGGCGGCTGACCGACGCCATCGCCGACCCCGAGGGCGAGGCCGACGCGTTCGCGACCGAGAAGCTCGTGCGCTTCGCCCCGACCGCGTGGGCCTACGCGCCGGCGGCGGACACGCCCGCGCCGAACGCGCCGCCGTGCACCACGGGCCGCCCCGTGACCTTTGGGTGCTTCAACAACCTCACCAAGCTCACCGACACCATGCTCACCGTGTGGGGCCGGCTGCTCGCGGCCGTGCCGGGCTCGCGCCTCGTGCTGAAGGGCCGCGGCCTCAGCGAGGACGCCGTGCGCGCGCGCTACCTCGGGCGCTTCGCCGCCTGCGGCCTGCCGGCGGACCGCGTCGACCTGCTCGAGCGCACCGCCGAG
>JBGAOO010000403.1:0-2587 GCA_044221765.1 Usitatibacteraceae bacterium | reverse complement strand
GAGCGTGCCCGCCGGCAAGTACGCCAAGGCGGCCTTCACGGCCCTGGGCGTCTGGGCATCCCTCGAGAAGAAAGTCGCGGGCGCCGAATCGGTGCGCGCCGCCCTCGCGCTCGTCTCGCGCGGGGAAGCGCCGCTCGGCGTGGTGTACCGCACCGATGCGCTGGCCGATCCGGGCGTGCGCATCGTCGACACCTTCCCGGCCGGCTCGCACCCGCCCGTCGTCTATCCGGCCGCCGTGCTCAAGGGCGGGCAGGCCGGTCCGGCCCGGCAGTTCATCGAGCACCTGCGCTCGCCGGCCGCGCGCACCACCTGGGAAAAGGCGGGCTTCCGGCCCGCGCCGTGAGCGCATGGAGGGGCTGAGCGCCGACGAGTGGGGCATCATCGGGCTGAGCCTCAAGGTGGCCCTCGCGAGCGTCGCGCTCAGCCTGCCGCCAGCCGTCGCCTTCGCCTACCTGCTCGCCCGCGCGCGCTTTCCCGGCAAGGTGCTGGTCGATGCGATCGTGCACCTGCCGCTCGTGCTGCCCCCGGTCGTCGTGGGCTTCTGCCTGCTGCTGCTGCTCGGGCGCAACGGCCCGGTGGGCTCGCTGCTCGCGCCGCTGGGCATCACCTTCGCCTTCAAGTGGACGGGCGCGGCGCTCGCCGCCGCGGTCATGGGCTTCCCGCTGCTCGTGCGCGCGGTGCGCCTGTCGCTCGAGTCGATGGACGCGCGCCTGGAGTCGGCCGCGCGCACGCTGGGCGCGGGGCCCTGGCGCGTCTTCTTCACGGTGACCCTGCCCATCATCCTGCCGGGCATCGCGACGGGCCTGCTGCTTTCCTTCGCGCGCAGCCTGGGCGAGTTCGGCGCGACGATCACCTTCGTCTCGAACATTCCCGGCGAGACCCAGACGCTCCCGCTCGCGATCTACGGCGCCACGCAGGTCCCCGGGGGCGAGGCGCTCGCGCTGCGGCTGTCGGCGATCTCCGTGGCGCTTTCGCTCGTGGCGCTGGCCGCCTCCGAGTGGCTCAGCCGGCGCGCGAGGCGAGCGCGGTGATCGACGTCCGCCTCGAGATCCGGCGCGGCGCGTTCGCCGTCACCGCCGAGTTCGCGACGCCCGCGCCCGTGGTCGCGCTCTTCGGCCGCTCCGGCTCGGGCAAGACCACGATCGTGCAGGCGCTCGCCGGGCTCGTCGCGCCGCGCTCGGGCCACGTACGCGTGGGCGACACCACGCTCTACGACAGCGCCGCCGGCATCGACCTGCCGCCGGAGCGCCGGCGCATCGGCTACGTCTTCCAGGACGCGCTGCTCTTCCCGCACCTCACGGTGGGCGGCAACCTCGACTACGGCGAGCGCCTGGTGCGCCCGGCCGAGCGCTACGTGGACCGCAGGCAGGTCGTGGACCTGCTCGGGCTCGGCCCGCTCCTCGCGCGCCGCACGCAGACGCTCTCCGGCGGCGAGCGCCAGCGCGTGGCGATCGGGCGCGCCCTGCTCGCGAGCCCGCGCCTCATCCTCATGGACGAGCCGCTCGCCTCGCTCGACGGCTCGCGCAAGGCCGAGATCCTCACCTACGTCGAGCTGCTGCGCGACGAGCTCGAGATCCCGATCGTGTACGTGAGCCACTCCATCGAGGAGGTGACGCGCCTCGCGGACCACATGGTGCTCGTCTCCGACGGCCGCACCATGGCCTCGGGCACGGTCGCCCAGATCATGGGCCGCGCGGACCTCGAGCCCTACACGGGCCGCTTCCAGGCCGGTGCCGTGGTCGAGGCGCGCGTGGCCGGGCACGACGTGGACGACGGCCTCACCACCCTCGCCTTCGATGGCGGGAGGCTGCTCGTGCCCGTGGTGGACGCGCTGCCGGGCGAGCGCGTGCGCGTGCGCATCCGGGCGCGGGACGTGGCGATCGCCCTCACCCCGCCCTACGACGCCAGCTTCCTGAACGTGCTCGAGGGCACGGTCACCGCCCTCTCCGGGCGGCCCGGCCCGCTCGTCGACGTGACGCTCGCCGTGGGCCGCGCGACGATCCTCGCGCGCCTGTCGCGCCGCTCGTGCGAGCGCCTCGCCCTCGCGCCGGGCAAGCGCGCCTACGCCCTCGTGAAGGGCGTGGCCCTCGACCGGCACTCGGTCGGCTTCGCCTGATCGCGCTCAGCGCGCGGGGTCGTTCCAGGTGACGGTGCCCAGGCCGCGCACGTCGTAGCCGCCCAGCGTCGCCGCCTTCCCGGCGAAGCGCCGCGTGCGCGCGAAGGCGAAGAGCGCCTGCAGCCCCGGGTCGAACCACGCGCCGCGCAGCACCGCGAGGTCCAGCCGCTCCTTCACCAGCGGGACGAAATCCAGGCCCGGCCCCGCCGCCGCGCGGGCGCCCAGGCCCGCGTCGGCCTCGCCGCGCCGCACGGACTCGGCCAGGTCGTTCTCGCTCATGGCCGCCGGGCCGAAGCGCAGGTGCCTCGCCTCCAGGCCCTCGCGCGCGAGCAGCCGCTCGAGCAGGGCGGCGCTCCCCGCGCCGCTCTGGCGCGCCGCCACGCGCACGCCGCGGCGCGCGAGGTCCGGGATCGCCCGGATCTTCTTCGGGTTGCCGCGAGCGACCAGCAGGCCCTGCTCGCGCCTCGCCCA
>JBGAOO010000035.1:0-21845 GCA_044221765.1 Usitatibacteraceae bacterium | reverse complement strand
CGACAAGTTCAAGAAGCGCTACGCCCGCAAGACGGCCACGCCGTCCTGAGGCGCCTCGCCGGACGGCGGTCGCCGAAGAAGAAGCGCCCTGTCCGCCCAGCAGAAAGGCAGCCATGGCTGCGCGCTGTGCCCGGCAATGGAACATGACCCGCCGCCACCCCGAGGATTTGCGCTTGAACCGCGCCGCGGAACCGCTCGTCGATACGCTCAAGCAGCGCATCTCCTACGACGGCACGGCCACGCCGGTGAAGACCGTCCTCTTCCTGCTCGTGTGCGTAGCGTGGCTCCTGCCCGGGCTGGTCGGCCTGACCCGTGGAAGACCGACGAGGCCCTCGTGCTGGGCTCGGTGGCGGAGATGCTGCGCGAGGCGACTGGGGCATTCCGGTCGTGGGCGAGCCCTACCTGGAGCGCGCGCCCCTCTTCTTCTGGACGGCCGCCCTGTTCGTGAAGGTCTTCGGCGGCTGGCTGCCCCTGCACGACGCCGCGCGCCTCGCCTCCGGCTTCTTCATGGCGCTCACCATGGCCAGCGTCTCCTCGGCCGCCGTGGTCCTGCACGGCCGCGGGCCGGGCGCATCTCCGTGTTGCTGCTCATCGGCTGCCTGGGCCTGCTGATCCGGGCCCACGAGATGAGCACCGACCTCGCCGCGCTCGCAGGCGTCGCCCTGGCGGTGGCCGGCCTCGCGCACGCCCTGAAGAAGCCCTGGGCGGGCGGGGCCCTGAAAATCGGCGTCGGCACCGGCATCGCGTTCCTGGGCGACGGCCTGATGCCCGCCTTGCTCGTCGTCGGGCTCGCGATCGCCCTGCCCGCCGCGAGCCCGGCCTGGCGCACGCGGGCCATGGCGCAGGCCGGTGCGCTGGCCCTCCTCATCGCGATCCCGCTCGTGCTCGCCTGGCCTCTCGCGCTGCTGAGGGAGACGCCGGCGCTCGGCGCGACCTGGCTCGCCAAGGCGCTCGCCACGCGCTGGAGCGAAGGCGCGAGCCTCGCCGCCTTCACGGACACCGGCTATTTCATCCGGATCCTCCCGTGGTACGGCTGGCCGGCGCTGCCGCTGGCCGCCTGGACGCTCTGGCGGGCCCGGCGGCACCTGGCCGCGCGCGCCGACCTGCACCTTCCCCTGGCCGGCGTCGCGATCTTCCTGTTCCTGCTGAGCACCCTCGCCGAATCGCGGGAGGTGAACGCGATGCCGCTGCTCGTGCCCCTGGTGCTGCTTGGCACCGCCGAGCTCGATTCGCTGCCGCGCGGCGCCGCCAGCGCCCTGGACTGGTTCGGCGTCACCACCTTCTCGCTGCTCGCGATCCTGCTCTGGGCGTGCTTCGCCGCCGTGATGACGGGCAGCCCGGCCGCGGCCGCCGCCTGGATCGCCCAGAGATCCCCGGCTACCAGTGCCCGTTCCGCTTCATCCCCTTCGCGCTGGCCGCGCTGCTCACCTGCATCCTGGTCGTGGTGGTCGCGCGGTCCCTGCGCACCACGCGCCGGGCGGTGGTCAACTGGAGCGCGGGCATCACCATGCTCTGGATGCTCACCATGATGCTCGGCCTGCCCCTCATCGACCAGGCGCGCAGCTATCGCGGGCTCGCCACGCAGCTCGCGAGCCGCATCGAACCCGGGGCGTGCACGCTCGGCGCGGGCGTGGGGGATGCCCAGCGCGCGCTGCTCGACTATTTCACGGGGCTGCGCCTGCGTCGCGAAGACGGTCCCGAGGCCGCGGCTTGCGCGACGCTCATCGCGCAGGTCTCCGGCGGGCGCGCGCCGGCGGTCGACGAGCGCCGGTGGAAGGAGGACTGGCGAGGCTCTCGCCCGGGCGATCGCAGCGAGGCGCTCGTGCTTTACCGCCGGCTCCCCTAGCCGGCCAGGCGGCGCTCGAGCAGCTCGATCCAGTGCGAGACCGGGCGCGTGGCCCCGGATTCGATGTGCAGCAGGCACCCGATGTTCGAGGTGCAGATCGCCGTGGGCGCGCCCGACTCGAGCGCCCGCACCTTGTTCTCCAGCAGGCGGCCCGACAGCTCGGCCTGGAGGATCGAGTAGGTGCCGGCCGAGCCGCAGCACACGTGCGAGTCGGGCACCGGCGTGAGCGTGAAGCCCGCCTCGCGCAGGATCGCCTCCACGCCTCCCTTCAGCTTCAGCCCGTGCTGCAGGCTGCAGGGCGCGTGGTAGGCCACCGGCCCGTCCACGGGCGCCTTGCCCGCGAGCAGCGCCGCGAGCGCCTTGCCCTCGGCGGCCACCACCTCCCCGACGTCGCGGGCGAGCGCCGACACGCGCGCGGCCTTGGCTGCATAGGCGGGATCGCCGGCGAGCAGGTGCCCGTAGTCGTGCACCATCGTGCCGCACCCGCTCGCGGTGATCACGATCGCCTCGATGCCCGCCTCGACGTGCGGCCACCACGCGTCGATCTGGCGGCGCATGCGATCCAGGCCGGCCGCCTGCGCGTTCAGGTGGTACTCGATCGCGCCGCAGCAGCCGCTCGCGGGCACCGACACCAGCGAGATGCCCAGCCGGTCGAGCACGCGGGCCGTCGCGGCGTTGATGTCCGGGGCGAGCGCCGGCTGCACGCAACCGTCGAGCACGATCATCCTTCGCGCATGGCGCGCGGCGGGCCACGGTCCGGCCGAACGCGCCGGCGGCACCTGCCTCGCCAGCGAGGCCGGCAGGACCGGCCGGAGCGCGCGGCCGAGCTTCACGCCGAAGGCGAAAAGCGGCCCCGAGAGGAAGACGAAGCGCAGCAGCGCGCGGTACGCGTCCTGCAACACCCCGCGCGGGACCTTCTTCTCCACCACCTCGCGGCCGATGTCCACGAGGCGGCCGTACTGCACGCCCGACGGGCAGGTCGTCTCGCAGGCCCGGCAGGTGAGGCACCGGTCCAGGTGCACCTGGGTGCGCACGGTCACCGGCGCGCCCTCGAGCACCTGCTTCAGGAGGTAGATGCGCCCGCGCGGGCTGTCCAGCTCGTCGCCCAGCAGGTTGTAGGTCGGGCACGTGGCGAGGCAAAAGCCGCAATGCACGCACTTGCGCAGGATCGCGTCGGCCTCGCGGCCTTCGGGCGTGTCCTTGATCCAGTCGGCGAGGTTCGTTTGCATCAGGAGAAGAAGGTGATGCCTTCGCGCGCCAGCGCGCGGGCGACCGCGGGGCGCGCCGCGAGGCGGTTGAGGAAGGGTTCGATGCGGGCCATGCGCGTGGCGGGCGGATCGAGCCAGCGCCCCCAGCGCGCGATCACCGCGAAGTAGAGATCGGCGAGGGTCAGCGCGGCGCCGCCCGACCACCACTCGCCCTTGAGCGCGGCATCCTGCTGCGCGAACCAGGGCTTCTCGGTGCCGCGCGCCTTGACCGCCGCGCGAACGATTGCGGATCGGCCGCGAAGTCGTCCTCGTGGAAGAAGCGGTTGAAGAGCGGGTGGATCTCGGTGGCGAGCGTGGCGACCTGCTCCATCGTCTTCGCCCTTTCCCAGGTCCCGGGTGCCGCCAGCAGGGACCCGTCGCCATGCCGGTCGAGCAGCCATTCGACGATGGCGACGCATTCGGTGAGCGTGCCCTCGTCCGCGACGAGCGCGGGCACCTTGCCCTTCGGGTTGATCGCGCGATACGCAGCGCCATGCTGCTCTCCCGCGGCGAGGTCCACCGGGACGGACTCGAGCGCGAGCCCGAGTTCCTCGACCACCAGGTGGACGAGGAGCGAGCACGAGCCCTTCGAGTAGTGCAGCTTCATGGTCATCGGACGTTGTCCAGTCGGCCCGGGTCCAGGATGCCGGCCGGATCGAACGCGTCCTTGAGCCGGCGGTGGATGCGGGCGATCGCCGGCGAGAGCGGGTGGAATACGCCGCCGGACCGGTCGCCGAAGCGAAAAAGCGTCGCGTGGCCGCCGGCGCGCTGGGCGCGGTCGCGCGCGAGCCCGCGCGCGTAGTCGCCGCGGTACCAGCGCTGTCCGCCGCCCCACTCGACCAGGGGCGAGGCGCCCAGCTCGATCGGCGGCGCGGTCTGCGCGACGCTCAGGCGCCACAGGGGATGCTCGCCCGAGAAGAAGGCAAGCTCCTGCTCGCGCAAGGACCGCCACCAGTCCTCCGCGTCGGCGACCTCGGTGCCGCCCATCTTCACGCGCGCCGCGGCCACCGCGCTTCGCGCGCCCGACAGGCGAACGCGAAGCACACCCGCATCCCAGGCGGTGGCCGAGACGGGCAGCGGCTGGCCCGCCCAGGCGTTCACCGCCTCGATCATCGCCGCCTCGTCCATCTCGAAGGCGAGCGTGGCTTCGGCCGGCGGGCGCGGCAGGACCTTGAACGACAGCTCGGTGATCACCCCGAGCGTGCCGAGCGCGCCCGCCATGAGCCGCGAGACGTCGTAGCCGGCCACGTTCTTGATGACCCGGCCGCCGAACGACAGATCCTCGCCCTTGCCGTTCACGATGCGCGCCCCGAGCACGAAGTCGCGCGCGGCGCCGGCATAGGGGCGCCGGGGCCCCGAGAAGCCGCAGGCCACCGTCCCGCCGATCGTGGCCGCCGCGCCGAAGTGCGGCGGCTCGAAGGGAAGCATCTGGCCCTGGCCGGCGAGCGCCGCCTCGATGTCGGAAAGGCGCGTGCCCGCCTTCACCGTGAGCACGAGCTCGCGCGGCTCGTAGGCGACGATGCCCGCGTAGCCACCCATCTCGAGCGGCTCGCCCGCGGCGGGCCCGCCGTGGAAATCCTTGGTGCCGCCGCCGCGGATGCGAAGCGGCGCGTGGCGGGCTGCGTGATCGCGCACGCGCTCGGCAAGGGATGCGATGAAGTCGGACATGGTCAGAACCGGGGAATCTCGGGACGGGGAAGGCGCCCGTCGCGCACGTGCAGGCCGCCCCACTCCGCGCACCGCTTGAGGGTGGGGACCGCCTTGCCGGGATTGAGCACGCCGGCCGGGTCGAAGGCGTGCTTCACTGCATGGAACGCCGCGATCTCGCCGTCGCGGAATTGCAGGCACATCTGCTTGAGCTTCTCGAGGCCCACGCCGTGCTCGCCCGTGATGCTGCCGCCGTGGTCGATGCACAGCTCGAGGATCTTGCCGCCGAGCTCCTCGCTTCGCTCGAGCTCGCCGGCCTTCGCCGCGTCGTAGAAGATGCACGGGTGCATGTTGCCGTCTCCCGCGTGGAAGACGTTGCCGATCACCATGCCGTACTCGCGGCCGAGCGCATAGACGCGCTCGAGCACCTCGGCCAGCGCCCGGCGCGGGATGCTGCCGTCCATCGTGTAGTAATCGGGCATCACCGTCGCCAGCGCGGCGAAGGCGCCCTTGCGGGATTTCCAGAGGTTCGCGCGCTCCTCGGCCGAGCGGGCCACGCGGATCTCGGTGGCGCCGCAGGCGGCGAGGATGCGCTCCACGCTCGCGAGCGCCTCGGCCGTCTCCTCGCGGCCGCCATCCACCTCGACGAGCAGGAGCGCCTCGGCCTTGGGCAGACCCAGGGCCATGTAGCGCTCGCAGGCATCGATCACCACCCGGTCCATCATCTCGAGCGCCGCGGGGATCACGCCCTCGCCGATGATGGCGCCCACCGCCTCCGCGCCCGCCTTCACGGTGTCGAAGGCGGCCAGCAAGGTCTCGGTGACCTCGGGCCGAGGCAGCAGGCGCAGGGTCGCCTGCGTGATCACCCCGAGGTTGCCCTCGCTGCCCATGAGGAGCGCGAGCAGGTCGTAGCCGGGGGAATCGAGGGCCGGGCCGCCGACCGCGAGCACCTCGCCCTCGCCGTCCACGGCGCGCACGCCCAGCACGTTGTGGACGGTGAGGCCGTACTTGAGGCAATGCACGCCGCCCGCGTTCTCGGCCACGTTGCCGCCGATGGTCGAGACGCTCTGGCTCGAGGGGTCCGGCGCGAAGTAGAGGCCGTCGTCCTGCGCGGCCACCGTCACCTGCGCGTTGGGCACGCCGGGCTCCACCACGGCCAGGCGCGCGGGCGCGTCGATCGACAGGATGCGGCGCATCTTCGTGAGGACGAGCACCACGCTCTGCGCGGTGGGCGTCGCCCCGCCGGAGATGCCCGTGCCCGCCCCGCGCGAGACGACCGGCACGCCGATCGCCGCGAGCCTCGCCACGATCTCGCGCACCTGCGCCTCGCTCTCCGGCAGCACCGCGGCCATCGGCCTCTCGCGATGCTGGATGTAGGCGTCGACCTCGAAGGCGGACAGGCGCTCGGCCTCGGCGACGAGCGGCACGGGCGGGTCGATCCCGCGCAGCGCGTCGACGACGCGGGCGAGATTCGCGGCCGGGGCGGCGGTGGCCATCAGAACCGAGGCAGGTCCGGGTGCGGCAGCTGGCCGGCGCGCACGCGCATCGCGCCGTATTCCGCGCAGCGGTTGAGCGTCGGCACGGCCTTGCCGGGATTGAGCAGCCCGGGCGGATCGAAGGCGGCCTTCAGCGCATGGAATTGCGCGAGCTCCGCCGGCCTGAACTGCGAGCACATCTGGTTGATCTTCTCCACGCCCACGCCATGCTCGCCGGTGATCGTGCCGCCCACCTCGATGCACAGCTCGAGGATCTCGCCCGCGTACTGCTCCGTCTTCTCGAGCTCGCCCGGGATGTTGGCGTCGTAGAGGATGAGCGGGTGCAGGTTGCCGTCGCCCGCGTGGAAGACGTTGGCGCAGCGCAGGCCGTACTGCGCCGAGAGCTCGGCGATGCGCCGCAGCACTTTCGACAGCGCCCCGCGCGGAATGGAGCCGTCGATGCAGTAGTAGTCGGGCGAGATGCGCCCGACCGCCGGGAAGGCCGCCTTGCGCCCCGACCAGAACTTCAGGCGCTCGGCCTCGCTGCGCGACACCGCGAACGCCGTGCAGCCGGCCCCGGTCATCACGTCGGTGATCTTCGCGATCTCCTCGGCCACTTCCTCGGGCGTGCCGTCGGATTCGCACAGCAGGATCGCCTCGGCCTGCAGGTCGTATCCCGCGTGGACATAGTCCTCGACGGCGGCGGTGGCCATCCTGTCCATCATCTCCAGGCCCGCGGGCACGATGCCGGCGCCGATCACGGCCGCCACCGCCTCGCCCGCGGCCTCCACGCTCGGGAAGGAAGCCATCACCACCTGCGCCAGTCGCGGCTTCGGCAGCAGCTTCACCGTCACCTCGGTGAGCACCGCGAGCAGGCCCTCCGAGCCGGTCATCGTCGCGAGCAGGTCGTAGCCGGGCGCATCGAGCGCGTCGCAGCCGAGCTCGATCGCGTCGCCCTCGATCGTGAGCGCGCGCACCTTCTGGATGTTGTGCACCGTGAGGCCGTACTTGAGGCAGTGCACGCCGCCGGAGTTCTCCGCGACGTTGCCGCCGATGGAGCAGGCGATCTGGCTGGAAGGATCGGGCGCGTAGTACAGCCCGAGCGGGGCCACCGCCTCGGTGATCTGCGCGTTGCGCACGCCCGGCTGCACGCGTGCCGTGCGCGCCGCCGCGTCCACGGCGAGGATGCGGTTGAAGCGCCCGAGCGAGAGCAGGATGCCGTCGGCCAGGGGCAGCGCGCCGCCCGAGAGCCCCGTGCCGGAACCCCGGGCCACGACGGGGGTCGACGTCTCGCGGGCCACGCGCAGGATCTGCGCGGCCTCGTCCTCGTCGGCGGGCAGCGTGGCGACCAGGGGCGTCTGCCGGTAGGCGGACAGCCCGTCGCATTCGTAGGGGCGCAGGTCCTCGCGCGCGGTCATCACCGCCCGGGCCGGCACACGGGCGGCGAGCGCGCTGGCGACGGCGGCGCGGCGCGCGGCGTATTCGGCGGTATCCGCCTCGGGCTGGGCGTTCATTTCGGGGGTGCTGGGGAGCGGTGGCCATACGATAGCATGGGGCCCGAGCCGGCCTCCTTCGCGCCGGTAAAAGGCCCTTCGCCCCATGGATCCCGTGCTGACCAAGGTCCTCGCCGCGCTGCTCGTCCTCGTCGGGCTCGCCGGCACCGTCGTGCCTGTCCTGCCCGGCGTGCCCCTGGTCTTCGGCGGCCTGCTGGTGGCCGCGTGGGCCGACGGCTTCCAGCGGGTGGGCACCTTCACGCTCGTCCTCCTGGGCCTGCTTACCGCGCTGGCCGTGGTGGCCGACTTCGCGGCGTCCGCCTTCGGGGCGAAGAAGCTGGGCGCGAGCCCGCGCGCGGTGCTGGGCGCGACGATCGGGGCCGTCGTGGGGATCTTCTTCGGCCTGCCGGGCCTGGTGCTCGGCCCGTTCGTGGGCGCGGTGGCCGGCGAGCTGTCGGCGCACCGCGAACTGCTTCGCGCGGGCAAGGCCGGGCTGGGCACCTGGCTCGGGCTGCTGCTCGGCTCGGTCGCCAAGCTCACCCTCGCCTTCCTCATGGTCGGCGTCTTCGCGACCGCCTACCTGCTTTCGGGCTAGGCGAGGCCGTCAGTCCTCGCGCAGCGCGCGGCGGAACCAGCCCATGGTCTGACCGTCGTGCTCGCGGTGGGCGAAAAGCTGCCAGCCCAGGTGCATGAAGAGGCCCTCGGCGGTCGTCGTGGCGGCATGCAGCCACTCGTAGTCGAGTTCCCGTGCCTCGCGCTGCACCGCATCGAGCAGCGCGCGGCCGACGCCGTGACCGCGCGCCGGCGGGAAGACGAACAGCCCGCGCACCCAGGGCGTTTCAGCCATCGGCTCCTCGCCGAACCAGCGCTTGAGCGCCACCGTGCCCAGGGGTTCGTCGTCCCGGAAGGCCACCAGCACGCGGGGCAGCGCCGGGGCCGACGCCGAGTGCAGCCCCTCCTCGAGCTGCGCACGCGAGAGCATGGCCGCCCAGGAGGGCCATTCGCGGGCGAAGCCGTCGGCGAGCCGGGGAAGGAAGCGGGGATGGAGCTCGAGCGGCTCGACGAGCATGCCGCGTCAGGACATGACCGCGAGCTGCTCGTTCGCGGCCTCGAGCCGCTCGACGAGCGTGTTGAGGAAGCGCTCGTCGAAGAGCCGGCGGCAGCTGAGCGAGGAGCCGCGCAGGTCCTCGGCGCGGATCTTGATCACGATGGCGTCCGAGGTCGTGGTGACCGTGGCGGAGCGGTGCGTGGATTCGGCATGCGCCAGGTAGGACATCTCGCCGAAGCAGTCCCCCGCCGAGAGCACGTTCAGCGTGCGCTTGCCGCGGGTCACGCGCACGTACCCGCCCGCGAGGAGGAAGAAGGAGTCGCCGTGGTCGCCTTCCTTGATGAGCACGGTGCCGGGCGGGAACTTGCGCCACTTCGAGATGCGCAGCACCTCCCACAGCTCGTTCTCGGGGAATTCCTTGAAGAAGGACAGGTTGCGGCAAAGGCTGAAGCGCTCGGTGTCGGACTGCTCGCGCTCGCCGGCCCGCTGGTTCTTCTTCCAGACCTCCGTGAGCGCCTGCCCGAAGTCCTCCCAGGAGGCGAAGCGGTCGGCGGGCGACTTGGCCATCGCCTTGAGCGTGATCGCCTCGATCTCGGGGGGCAGGCCTTCCCGGAAGGCCCCGGGCGGGGTCGCCTCGGTGTTCACGATCTGGTTGATGGCGCTCATCATGTCGGCGCCGGAGAAGGGCAGGCGCCCGGCGAGCAGGTAGTACATCACCACGCCCAGGGCGTAGATGTCCGTGACCACCGAGGCCTGCGCCCCGCCCGTGATGAGCTCGGGCGCCATGTAGGCCGGCGAGCCGACGTTGGTGATGACCGTGCGGTCGGACACGCGGTTGATCGCCGCGCCGAAGTCGGCGATCTTGATGTCGGTGCCGTCGACGTGGAGGATGTTGCCGGGCTTGATGTCGCGGTGCGTGAGGCCCAGCGTGTTCGCGAAGGCGAGCGCCCGCACGCATTTGAAGATGATCTCGGCCACCTCGCCGGGATCGAGCAGCTGCCCCGGCTCGCAGAACTTCTCGAGGGTCCCGCCCTCGACGTACTCCATCACGATGTAGCTGTACTTGTCCTCGACGACGGCGTCGTAGATCTGCGTGATGTGCGGGTGGTTCAGCTTGCCGGCGAGGGAGGCCTCGTTCAGGAACATGCTGCGGTAGAACGCGCCGTCCTCGGAGCTCTTGAGCGCCTCGGGGTAGGCCACCTTGATCGCGACCACCCGGTTGGCGAACGGGTCCTTGCCGAGGTAGACCTTGCCGGTCGCCCCGCGACCGAGCTCGCGGATGATCTGGTACTTGCCGATGGACTCCATGCGCCCGTCCGCCATGCCTGCCGAGGATCAGGACCCGATTATCGCGTAAAGCGGCACCCGCCTCCACCGAAAATGCCGCATTCGCGCCCGGGCCGGCCCCCTAAACGGAAAGGGCCGGCGGAACCGGCCCCTTCCTCGGCTTGCCGGACCGGCGGTCAGAACAGCCCGACGATCTTCCCGTCGTCGTTCACGTCGATGGCGCAGGCGGAGGGCACCTTGGGCAGGCCCGGCATCGTCATGATGTCGCCGCAGACCATCACGATGAACTCCGCGCCCGCGGCCAGGCGCACCTCGCGAACGTTCACCACGTGCCCCGAGGGCGCCCCGCGAAGCTGCGGATCCGTGGAGAAGGAGTACTGCGTCTTCGCCACGCACACCGGGTAGTGGCCGTAGCCCGATTCCTGCAGGCGCTTGATCTGCCCGCGCACCTTGGAGTCCGCGGTGATGTCGGCGGCGCCGTAGATCTTGGTGGCGATCGCCTTCATCTTGTCCCAGAGGGGCAGGCTCTCCTCGTAGACGTACTTGAAGTCGTTGGGCTGCTCGCACATCGCCACGACCTCGCGCGCGACGTCGGCCGCGCCCTTGCCGCCGTCGGCCCAGTGGCGCGCGAGCACCACCTTCGCGCCGTGGTGGGCGAGCTTGTCCATGAGCAGCTTCACTTCCTCGTCGGTGTCCTCGGTCCGGTGGTTGATCGAGACCACGCACGGCAGGCCGTAGTTGTTGCGGATGTTGTTCACGTGCCGCTCGATGTTGGTGATGCCCTTCTCGAGCGCGACGAGGTTGGGCTTGCCCAGCTCCTTCACGTCGATCCCGCCGTGGTACTTGAGGGCGCGGATCGTCGCGACCAGCACCACCGCCGAGGGGCGAAGGCCCGCCTTGCGGCACTTGATGTCGATGAACTTCTCCGCGCCCAGGTCGGCGCCGAATCCCGCCTCGGTGACCACGTAGTCGCCGAGCTTGAGCGCCGTCTGCGTGGCGAGCACCGAGTTGCAGCCGTGGGCGATGTTGGCGAAGGGGCCGCCGTGGATGAAGGCCGGCGAATGCTCCAGCGTCTGCACGAGGTTGGGGGCGAGCGCGTCCTTCAGCAGCGCGGCCATGGCGCCGTGCGTCTTCAGGTCCCTGGCGAGGATGGGCTTCTGGTCGCGCGTGTAGCCGCAGACGATGTTGCCCAGGCGCGCCTTCAGGTCCTTGATCGAGGTGGACAGGCAGAAGATCGCCATCACCTCGGAGGCCACGACGATGTCGAAGCCGTCCTGGCGCGGGTAGCCGTTGGCCGGCCCGCCCAGGGAGACGGTGATGTCGCGAAGGGCCCGGTCGTTCATGTCCATCACGCGCTTCCACGCGATGCGCCGCACGTCGAAGCCCAGCTCGTTGCCCTGGTGGATGTGGTTGTCGATCATCGCGGCGAGCAGGTTGTTCGCGAGCGCGATCGCGTTGAAGTCGCCGGTGAAATGCAGGTTGATGTCCTCCATCGGGACGACCTGCGCGTAGCCGCCGCCGGCCGCGCCGCCCTTCATGCCGAACACCGGGCCCAGCGAGGGCTCGCGCAGGCAGATGATGGCCTTCTTGCCGATGTGGTTGAGCGCGTCGCCCAGGCCCACCGTGGTCGTCGTCTTGCCCTCGCCGGCCGGGGTGGGGCTGATCGCCGTGACGAGGATCAGCTTGCCGTCGGGCTTGCCCTTGAGCGAGTCGATGTAGTCCAGGGAGATCTTGGCCTTCGTGTGCCCGAAGGGCTGGATCGCGGAATCGGGGATGCCGAGCTTGCCGGCAATCTCGCCGATGGGTTTCATCTTCGCCTTTTGCGCGATCTCGATGTCGGACAGCATGGGGGGTCTCCTCGTCTTGGTCTTGGGCGCGAGGCGGGCCGGATGGCCGCCTCGGATTGCCCGGAGTATAGGAACCGGTGAAAATGCGGAGCCTTGACTCGGGTCAAGGCTTGACCGCAGTCAAGAAAGGGGCCGTCCATGCACCCCCACGAAGCGCTCATCCGCGAGTTCTACGCCGCGTTCGCGCGGCGCGATGCCGAGGCCATGGCGCGCTGCTACGCCGACGACGTCTTCTTCTCCGACCCGGCCTTTCCCGGGCTGCGGGGCGAGGAGGCGCGCGACATGTGGCGCATGCTGGTGTCGCGGGCGCCCGACCTGTCGGTGGTCCTCGACGAGGCGGCGGGCGACGACGAAGGCGGGCGCGCCCGGTGGACCGCCACCTACACGTTCTCCCGCACCGGGCGCCCCGTGGTGAACCGGATCTCGGCCCTCTTCGCCTTCCGGGACGGCCGGATCGTGCGCCACCACGACCACTTCTCCTTCTGGCGCTGGTCGTCCCAGGCCCTGGGACCGGTCGGCCGCCTCTTCGGCTGGTTCGCCCCGCTCAAGTGGACCGTGCGCAAGCAGGCGGCGCAGCAACTGGCGCGCTTCCGCGAGAAGCGCGCCGGGTGAGCGCGCCGGCGGAGGCCCGGGGCCTCGCCTGGGGCCTCGCCGGCGTTGCGCTCTTCAGCCTCACCCTGCCGGCCACCCGGGTCGCCGTCCGGGACCTCGACCCGGTGTTCGTGGCCCTGGGCCGCGCGCTCCTGGCCGGGCTGCTCGCTGCCGCCGTCCTCGCGTTCACGCGGACGCGGCGACCGACGCGCGTGGAGTGGCGACTGCTCGCAGCCTCCGCCGCCGGCGTCGTCTTCGGCTTTCCGCTCTTCACAACCTGGGCCATGCGCCACGCCCCCGCCTCCCACGGGGCGGTGGTGCTCGCGGTGCTTCCGCTCGCCACCGCCGCCGCGGCCGCGCTCGTGGCGCACGAAAGGCCGAGCGCGGGCTTCTGGGCCGTGGGACTCGCCGGCAGCGGCGTCGTGCTTGCCTTCGCGCTTCGCGAGGGCGGTGGCACGGTCGGGCCCGCCGACCTGGCGTTGCTCGCCGCGGTGGCCTCGGCAGCCCTCGGCTACGCCCTCGGCGCCCGCGCCGCCGCGACGCTGGGCGGCTGGCAGGCGATCTCCTGGTGCCTCGTGCTGTGCGTGCCGGCGCTCGCCCTCGCCGTGCCCGCGTTCGTGCCGGCCGAGCCTGCGCGCGTGGGCGCGGGGTCGTGGGCGGGCTTCCTGTACGTCGCGATCGTGAGCCAGTACGTCGGCTTCTTCGCGTGGTATCGCGGCCTCGCCCTCGGGGGCATCGCTCGCGTGGGCCAGGTCCAGCTCCTGCAGCCCTTCCTCACCATCGCGGCCGCCGCCCTGCTGGCGGGCGAGGCGCTGCGCGCCGAAGTCGTCGCCTTCGCCGTCGTCGTCGTGGCGCTGGTGGGCCTCGGGCGCCGGATGCCCGTCAGGCGGTCGCCGTCGCCGGGCGGCGAAGCACGATGACGTTGCCGGCCACGCAGATCGCCACGCCCGCGAGCGTGAGTGCATGCCAGCGGAAGCCCTCGAAGAAGCTCGAGACCACGAGGGCGACGATGGGCACCATCACGCCGATGTACCCCGAGCGGGCCGCGCCGACGCGCCCGAGCAGCGTGAGGAAGGCCGCGAAGGCAAGGATGGAGCCGAGCACCACGAGATACAGCAGCGAGAGGACATAGGCCGGCGTCGCCTCGAAGGCGAAGGGCTTGCCCGCGGCGAGTGTCCAGCAGGCCGAGAAGGCCGACCCGTAGAGCATGCCCCAGGCCATGCCCTGCCAGACGGGGATTTTCGCGTCGTGGTTGCGGTGCGCCACCATGCTGCCCAGCGTCGACACCAGGACCGCGAGCGCCGTGAACAGCGCGCCCAGGGCAGGCGAGCCGCCGGCCTGGAACCGGTCGAATTCCGGATAGAAGACGACCGCGATGCCCGCGATGCCGAGCGCCGACCCCACCGCGATGCGCGCCGTCATGGGCGTCTTGAAGAAGAGCCGCTGGCCCAGCATGCCCAGCAGCGGGCTGGCCGAGTAGCCCACGGCGACCAGGCCCGAGACGATGTGCTGCTCCGCGTAGTACACGAAGATGTAGCTCACGCTGAACATGCACACGCCGAGCAGGCCGAGCCACGCGTGCTCGCGCGGCGGGAAGCGCAGTGGCAGGCGGCGCGCTGCGCAGAAGCCGAAGAGCAGGAGCGAGGCGATGAGGAAGCGGTAGGTGACGCTCGCCTCCGGCTCCACCCGCCCGAGCTGGAAGGTGATCGCGATCCAGGTCGAGCCCCAGATCGCCACGCAGGCCGCGAAGAGCCGGAAGTTGCTCATCCGGCGAGCCCGGCCTGGTCCAGGATGTAGGCGTAGGTGAAGGCGAGGTCCCCGAGCGCGTCGTAGCGGCCCGAGGCGCCGCCGTGCCCGGCGTCCAGGAGCATCCGGAGCAGCACCGGGTGGCTGTCCGTCTTGAGCGTGCGCAGCTTCGCCACGTACTTGGCGGCTTCCCAGTACGGCACCTGGCTGTCATGCAGGCTCGCCTCGACCAGCATCGCGGGGTAGGCCTGGCGCGAGAGGTTGTCGTAGGGCGAGTAGGCGCGGATGGCGCGGTACCCCGCCCGCTTCCCCGGGTCGCCCCACTCGAGGTATTCCTGCGTGGTGAGCGGCAGGCTCGCATCGAGCATGGTGCTCAGCACGTCGACGAAGGGCACCTCGCTCACCACCGCCTTGAAGAGATCGGGTCGCAGGTTGGCGGCCACGCCCATGAGCAGGCCCCCGGCGCTGCCGCCCTGGATGACCAGGCGCTCCGGGCTCGTCCGGCCCGAGCGGACCAGGTGCTCCGCGGCCGCGATGAAATCGGTGAAGGTGTTCATCTTGCGGCCGAGCTTGCCCTCGTCGTACCAGAGGCGCCCCCGGTCGCCGCCGCCACGCACGTGCGCCACGGCGAAGACCATCCCCCGGTCGAGCAGCGACAGGCGCGAGGAGCGGAAATTCACGTCGAGCGGATGGCCGTAGGCGCCGTAGCCGTAGAGCAGCAGGGGCCTCGGGCCCTTCGTGCGCGGCGACTTCCGGTAGACGAGGGAGACGGGGATCCTCGTGCCGTCCTTCGCCGTCGCGAAGCGCATCTCCGAGGCGTAGTCGGACGGGCGGTACCCGCCCAGCACAGGCTGGCGCTTGAGGAGCTTCCTGCGGCGCGTTCGCACGTCGTAGTCGTACACCGTGCGCGGCGTGACGTAGCTCTGGTAGACGAACCGGAACGTGCGCGCATCGAACTCCGCATTGATGCCGGCGCCGGTCGAGTACAGGTCCTCGGGCATCGCGATGTGGTGCGTGCCGCCGCCGTCGAATCGCGTGAGGCGAAGGCGCAGCACGCCGTTGTCGCGCTCGCGGACGACCCAGAAGCCCGCGAAGAGGTCGAGGTCCTCGAGCATCACGTGCCGGCGGTGCGCGAGCACCTGCTGCCAGCGCGCGGGCGAGGGATCGGCGACCGGCGCGCGCACGAGGCGGAAATTCCTCCCCCGGTCGTTGGTGAGGATCCAGAACTCGTCCGCGCGGTGGTCCACGAAGTACTCGTGGCCCCGGCGGCGGCGCGCGATCACGCGCCAGCGCGAGCCGGGCCTGTCCGTGGGCAGCACGCGGACCTCGGTGGTGTCCTTGGCGCTGCTGGTGGCCACGAGCCAGGCGCCGCTGCGCGTCTCGCCCACCGACAGGTCGAAGCGCTCGTCGCGCTCGCGGTAGACGAGCGTGTCGCCGGGCTCGCCGAGCCGGTGGCGAAACAGCCTGTCCGCGCGCTTCGCCTCGTTCTCCTGCACGTAGAACAGCGTGCGGCTGTCCGCCGCCCAGGCCAGGGAGTCCACGCGCTCGAGCCTGTCGCCCAGCAGCTCGCCCGTGGCGAGGTCCTTGATGCGCACCTCGTACTGGCGGTAGCCGGTGTAATCCGCGGAATAGGCGACCAGCCGCCCGTCCGGGCTCACCTCGAGCTCGCCGACGTCCAGGTAGTCGTGCCCCTTCGCCAGGCGGTTCTCGTCGAGCACGATCTCCTCGCGGGCGCGCATCGTGCCGCGCCGGCGGCAGTGGATCGGGTACTGCTTTCCCTTCACCTCGCGGGTGTAGTACCAGTAGCCCCGGTGCCGGTACGGGACGCTCTCGTCCGTCTCCCGGATCCGTGCGAGCATCTCCGCATAGAGCGTCCGGCGCAGCTTCGCCAGGTGCCGCGTCATCGCCTCCGTGTACGCGTTCTCCGCCGCGAGATGCGCGAGCACCGCCGGATCCTCCTTGCGTCGCATCCAGTCGTACGGGTCGACGCGGCGGTCGCCGAAGCGCGAATGCGTCTTCGGGATGCGCCGGGCGACGGGCGGGACGGGCGGCGAGGGGGTGGCGCGGCGTTTCATGGCTGGCGGAGGGAGGGAGCGGGCCGGGCACCCCGACGGGATCCGGCCGCGCGAAGAACGCGCAATTATAGCGGCAGCGTGCCACCCTTCCCGTAACGGTAAACGTTTGTAACGGCGTCAACGGCCGCCTCGGCGGCGCCGTTGTGGCGATGTGCGCGGCACCGTCCGCGTCCCACCTTTCCAGGAGCAAGCCCATGTCACCCAGGATTCTCGCCCTCACCATCGCCGCCGCCCTCTCCCTCCCCGCCCTGGCGCAGACCGGCACCCCGCGCGTCGACCAGCGCCAGGCCAACCAGGAAGCCCGCATCGACCAGGGGGTGCAGACCGGCAAGCTGAACGCCCGGGAAACGGCGCGCCTCGAGAAGGGCCAGGCCCACGTGCAGAAGCTGGAAGACCAGGCCAAGGCCGACGGCACGGTGACGAAGAAGGAAAAGGCCCGGCTGCACCACGCGCAGGAGAAGCAGAGCCGCCACATCGCCAAGCAGAAGCACGACAAGCAGAAGGCGCCGGCCCCCGCCGCCGCCAACTGACGCGCCGCCGCCCCGGCCCCGGCCCGGTTTCGGTCGCGCCGGGGCCCGGCCGGGCCGGTGGTAATCTAGCGGGTCCCTTGCACCGGAACCCGCCTTGTCCGCTCCCCTGCGCGCGCCCGCGCCCGGCGCTGCCGGCCCCGCCCTCTACCAGGACCTGCTCGCCCAGGCGAAAGCCCTCTTCGCGGGCGAACGCGATCCCACGGCCAACAGCGCCAACCTCGCCGCGCTGCTCTTCCACACGCTGGCGGACCTGAACTGGGCCGGCTTCTACTGGCTCAAGGGCGGCGAACTGGTCCTCGGCGCCTTCCAGGGCAAGCCCGCCTGCGTGCGCATCGCCCTCGGCCGCGGCGTCTGCGGCACCGCGGCCGCCTCGGCACGGACGGTCGTGGTGCCGGACGTCCACGCCTTTCCCGGGCACATCGCCTGCGACAGCGCCTCCGAAAGCGAAGTGGTGGTGCCCGTCCTGCGCTCGGGCCGCGTGGTCGGCGTCCTCGACCTCGACAGCCCGCGCCTCGCCCGCTTCGACGAGACCGACGCCCGGGGCCTCGAGGCCCTGGCGGCGGCGTTCGTGGAGGCCTCCGACCCCGGGTGAGGCGATGACGCTGCGCTCGCTCCTGGTCGACTTCAACTCCTATTTCGCCTCGGTGGAGCAGCAGGCCGAGCCGCGCCTGCGCGGGCGGCCCGTGGGCGTGGTGCCCATGTTCGCCGACACGACGGTGTGCATCGCGGCGAGCATCGAGGCCAAGCGCTTCGGCGTGAAGACCGGCACGAAGGTGGGCGAGGCGAAGAAGCTCTGTCCCGGGATCGAGCTCGTCCTCGCCAGGCACGCGCTCTACATCGACTACCACCACCGCGCCGTGGCCGCGGTCGACACCGTGGTGCCCGTGCGCGAGGTCCTGTCCATCGACGAGATGGACTGCGAGCTCACCGGGCGCTGGCGCGAGCCCGAGCGCGCACGCGGCCTCGCGATGAAGGTGAAGGACGTGCTGCGCGAGCGCATCGGCGAGTGCCTGCGCACCTCGATCGGGATCGGCCCGAACACGTTCATCGCGAAGACCGCCTCGGACATGGTGAAGCCCGACGGCCTCGTGGTGATCGAGCAGCGGGAGCTGCCCCAGCGGCTGTACGGGCTCGGCGTCCGGGCGCTCTCGGGCATCGGCGCGCAGATGGAGAAGCGCCTGGCGCGCCACGGCATCCGCACGGTGGAAGAGCTCTGCGCGCGCTCGCGCGAGGAGCTGTGCGCCGTGTGGGGCGGGGTGGGCGGCGAGGTGATGTACGACCGCCTGCGCGGGGAGCCGGTGGCCGCGCGCGATGCCGGGACCCATTCCATCTCCCATTCGAGCGTGCTCGCCCCCGACAAGCGCAACGCGGAGGACGCGTTCGCGATCCTGAACCGACTCACCCAGAAGGCGGCCGTGCGCCTGCGCAAGGCGGGGTACTACGCCACGCGGCTGTCCGTGGGCCTCAAGTACCTCGACGGCACGCGCTGGGACGCGGACATGCGCCTGGTGGACACGCAGGACACGATGACCTTCCTGCACGTGCTCGACAAGCTCTGGGCCGGCCGGCCGGCGACGCGGCGCACGATCCTGCAGGTGGGCATGGCCTTCTCGGACCTGGTCGCCGAGGCCGGGCACACCGGTTCGCTCTTCGCCGCCGAATCGAAGTCGAAGAACCTCTACGAGACGCTCGACAAGCTGAACGCGCGCTTCGGGCGCCAGGCGGTGTACTTCGCGAGCGCGCACAAGGCGCGCGACCGGGGCGGCATGCACATCGCGTTCAACCACATCCCCGACCCCGAAACGGAGAAATAGCGTGGTTCATGTCGGTACAGTGGAACGGCGCTTCGCGACCACGCCCGGGAGCGAAAGATGAAGGACAACGTCGTCATCATCACCGGCGCCTCGAAGGGCATCGGTGCCGAGCTCGCCCGGCAGCTCGCCGCGAGGGGCGCGCGCCTCGCGCTCGCCGCGCGCGATGCGCGGGCGCTGGAGCAGGTGGCCGCCGAGTGCGTCGCGCTGGGCGGGCGCGCCGAGGCCATCCCCACCGACGTCGCCCGCGAGGACGACTGCCGCCGCCTCGTGGAGCGCACCGTCGCCGCCTACGGCCGCCTCGACACGCTCGTGAACAACGCCGGGGCCACCATGTGGGCGCGGTTCGAGGACATCCGCGACATGTCGATCCTCGCGGGCATCATGCAGGTGAACTACATGGGCGCGGTCTATTGCACGCACCACGCGCTCGCCCACCTGAAGGCCTCCCGCGGCCGGCTGGTGGGCGTCTCGAGCCTCACCGGGCTCACGGGCGTGCCCACGCGCTCGGGCTACGCGGCCTCCAAGCACGCGATGCGCGGCTTCTTCGATTCGCTGCGCATCGAGCTCGAGGGCTCGGGCGTCTCCGTGACCATGGTGTATCCCGGGTTCGTGGGCACGGGCATCCGCGAGAACGCCTCCGGGCCGGATGGCAGGCCCATCCCCGTCAACCCGGTGGACGAGCGCGAGGTGATGAGCCCGGCCGAGTGCGCACGGCAGGTCCTCGACGCCCTGCAATCGCGCCGGCGCGAGCTCATCATGACGGCTCGCGGTAGAATGGGAATCTTTCTCAAGGCGTTCGCGCCGGCGCTGGTGGACCGCATCGCCCGCCGCGCCATCGAAAAGGGCCGCTAGTGGACCTGTCCACCTGGATCACCTACCTGGTCGCCACGATCATCCTGTCCGTCTCGCCGGGACCGGGCGTCTTCTCGAGCCTCGCCGCGGGCCTGAACCACGGCTTCCGCCGCGGCATGTGGAATGCCGTCGGGATGCAGGGCGCCAACCTCGTGCTGATGGTGCTGGTCTCCGTGGGCCTGGGCGCGCTCCTGCTCGCCTCGGAGACGCTGTTCACCGGCGTGAAATGGGCGGGCGTGGCCTACCTCGTCTGGCTGGGCCTCGCCACCTGGCGCGCCGAGCCGCACCGGTTCGACGAGCGCACGGACGCGCCGCAGGGCCGCGATTCGCGCGAGGTGTTCCTCAAGGGGTTCCTCGTGAACCTCACCAACCCCAAGGGCATCATCTTCTACGTGGCCGTGCTGCCGCAGTTCATCGACGTGGCGCGGCCGCAGTTCGCGCAGTACGCCATCCTCGGCCTCACCACCCTGGTGGTGGACATGGTCGTCATGGCCGGCTACATCGGCCTGGCCGCGCGCGTGCTCGCCGTGATGAAGGACGCCTCGCACCTGCGCTGGGTGAACCGCATCCTCGGCGGGGCCTTCGTGGCCGCCGGCCTCGCGCTCGCGGCGTTCCGGCGGGCGCCCCACGCCGTACCCTGATACTTCTTCCCCACCCACAACAAAGAGAGGAGCTTCACATGACCATCAAAGTCGGCGATCGACTGCCCGCGGGCACCGTCAACGAGTTCATCGAGGTCGAGGGCAATGGCTGCTCGATCGGCCCGAACACCTTCAAGGTCGAGGACCTGGTGAAGGGCAAGAAGATCGCGATCTTCGGCCTGCCCGGCGCCTTCACGCCCACCTGCTCGGCCAAGCACGTGCCGAGCTACCTGAACAACTACGATGCCCTCAAGGCGAAGGGCGTGGACGAGATCTGGTGCTTCGCCGTGAACGACGCGTTCGTGATGGGCGCCTGGTCGCGCGACCAGAAGGCCGGCGGCAAGATCCGCTTCATGGCCGACGGGAGCGCCGCCTACACGAAGCTGCTGGGCCTGGAGCTCGACCTGAATGCGCGCGGCATGGGGATGCGCTGCCAGCGCTTCTCGCTGTTCGTGGACGACGGCGTGGTGAAGGCGGTCAACATCGAGGGACCCGGCAAGTTCGAGGTCTCCGGCGGCGACACGATGCTCTCGCAGGTGGGCTAGCGCCCTGCCCGGTCGGCCGGGGCGGCCTGGCGCTGCACGGGCGCCTAGCGCCTGCCCCCGGCCATGAGGATCACGAACAGCACGGCGAGGATGCCGAGCACGAGGAAGGCGATCTTCCACCAGGACTTCGGGCTCTCGCCCGCGACCTCGCCCGTCTGCCCGTTCACCAGGAAGCGGTACACCTTGTCGCGGTAGCGGTAGGCCGAGATCCACACCGGCAGCAGCACGTGCTTGAAGGTGATGTCGTCGTAGCGCGTGTCGATCCGGTGGATGCGCTGCTGGTCCCCGCCGATGTCGCCGCGCACGAGCTGGGCCACGGCGGCGTCGATCTGCTGTTTCGCGACGGGGAAGCCGTCCTTCAGGCCGACCTGGTACGCCTCGGCCTGGAAGCCGCTCACGTACTCGGGCTGGTAGGGCACGAGCCCCTTCAGGTTCCAGCGGCCCACGCCGGCGAGCAGCGTCTCGGGCAGGGTGTGCGAGGCCATCACCAGCACGTCGTCGTGGAAGCGCTCGACGTGGCCGGAGGCGGCGCTCCAGCGGGTGTGCTTCACGCGCCGCGTCTCGGTGACCGTCTGGCCGGAAGAGTTGCGCGTGGTGAACGTCTCGCTCGTGTAGTAGTCGTCGCCGCGCTCGCCCGTGTAGTCGCTCGCGGTGTTGCAGTCGTAGGTCCAGAACGGCAGGTACACCCCGCGCAGGCCCGCGTCGCTCTGGAAGTAGCGCTTCAGGTCGTTGGGCGCGAGCCAGCGCCCCTTCACCCACTTGCGGAAGCTCTCCAGCGCCTTCTGGCGATCGAGCTGGAAGGGCACGACCGACTTGGGCTTGATGCGCCGGTTGGCGTAGCTCTTCGAGACGATCGCCGCGCCGCAGAACGTGCAATGCGAGGCGAACAGGCTCGAGGGCAGGTTCTGCGCCGCCCCGCACTTCTCGCAGCGCACGTTCTCCTCCTCGACCGTCTCCGCCTTGCCCTCGAGGGCCTTCAGGTAGGTGTCGAAGTCGAGTTCCTCGATGCGCGAGTCGTCCGCGGCGATCGCGTTCTCGGTGCCGCAGTACTGGCACTTGAGGTTGCGCGTGCCGGGCGCGAAGGAGAGCTTCGCCCCGCACCCGGTGCAGGGGAAGGTCTTCACGAACGCGGTCTCCGGCCGCGTGGGCTGGAGCTGCGAC
>JBGAOO010000402.1:0-2598 GCA_044221765.1 Usitatibacteraceae bacterium | reverse complement strand
CTTGACGCCCTTGAACTCGATGTCGACGCGGCGGTTCTTCTGGCGACCGTCGGCCGTCTTGTTCGTCGCGACGGGCTGCGATTCGCCCTTGCCGATCGTGGTGATCTTCGAGGCCGGGATGCCCTTGGAGACCAGGTACGCCTTCACGGCCGCGGCGCGGCGCTCGGAGAGCTTCTGGTTGTAGGCGTCCGTGCCCACGGAGTCCGTGTGGCCGGTGGCGATGACCATTTCCACGTCGACGCCGGCGAGCTTCGCCAGGGCTTCGTCGATGCGCTTCTTGCCATCCGGGCGGACGACCGACTTGTCGAAGTCGAACAGCGCGTCGGCCTGGATCACGATGGCCTGCTTGACCGAGGCCGGGGCCGGCTTGGCGGCGGGCGCCGGGGCGGCGGGAGCGGACGGCGCGGCAGGGGTAGACGGCTTCGCCGGGGCAGCGGGGGCGGGGGCCTTCTTCGGCATGCAATCGGGGTGCATCACGCCGGAAGACTGGACGCAGTCGCCGGAGCTGTCGCGGACCGGGACGCCCTGCGAGTCGGTGACGACGGGGTATTCGCCGGCGAGCGCGGAGCCGGAGGCGAGCGCCACGGCGGCAACCGTACCGAGGAGCTGCTTCCCAAGCGAGGAAATCTTCATGTCGGAACTCCCAAGAGTATTAGGTGATTTTTTGAGGCAAGGCTTTTTTCTAGGCTCGCGCCTGAGACGACTCGCACAATCATACACAAAGCCCCCTCCGGTCCACAACCGACGGTGGCTTTTGTGCAACAAGCGGGGGTTGCCGTTGCGCCTTCGCCACACCTTGCCCGCCGTCGCGGGCCGTGGCGTTCGCCCCATCGGCTGTGCTAGAATCGACCTTTTGCCACCCGGCAATAAATCAAACAAATCAATAGCTTGGAGCCTGCGAACGGCAGGTTCCCGACGGAGTCGCCCGAACCGCGCTTATGGAACAATTCGCCAAGGAAACCCACCCGATCAGCCTCGAGCAGGAGATGCGCCGCTCGTACCTCGATTACGCGATGAGCGTGATCGTCGGGCGCGCCCTGCCGGACGCTCGGGACGGACTCAAGCCGGTGCACCGGCGCGTCCTCTTCGCCATGCACGAGCTGTCCAACGACTGGAACAAGGCCTACAAGAAGTCGGCCCGCATCGTGGGCGACGTGATCGGCAAGTACCACCCGCACGGCGACACGGCGGTGTACGACACGATCGTGCGCATGGCCCAGGATTTCAGCCTGCGCTACCCCCTGATCGACGGCCAGGGCAACTTCGGCTCGGTGGACGGCGACAACGCCGCGGCGATGCGCTACACCGAGATCCGGATGGCGAAGATCGCCCACGAGCTGCTCGCCGACCTGGACAAGGAGACGGTCGACTTCGGCCCGAACTACGACGGCAGCGAGGAGGAGCCGCTCGTCCTGCCCGCGCGCTTCCCGAACCTGCTGGTGAACGGCTCCTCCGGCATCGCGGTGGGCATGGCGACCAACATCCCGCCCCACAACCTGGGCGAGGTGGTCGACGCCTGCGTCGCGCTGCTGGGCAACCCCGAGATCGACATCGAGGAGCTCATCGCGATCGTCCCGGCGCCGGACTTCCCCACCGCCGGCATCATCTACGGCACGAGCGGCGTGAAGGAGGGCTACCGCACCGGCCGCGGCCGGGTGCTCATGCGCGCGCGCGCGCACATCGAGGACATGGAGAAGGCCAACAAGCAGGCCATCGTCGTCGACGAGCTGCCCTACCAGGTGGGCGGCGACCAGCTCCTCAAGCGCATCAGCGAGCTCGTCGCGGAGAAGAAGATCGAGGGCATCGCCGACCTGCGCAACGAGTCCGACAAGAAGGGCATGCGCCTGGTGATCGAGCTCAAGCGCGGCGAGGTCGGCGAGATCGTGCTGAACAACCTGTACAAGCTCACGCAGATGCAGGAGACGTTCGGCATGAACATGGTGGCGCTCGTGGAGGGGCAGCCGCGGCTGCTCAACCTCAAGCAGTTCCTGGACGCCTTCCTGCGCCACCGCCGCGAGGTCGTCACGCGCCGCACGGTGTTCGACCTGCGCAAGGCGAGGGAGCGCGGCCACGTGCTCGAGGGACTCGCCGTGGCCCTGTCCAACGTGGACGAGGTGATCGCGCTCATCAAGGCCGCGCCCACGCCCGCGGCCGCCAAGGTCGGCCTCATGGGCCGGCTGTGGACCTCGCCCCTGGTGCAGCAGATGCTCGACCGGGCCTCGGCCGACCAGTTCCGGCCCGAGAACCTGCCGCGCGACTTCGGCCTGGCCGCCGAGGGCTACCGCCTCTCCGACGTGCAGGCGCAGCGCATCCTCGAGATGCAGCTGCAGCGCCTCACGGGCCTGGAGCAGGACAAGATCCTCTCGGAATACCGCGAGGTGATCGCGACCATCGAGGACCTGCTGGACATCCTCGCCAAGCCCGAGCGCGTGACGCGCATCATCGCGGACGAGCTGCAGGAGGTGAAGCGCGAGTTCGGCGACGCGCGCCGCAGCGAGATCGTCGTGAACGGCGTGGACCTCTCCATGGAGGACCTCATCGCGAGCGAGGACGTGGTGGTCACGCTCTCGCACACCGGCTACGTGAAGAGCCAGAAGC
>JBGAOO010000401.1:0-2614 GCA_044221765.1 Usitatibacteraceae bacterium | reverse complement strand
GGCCGCACGCCAGGCGCCGGTGCCGCCCGCCCAGCGGTGGTGGACGCTCTTCGGCGACCCGGTGCTCGAGCGGCTGGTCGACGAGGCGCTCGCCGCCAATCGCGACCTCGTCGCCGCCGCCGCCCGCGTGGAGCAGTCGCGCGCCCAGTACGGCATCACGCGGGCCGACCAGCTGCCGGCCGTGGGCCTGGAGGCCGGGCGCTCGCGCGATCGCGACTCCGAGCTCGGCGCCTTCCCGCTGCCGCCGGAGGCGATCGAGACCAACCGCCATCGCGCCGTCCTCAAGCTCTCCTGGGAGCTCGACTTCTGGGGCAAGTACCGCCGCGCGTCGGAGGCGGCCCAGGCCGACCTCCTGGCGGCCGAGGCCGGGCGCGACGCCGTGCGCGCCTCGCTCGTCGCGGACGTCGCGCGTGCCCACTTCGCGCTGCAGGCCCTCGATGCGAGCCGCGCGGTCGCGCTGCGCACGCTGGAGGGCCGGCGCGTCTCCTACGAGCTCTTCCAGCGCCGGGTCGAGGCGGGCATCACCTCCGAGCTGGACCTGCACCAGCTCGAGGCCGAGATGCGCGCCGCCGAGGCCGCCGTGCCCGCGATCGAGCGCGAGCGCTCTCGGCAGGAAGGGGCCCTCGCCGTGCTGCTCGGCCGCAGCCCGCGCGCGGTGTACGCCGCCACGATAGAGCGCGGCACCGCGGCCGCGCCGGAGGCCGTCGAGGTTCCCGCGGGCCTGCCCTCGGACCTGCTGCGCCGCCGGCCGGACCTGCGCGAGGCCGAGGCGAGGCTCATGGCGGCCAACGCGCGCATCGGCGTCGCCCGGGCGGCCTACTACCCGTCGATCTCGCTCACCGGCTTCTTCGGCGGCGAGAGCCAGTCGCTGTCGGACCTGTTCACCGGCCCGGCGCGCACCTGGAGCCTCGCGGCGGGATTGCTCCAGCCGATCTACGGCGCCGGGCAGGTCCGAAGCGGCGTCGAGCTCGCGGATGCCCGCACGAAGGAAGCCGCGGCGCTCTACGACAAGGCGCTCGCCCGGGCCTTCGCCGAGGTGCGCGACGCGATCTCGCTCCAGTCCACGGCCCGCGAGGAGCTCGCCGCGCGCCGCGCGCAGGAACAGGCGCTCGTCCGCGCGCTGGAGCTGGCGAAGCTTCGGCACGCGAACGGCGTGGTCGGCCTGCTCGAGGTGCTCGATGCCGAGCGCCAGCTCCTCGCCGTCCGCCTGGAGGCGATCAACGCGGACCGCGATCGGCGCCGCGCCGTGGTGGAGCTCTACCTCGCGCTGGGGGCCTGAGGCGCGGGCAGCGGTAAAATCGGGCGATGGACCTGCTTTCCAAGGAGTTCTGGGAGACCGCCTCCTTCATCGTGACGGTGATCGGCCTGCCGGTGGTCATCGGGATCTTCGTCGTCGAGCAGCGCAAGGAGCGGCGCAACGAGGAGGAGGAAAGCTGGCAGCGGCTGTCCGACGCCTACAACGACTTCCTCGAGGTCGTGATCGACCACCCGGACCTGCACCTGCGCACCGGGCGCGGCCCCGCCGCGCTCACGCCGGAGCAGGAGGAACGCATGATGGTCATCTTCGACATGCTCATCGGCCTGTTCGAACGCGCCTACCTCGTGGCCTGGGAGCCGGTCATGTCGCCCGAGCAGGCCCGGCGGTGGAACTCCTGGGAGGACTGGATGCGAGAATGGTGCCGGCGCGCCGATTTCGCCGCGCGGTTGCCGGTGCTGCTGCGCGGCGAGGATCCCGACTTCGCCGCCTATATCCGGCGCATCGCTGACGAAGAGCAAGTCCCGGCGCCGTGAGGCGGCGGGCGCCGGGCTAGAATTCCCGGCATGGCCGCCCGCGACCGCTGGGACATCTTCTGCCGCGTCGTCGACAACTACGGCGACGTTGCCGTCGCCTGGCGCCTGGCGCGGTGCCTGGCGCGCGAGCAGCACAAGCGCGTGCGCCTGTATCTCGACGACCTCACCGTGCTCGCCAAGCTGCGTCCCGGGGCCGACGCCCGGGCCGAGGCGCAGAAGCTCGAGGGCGTGGACGTGAGGCACTGGCACGAGGGCTTCGCCGAGCGCGAGTTCGCGCCGGTGGACGGGGTGGCCGACGTGGTGGTGGAGACCTTCGGCTGCGAGACGCCCGAGGCCTACGTGCTCGAGATGGCCGCGCGGGACCCGCTGCCGTGCTGGATCAACCTGGAGTACCTGAGCGCCGAGGACTGGGTCGAGGGCAGCCATGCGCTGCCTTCCCCGCACCCGCGCCTCGCGCCGCTCACGCGCCACTTCTTCTTCCCGGGCTTCACCGCGCGCACCGGCGGCCTGCTGCGCGAGCGCGGCCTGCTCGCCCGGCGAGATGCGTTCCAGGCCGACCGCCAGGCCCAGGCGGCCTTCTGGCACGGGCTCGCCGGCCGCGAGCCGGCCCCGGGTGCGCTTCGCGTGAGCCTGTTCGGCTACGCGGTGGCCTCGTACCAGGCGCTCTTCGAGGCGCTGGCGCACAACGCCACGCCCGTCTGGCTCGTCGTCCCGGAAGGCGTGGCCGCCACGGCCCTCGCCTCGTGGCTGGGCGGGAAGCGGGCCGGCACCCGGGGGTCGCTGGAGGCGATCGCCGTGCCCTTCGTGGAGCAGAACAGCTACG
>JBGAOO010000400.1:0-2621 GCA_044221765.1 Usitatibacteraceae bacterium | reverse complement strand
CTCGCGGTCCACGTCCACGCGCAGCTGCGGCACGTTCGGCCGCCAGAGCGTCTGGATCGGCGTGAGCTTCGGGTTCTGCATGGCCGCGCCCTGCAGCTGCTGCACCACTTCCGCGAGGCGCTGCGGCCCGCCCTCGCCGCGGTTCTGCACGTAGAACTCGAACCCGCCCGTGTTGCCCAGGCCGAAGATGGCCGGCGGCGGGAAGGCGAGCGGCAGCCCCTCCTTGATGTGGGCGGTCTTCATGTAGAACTCGCCCACGAGGGCGCCCACGGGAATGGGGCGCTCGTCCCAATGCTTCTGGGTGACGAAGATCGTGGCCGCGTTCTCGCGGAAGGTACCCCCCAGGAAATCGAACCCGGTGAAGGCGACGACGTACTCGTTGTAGGGGTTGGTCCGGATGGCCTCGACCACCTGGCCCACGACCTTGTCGGTGCGCTCGAGCGAGGCGCCGTCGGGCAGCACCACGGCCGCGATGTAGAAGCCCTGGTCCTCGTCGGGCACGAGCGAGCCGGGCGTCGCGCGCCACAGGCCCGCGGTGATGGCCACCATGCCGGCGAAGAGCAGCGTCGCGAGCACGCCGCGCCGGATCATCCATGCCACGCCGTTCTCGTAGCGGTCCGTGACGCGGCCGAACCAGCGGTTGAAGGCGCGGAAGAACCGGCCGGGCTCGTGCTTCGCGCCCTTGAGCAGGATGACCGAGAGCGCCGGGGTGAGCGTGAGCGCGACCAGGCCCGAGATCACCACGGCGATGGCGATGGTGACCGCGAACTGGCGGTAGAGCTCGCCCGTGAGGCCACCCAGGAAGGCGATGGGCACGAACACCGCGCAAAGCACCAGCACGATGGCGATCACCGGGCCCGTCACCTCGTGCATCGCCTTGATGGCGGCCTCGCGGGCGGAGACGCCCTCCTCGCGCATGATGCGCTCCACGTTCTCCAGCACGACGATGGCGTCGTCCACGACGATGCCGATGGCGAGCACCATGCCGAAGAGCGTGAGCGTGTTGATCGAGTAGCCCAGCAGGAGCAGGCCCGCGAACGTGCCCACGAGCGAGACGGGCACCGCCGCGAACGGGATGAGGGTCGCGCGCCAGTTCTGCAGGAAGAGGAAGACCACGAGGAACACGAGCACCATGGCCTCGGCCAGCGTCTTCACGACCTCGCGGATCGACACCTCCACGAAGCGCGTTGTGTCGTAGGGCACGGAGTAGGTGAGCCCCTTCGGGAACCCCCGCGCCGCCTCGTCCAGGGTGGCCTTCACGGTCCTCGCGACCTCGAGCGCGTTGGCGCCGGGCTGCAGGAAGATGCCCACCAGCGTGGCGGGCTTGCCGTTCACCTTGCCGATGAAGGAGTAGTCCTTGGAGGCGAGCTCGACGCGGGCGACGTCCTTCAGGCGAAGGCGCGAGCCGTCCGGGTTGGCGCGCAGGACGATGTTCTCGAATTCCCTCGGGTCCGACAGGCGCCCCTTGGTGGTGACGTTGTAGACCACCTCCTGCCCGCCGCCGGTCGGCGGCTCGCCGACCTTGCCGGCGGCGAACTGGGCGTTCTGCTCGCCCAGGGCCCGCACGAGGTCCGAGGGCGTGAGCTTCAGCTGCGCGAGGCGGTCCGGGCGCACCCAGACGCGCATCGCGTAGTCCTTGGCGCCGAAGATCTGCACGTTGGTGGTGCCCGGCACGCGCTTCAGGGAATCGAGCACGTTGAGCGTCACGTAGTTGGACGTGAAGAAGTCGTCGTAGCGGCCGTCCGGCGAGTAGAACGCGAGCACCTGCAGGAAGGCCGAGGAGCCCTTCTCGACGAAGACGCCCTGGCGGCGGACGTCCTCGGGCAGGCGCGGCTCCGCCTGCTTCACGCGGTTGTTCACGTTGAGCGCGGCCTTGTCGACGTCCGCGCCGATGTTGAAGGTCACGTAGATCTCCACCACGCCGTTGGAGGACGAGGTGGAGTTCATGTAGAGCATGTCCTCGATGCCGTTGATGGCGTTCTCGAGGGGGGCGGCGACCGTCTGCTCGAGCGTCTCGGCCGAGGCGCCCGGGTAAACGGCGCGCACCAGGACGACGGGCGGGGCGATCTCGGGGTACTGCGCGATGGGCAGCGAGCGCATGCCCGCGAGGCCCGCGATCACGATGAAGATCGACAGGACCGCCGCGAAGATCGGGCGGTCGATGAAGAAGCGGGAGAACATGTCCGGTGGCCCCCGCTACTTCTTCTGGGCGGGCTTGGCCTCGCCCGCCTTGTCCGGCGCCTTGCCGGCTTCGGCCTTGCCCGGGGCGTCGGCACCGGGCGGGGGCGGCTGCTTTCCGGGAGGGGCGCCTTCGGCGCCTCGCGGATCGCCCACCTGCACCGCCGCGCCGGGGTAGACCTTCACCAGGCCGTCGACGATCACCTTGTCGCCGGGCTTGAGGCCGGACTCGATGATCCAGTCGGTGCCGCTCCAGTCGCCCACCACGACGGGGCGCGGCTCGGCCTTGTTCTCCGCGCCGACCACGTAGACCAGCTTGCCCTGCGGGCCCTCCATCACCGCGCGCTGCGGGACCGTGATCGCCTCCGGCCGCACCGCGCCGCGCAGGATCACGCGCACGAACTGCCCGGGACGCAGGCGCCCCTCGGCATTGGGCACTTCCG
>JBGAOO010000399.1:0-2623 GCA_044221765.1 Usitatibacteraceae bacterium | reverse complement strand
GAGGCCGAGTAGGCCGCGGCGCCGGGGCCGGGCGCCGGCACGTTCTTCGAGCCGATGATCGCCACGCGCCCGCCCCGGGGGCTCAGCTTGAGGAAGGGGTGCGCCTCTCGCAGCAGGACCAGGTTCGCGTCCAGGTTCACCTGCATCACCTTGCGCCACTCGGCGGAGGCGAGCGACTCGATCCGGCAGCCGCCGGGGAAGATGCCCGCGTTGAGCACCAGCATGTCGAGGCCGCCGTAGGCCTGGACCGCCCGGTCGATCGCCCCGCGCAGCTGCGCCTCGTCCGTCACGTCGCACGCGAGCCCCAGGAAATCCGGGCGCGCGAGCATCGTCGCGATGGCCGGGTTGAGATCCAGGCCCACGACGGCCGCCCCGCGCGCGAGGAGCGAATCCACGCACGCGCGGCCGATCCCCGAGGCCGCGCCCGTTACCAGCGCCACCTCGCCGGCGAAGGCGGGCGGCTTGCCGCCCTTCCTCAGCTTGGCCTGCTCGAGGTCCCAGTACTCGACGTCGAAGATGTCCTTGGGCGGCAGGGCCTTGTAGCCGCCCAGGGCCTCGGCGCGCACGATCACGTCGATGGTGTGCTCGTAGATGTCGGCGATGATGGCCGCCTCGCGCGCCGAGCGCCCGGCGGTGCACAGGCCCAGCTGCGGGTCGATGACCACGCGCGGGGCCTGGTCGAGCAGCGTCTTGCGCTCCTTCGCCTGCGGCTCGTGCCGGTTGAAGTAGTCGGTGTACCCGCGGGCGAAGGCGCGCACGTCGCGGCCGACCATCGGCAGGGGTTTCGTGCGGATGGAATGGTCGGGCGTCGCCGGCCCCTGCTGCGCGATGCGCGCGAGCTCGGGGTGGTTCGCGAAGCCCAGGGTGCGCGCATCGGCCTGGCGGCGCAGCACGACGGGGAAGCCGGCGACGTCGGAGATGTCGCGGCGCAGGCGCGCGAGGTCGGGGGCAACGGGCGCCGCGGGCACGGGGTCGGGCCAGCGAAGTTCCCAGGCGCCCTGCTTCTTCAGGTAGTCCTCGGCGCGCCCGACCAGGTCGATCATGCGCTCGTAGGATTCGCGCGCCGTCTGGCCGAAGGAGAACATGCCGTGGTTGAGCAGGGCCATCCCGATCGTCCCCTGGCCGGCCTCGCGCGCGAAGATTTCCGCGCAAAGACGCGCCAGGTCGAAGCCGGGCATCACGTAGGGGATCACCACCACGCTCTCGCCGTAGATCTCGCGGATGCGCGCCTCGCCGCCTTCCGTGTTGGTCACGGCGAGCACCGCGTCGGCGTGCGTGTGGTCCACGTAGCGGTACGGCAGGATGGCGTGCAGGATCGCCTCGACCGAGGGCACGGGCGCCGAGGCCTTCGTGAGGTGGGTGACCAGCTCGTTCACCATCGCCGGGTCGGAGAGCGCGGGCAGCTTCGCCAGTTCCCTCAGGTGTTCCAGGCGCACCGGGGAGAAGCCCGCGGCCTCGATCGTCTCGAGGTCCCACCCGCTGCCCTTCACGTGGAGCACGTCCAGCTCGCGGCCGAGCGCGTCCTTCTCGACCAGCTTCACGGAGGTGTTGCCGCCGCCGTGCAGCACCAGCGACTTGTCGCGGCCCAGCAGGCGGGAGGTGTAGACGCGAAGCGCGAGGTCGCCCTCGAAGGCACTCGCCTGCTGCTCGTTCCAGAGACTTTCCATGCGTCGACGCCGATCTGCCTTGCCTGCGGAGAGGCCACATTATGACGCAAGGCAGCGCCGCGGTCCGCCGCGGCCGGTCCCGCTAGAAGCTGGTGCGCGTCTTCACGAGGAACTGCACGCGTTTCACGCTCCCGCCGGGATCGAGCGGGAAGGCGATGTCCAGGTGCAGCACGTTGCTGAAGGCCGAGCGGACGTTGAAGATGCGCAGCCCCACGCCGGCATCGGCCAGCCAGCCGCGGTCCCGCCGGTTCTCGAAGGGCCCGCCCCAGGCGCGCCCGGCGTCCACGAAGGCCGCCGCGCCCAGGCGGAACAGGCGCCAGACGTAGAGATCGGTGAACATGCGCTCCTCCAGCGTGAAGAGCGCGCGGCGGTCCCCGCCCTGGTAGCGAAGCGGATAGCCGCGCAGCCCGTTCTCGCCGCCCAGCAGCAGGCTGTCGACCGGGCCCGGATGGGTGAGCACGTCGCCGCTGGCCGAGGCGTAGAAGAGCCAGCGTCCGTGGTGCGGCTGGTAGTACTGCGCGCCCGCGCCGGCCTGCTGCCGCTCGATCCGCCCGCCGGCGTACTCGCCGCGGATCGAGGCCGAGGCCATCAGCGTGCGCTCCGATCCCAGCTCGAAGCCGCGGCTCACGGATCCCGAGTAGAGCCAGGCGTCGCGGCTCGAGCCGAGCCCCCGGCTCGACCGGCCCACCTCGAGGACGGAGGCGAACCCCAGCGCGAAGAACTCCGGCCGGCCCAGCTGGTTGCGCCTTTCCTTGCGGTCGAAGCGGTCCTCGCTCGTCTCCAGGCGCACGAAGGGCGCGACCAGCTTCCGGTCGGGCGGCAACCCGGCGGGCGGCACGCGCCCTTCCTCCAGGCGATAGGCGTCGTCCTGCAGGCGCACGCCGGCCGAGTAGCGCCTCACCCAGCCGTCGACCTGCCCGCGCGAGAAGCCGGCGAAGGCCTCGCCGCGTCTCTCC
>JBGAOO010000034.1:0-21481 GCA_044221765.1 Usitatibacteraceae bacterium | reverse complement strand
CCGGTCGCCGGCCCCCCGCCCGCCGGCCCGCCCCTTCCTCCCCATGGCCGCCACCGCCGTCATCCCCGTCACGATCCTCACCGGCTACCTGGGCAGCGGCAAGACCACGCTGCTCAACCGGCTGCTCGCGCACCCGGCCGCCGAGGGCAGCGCGGTGATCGTGAACGAATTCGGCGCGGTCTCGATCGACCACGCGCTCGTCCGCACGGCCTCGGAGAACGTGGTCGTGCTGCCCGGCGGCTGCGTCTGCTGCCAGGTGGCCGGGGACCTCGTGCAGGCCATGCGCGAGCTGCACTTCAAGCGGGCCGCCGGCGAGATCCCCGCCTTCCGGCGAGCGATCGTCGAGACCTCCGGCCTCGCGGACCCGGCCCCGCTCCTGCGCACGCTCGTCGAGCTGCCGCTGGTCGCCGCGCGCTACGCGCTCTCGGGCGTGGTGACCACCGTGGACGGCGAGTTCGGCTTCGCGCAGCTGGACGCGCACCCGGAGGCGGTGAAGCAGGCGGCGGTGGCCGACCGCCTGGTGCTCACCAAGGCCGACCGCGCCCCGGCGCACGCCCTGGCGGCGCTCGAGTCGCGCCTGGCCGAGCTGAACCCGGGCGCGAGGCGCCTGCGAAGCACGCTGGGCGATGCCGATCCCGCGCTCCTGCTCGACACGGGCCTGTACCGCGGCGAGGGCCGGCTCGCCGACGCCGGCTCGTGGCTCAATGCGGGCGCCTACCGCCATGCCGGCCTCGCCCGCGACGCCGCGCACGACCGGCTCGTGCGCTCCTTCGTCTGGCGCCACGAGGGCACGCTCGACTGGGCCACCCTCGAGGATGCGCTGGGCACCCTGCTCGAGATGGCCGGCGAGCGCATCCTGCGCGTGAAGGGCCTCGCGAACCTCGCCGGCGAGGCCGGCCCGGTGGCCATCCATGCCGTCCAGCACACGCTCTACCCCGCGGCGCGGCTGCCGGCCTGGCCCGACGCCGACCGCGGCACCCGCCTGGTGTTCATCGTGCGGGACCTTGAAGTCGCCTTCGTCGCCCAGACATTGGATTCTTTCGCCTCGGCCGGGGGAACGCTTCCCCTCGCCGCCATCGAAACCGCCCCGAGGTAACCCCATGGCCGCCGCCCCCACTCCCGAGCAGGACCTCATCCCCGTCACGATCCTCACCGGCTTCCTGGGCAGCGGCAAGACCACGCTCCTGAACCGCATCCTCCACGAGCAGCACGGCGAGCGCATCGCGGTGATCGAGAACGAGTTCGGCGAGACCGGCATCGACAACGAGATCCTCGTGCAGGACAAGGAGGAGCAGATCGTCGAGATGAACAACGGGTGCCTGTGCTGCACCGTGCGCGGCGACCTGGTGCGCATCCTGGGCGAGCTGCACGGCAAGCGCGGCCGCGGCGAGCTGAAGTTCGACCGCGTGATCATCGAGACGACCGGGCTCGCCAACCCGGGGCCGGTGGCGCAGACCTTCTTCATGGACGAGAAGATCCACGACCAGTACCTGCTCGACGCCGTCGTGACGGTGGTGGACGCCAAGCACGGCCAGAAGCAGCTCGACGAGCACGACGAGGCGCGGGCGCAGATCGGCTTCGCGGACCGGATCCTGCTGTCCAAGACCGACCTGGTGGCCGAGTCCGAGACGAAGGACCTCATGGACCGCCTGCGCGACATGAATCCCCGCGCGCACCAGAAGAAGGTGCACTTCGGCGAGACCGACATCCGGGAGATCCTGGACATCCGCGGCTTCAACCTGAACGCGGCCCTGGAGATCGACCCCGCCTTCCTCGAGGACACGCACCACCACCACGACGACGACGTGAAGAGCTTCGTGTGGAAGGACCCGCGCCCCCTGCACATGGAGAAGATCGAGACCTTCCTCTCGCTCATGGTGCAGAACTACGGCGAGGACCTGCTGCGCTACAAGGGCGTGCTCAATATCGAGGGCGAGCCGCGCCGCATGATCTTCCAGGGCGTGCACATGCTGATGGGCGGCACGCCCGGCAAGCCCTGGGCGCCGGACGAGACACGCGAGAGCGTGATGGTCTTCATCGGCCGGCGCATCCCGCGCCGGCTGTTCGAGGAAGGCCTCGCGTACTGCGTGGCCTAGGGCGGCCCGATGCTCCGGATCCGCGACCTGCGCCAGGACTACGCCGGGCGAACCGTCCTCTCGGTGCCCGCCTGGGACGTGCCGCGCGGCGAGGCGAGCCTGGTGCTCGGCCCCTCGGGCAGCGGCAAGAGCACGCTGCTCAACGCGATCGCCGGGCTCGCCACCCCCACGGCGGGCACGGTCGTCGTGGACGGCGAGGCGGTCACCGCGATGACGCCCGCGGGCCGCGACGCGTTCCGGGCGCGCAAGGTCGGCCTCGTCCTGCAGACCCTGCACCTCATCGGGGTGGTCTCCGTGCGCGAGAACCTGCGCCTCGCGCAGCGCCTGGCCGGCCTGCCGGCCGACGACGCGCGCATCGACGAGGTCCTGGCGAGCCTCGCGCTCGCCGCGCACGCCGCCTCCCGGGCGCGCGATCTCTCGGTGGGCGAGGCCCAGCGCGTGGCCATCGCGCGCGCGGTGGTGAACCGCCCGGCGCTCATCCTGGCCGACGAACCCACTTCCGCGCTCGACGACGCCAACTGCGAGAAGGCCCTCGCGCTGCTGCTCGAGCAGTCCGCCGCCTGCGGGGCCACGCTCCTGGTCGCCACGCACGACAACCGCATCCGCGGCCGCTTCCGCGCGAGGCTCGACCTGTGAAGCTCGCACGCCTCGCCCTCGCCTACCTCGCGAGCCGCCCGCTGCTCACCGCGCTCCACGTGGCGATGCTCGCCCTGGGCGTGGCGACGCTGGTCTTCCTGCTGCTCGTCTCGCACCAGGCCGAGGAGCGCCTATCGAGCGACGCGAAGCCCGTGGACCTGGTGATCGGCGCGAAGGGCAGCCCGCTGCAGCTCATCCTGTCGGCCGTCTTCCACGCCGACGTGCCCACCGGCAACATCCCGCTCGAGGCGGCCAACGCCGTCGCGAGGAACCCGATGGTCGCCTCGGCCACGCCGCTCGCGCTCGGCGATTCCTTCCGCGGCCACCGCATCGTCGGCACCGACGCCTCGTATCCCGCCCTCTACGGGGCGAAGCTCGCGAAGGGCGCGCTGTTCGAGGACGAGATGCAGGCGGTCCTCGGGGCCCAGGTCGCCCGGCGCCACGGGCTCGAGGTGGGCGCGAAATTCGCCGGCTCCCACGGCCTGGCGCAGTCCGGGCCCGCGCACGCGGACACGCCCTATACCGTCGTCGGCATCCTCGAGCCCACCGGCAGCGTGATCGACCGGCTGGTGCTCACCTCGGTCGAAAGCGTCTGGCACGTCCACGAGCACCACGGCGCGGACGCGGCGGACAAGCCCGGGGCCGGCGCGCCGCACGCCCCGGCGGCCGATGACGGCAAGCGCGAGATCACCGCGCTCCTGCTGCGCTACCGCACGCCGCTCGCCGCCGCCATGCTGCCCCGGATGGTGAACGCGCAGACCGCGATGCAGGCCGCCTCGCCCGCCTACGAGAGCGCGAAGCTGCTGGACCTGGTGGGCGTCGGCGTGGACACGCTCCAGTGGTTCGCCCTCGTCCTCATGGCGAGCGCGGCGCTCTCGGTGTTCGTCGCGCTCACCTCGGCGCTGCAGGAGCGCCGCTACGACCTCGCGCTGCTGCGCACCCTCGGGGCGCGCCCCGCCACCCTGGCCGCCCTCACGCTGGCCGAAGGCGTGACGCTCCTCATAGCGGGAGTTATACTGGGTTTGGCCCTCGGACACGGGGCCACGCACGTGCTGGGCCTGTGGCTCGCCCAGTCCGGTTCCTGGCCCCTGACGGGCCTTGCCTGGGTTCCGGGCGAGGCGTCGGTGGTGGCCGCGGTGTTCGGGGTGGGCGCTGTCACCTGCCTCGTTCCCGCCGTGCAGGCGTACCTGAGCGATCCCGCGAGCCTGCTCGCAAAACGATAGGCGAAAAGAACCATGGCGCAATCGAAGACGCTTCGCAGGGCAACCGCCTTCCTCGCCGCCGCCGCTTTCGCGGCCGCCGCGGGCCACGCGGTCCAGCCGCAGGATCCGTCCAAGCTCCCGGTTCCGGGTGGCGGGTTCCAGATCGGCGCCGACCCCGCCCCGGCCGGCACGGTACCCTGGCAGCTGCTGCAATCGACCAAGACCGTGCAGAAGGCCGACAAGAAGTTCGGTCCGGCCTTCACGAAGGAAGTGCGGGAACTCGACAAGCAGCAGGTGAAGCTCTACGGCTTCATGATGCCGCTCGACCAGGCCAAGAAGCAGAAGCGCTTCCTGCTCTCCGCCTTCCCCCCGCACTGCTCGTTCTGCCTCACCGGCGGGCCGGAATCCCTCGTCGAGGTGATGGCCGACCAGCCCATCGACTTCACCTTCGAGCCGATCGTCGTCGCCGGCCGCATGTCGGTGCTGGAGAACGACGTCGTCTACTACCGGCTCAGCAACGCCGCCTCGGTCAAGTACTGAGGCGCCGGCAGCCGCGCCCGTGGCCATTCCCGCCGGGACCCCGAAGCCCTCGCTCGCCCGCCCTGCCGGGCGCGTGGGCACGGAGGAGTACCACTCCGCCCCGCTCTCCCCCACCCAGGAGGCGGCCATCCTCTACGCGGCCAACCATGCCGCCGCGGCCGAGTCGATCCTGCGCGCCGAGATCCGCGACACCTCCGGGCACGCCGGCCGCCAGCCCTGGCACATGCTCTTCGACCTCTACGAGGTCACGCAGAACCGCGCCGAGTTCGACTCGCTGTCGATGCTGTTCACCGTGAAGTTCGAGCAGTCCCCGCCGGTGTGGGCCGGCGGCGCCGACGCCGGCTCCGACCCGCGTCGCGCCCAGAGCCGCGAACGCAAGGACTTCTTCGCCCTCAAGCCCAATTCGCTCGGCGAGCTCGCGCCCGAGATCGAGAAGTTCGTCGCGTTCGCCGAGCAGATGGGCACGGTGCGCCTGGACACCGCGAAGCTCACCTCGATCACGGCGTCCGAGGCCGCGCTCCTCGCCAAGGCGCTGCTGCGCCTTCGCCGCGCAGGCATGCCGATGTGGTTCAACAACACGGAGGGGCTCGAGCGCGTGCTGCGCGAGGCGTTCAACGAGCGCGCCTCCGAGGCCACGCGCAGCTTCTGGCTGCTGCTCTTCGAGATCTACGTGCTGCAGGGCAGGATGGAGCTCTTCGAGGAGCTCGGGCTCGAGTACGCCGTGGCCTTCGAGATGTCGCCCCCGAACTGGGAGGTGTACGTGAACACCGTGGCGGCCGCCTCGCGCGTCGCGCCGGCGCCCGCGCCGCCGCAGGCCGCCGTCGAGGCGGGCTACACGTTCAAGGGCGTGATCTCGACGGCCAGCCAGAACCAGTTCGCCGAGCTCGCCTCCCATGCCGCCTCGCGGCCGGAAGCGGTGGTCGACATGGGCAAGGTGCTGCGCATCGAGTTCGCCGCCTGCAGCCAGTTCTTCGAGGTCGTGAAGGCGATCCAGCTGGCCGGCAAGCGGGTAATCCTTTCGGATCTTTCGGAATTGAACGCGGCGCTGCTCGAGGCGTTCGGGTTCAATCGCCACGCCATCCTCCTGCGCCGCAAGTCCAACTAGCCATGCCAGAGCCGACATTCCACGGCACGACCATCGTCTGCGTCCGCCGCGGCCGGGAGGTCGCCATGGGCGGGGACGGCCAGGTGACGCTCGGCAACGTGGTCGTGAAGGCCTCGGCGCGCAAGGTGCGCCGCCTGTACAACGAGCGCATCCTCGCCGGGTTCGCCGGCGCCACCGCGGACGCCTTCACGCTCTTCGAGCGCTTCGAGGCCAAGCTCGAGAAGCACCAGGGCAACCTCACGCGCTCGGCCGTCGAGCTCGCGAAGGACTGGCGCACCGACCGCATGCTCCGGCGCCTGGAGGCGATGCTCGCCGTCGCCGATGCCGAGGCCTCGCTCCTCATCACCGGCAACGGGGACGTGCTCGAGCCCGAGCGCGGCATCGTCGCGATGGGCAGCGGCGGCCCGTACGCGCAGGCGGCCGCCATCGCGCTGCTCGAGCACACCACGTTGCCGCCGGCGGAGATCGTCAAGCGGGCGCTCGAGATCGCGGGCGACATCTGCATCTACACCAACCAGAACCACGTGGTGGAGACGCTCTAGCGCAGGCCGCGGGGCGCCCGTCCATGATGACTCCCCAGGAAATCGTCCACGAGCTCGACAAGCACATCGTCGGGCAGAACGCCGCGAAGAAGGCGGTGGCCATCGCGCTGCGCAACCGCTGGCGCCGCTCGCAGGTGGCCGAGCCCCTGCGAAGCGAGATCACGCCCAAGAACATCCTGATGATCGGCCCGACGGGCGTGGGCAAGACCGAGATCGCCCGCCGCCTCGCCCGCCTGGCGAACGCTCCCTTCATCAAGGTGGAGGCCACCAAGTTCACCGAGGTCGGCTACGTGGGCCGCGACGTGGACACGATCATCCGCGACCTGGCCGAGGTCGCGGTGAAGGCCACCCGCGAGCAGGAGATGCAGAAGGTGCGCCCGCGCGCCGAGGATGCCGCCGAGGAGCGGCTCCTGGACGTGCTGCTGCCCGGCGTGCCGGCGAGCGAGGGCCAGGAGCCCGGCTCGACGCGCCAGCGCTTCCGCAAGATGCTGCGCGAGGGAAAGCTCGACGACAAGGAGGTCGAGATCGACATCTCGCAGGGCGCGGGCGCGATGGAGATCATGGCGCCGCCGGGCATGGAGGAGCTCACCCAGCAGCTCCAGGGCATGTTCGCGAACCTGGGCGGCGGCCGCCGGCGCCGGCGCACCCTCGCCGTGCGCGAGGCGATGCGCCTGCTGACGGACGAGGAGGCCGGCAAGCTCGTGAACGAGGAGGAGATCCGGCTGAAGGCGATGCGCGCGGTGGAGCAGAACGGCATCGTGTTCATCGACGAGATCGACAAGATCGCGAGCCGCGGCGAGGTCGCCGGCGTCGACGTCTCGCGCCAGGGCGTGCAGCGGGACCTGCTGCCGCTCGTGGAGGGCACCGCGGTCACCACGAAGTACGGCGTGCTGCGCACCGACCACATCCTGTTCATCGCGAGCGGCGCCTTCCACCTGGCGAGGCCCTCGGACCTGGTGCCCGAGCTGCAGGGGCGCCTGCCCATCCGCGTGGAGCTCTCGAGCCTGTCCGTCGGGGACTTCGAGCGCATCCTCACCTCGACCGACGCCTGCCTCACCAGGCAGTACGAGGCGCTCCTCGCGACCGAGGAGGTCGCGCTTTCCTTCACGCCGGAGGCCATCCGCCGCCTGGCGGAGATCGCCTTCTCCGTGAACGAGCGCACCGAGAACATCGGCGCGCGGCGCCTGCACACGGTGATGGAGAAGCTCCTGGAGGAGATCTCCTTCGACGCGGGCCAGGGCACGCGCTCGCTGGTCGTCGACGCCGCCTACGTGGATGCCCGGCTCGCGGAGCTCTCGCGCAGCGAGGATCTCGCCCGCTACATCCTCTGAGCGCCGAACGTTTGGTCACGCGCGGGCGCAACGCGTAACGCCGGAGCCGGGCGCTCTCGCCCAGAATGGCCGCCATGAAGCGACTCGTCGCCGCCTCCCTCCTGCTCGCGGGCTGCCAGGGCCTGCCCCTGTCCGGCAAGCCCGTCGACGCGCCCGCGACGCTCGCCGCCGCCGAATCCGCCTTCGCCGCGCAATCGGTTCGCGAAGGCCTGCGCGCGGCCTTCCTCGCCTGGCTCGCGCCCGGGGCCACCCTCTTCCGGGACGGCCCCGTCGATGGCCCGGCCACCATCGCCCGGGAGCCCGATCCGCCCATCGTGCTCGACTGGCGCCCGGCCTTCGTGGAGACGGCCGCCTCGGGCGAGATGGGCCTGTCGACCGGCCCCTGGAAGATCACGCGGCGAAGCGATCCGTCCGCCGCGCCCCGTTACGGACAGTTCATCTCGGTCTGGCGCCGCGGGGCGCAAGGCGCCTGGCGCGTGCACGTGGACCTGGGCATTTCCCATCCCGGGGCGGCCCTGTGGGATGCGCCGCTGCAGGCGCGGACGACGCCGGCCGCGCCTGCAGCGTCCGGCACGATCGACGAGGCCGAGGCGGATTTCGCCCGGATAGCGCGCGCGCAGGGCACGGCGAGCGCCTACGCCGCCTGGGGCGCCGCCGACCTGCGGCTGTACCGGGAGGGCTTCGCGCCGCGACTGGGCCGCGAAGCCGCCCTCGCCCATGCCGGCGAGCCCGCGGGAGCCCTCGACTGGGTCCGCGAGCGCAGCGAAACGAGCGAAGCGGGCGACCTCGGATTCGCGACCGGGCACTACGCACGGGCAGGCGAGGCGAAGGCCGGTCACTTCGTGCGCGTCTGGCGACGCGAAAGCGCGGGCTGGCGGATCGCCGCCGACGTGGTCGATCCCGCGAAGCGCCGCTAGGTCCCTTCGGCGTCCGCCAGGCCGAAGCCGCAGATCGCACCGGTGCCGGCCAGGCGCGCGAGCAGCCCGGGCAGGTCCCAGTCGCTCTCTCCCACGGCATCACCCAGCGCGCACCCTCGGCCGATCGCCTCGACGAATCCCGCCTCCATCGGCGAAAGGAGCGCGAGTCGCACGCGGTTCGATTCCCGCCAGAGCAGGACGTCGTCGGCACCCTCCTCGCGGGCTGGCGTGCCATCGCGGCCCGCCTGGTTCGCCTCCCAGATGGCGAGCACGGGCCAGGGCGAGCGCACCAGGCGCACGGCCGGATGCAGGTGAAAGCGCAGCAGGGCCTGCCGCTCGGGCGGCACGCGAGCGAGCGCCTCGTGATCGAGCCCCTGTGCATCGGCCGCGCCCAGCGATTCGTGCCAGGCCCACTCGAGGCGGGCCACGTCCGCGAGCCAGGGCAATGCGGCCGCGTGGGGATAGGCCGCCAGGAAGGCGGCGAATCCCGACCCGTACCGGTTCAAGTCCCCGCTCGTGGATGGCGAGGCGAGCCGGTGCACGCGCGCGGCTTCCGCGAAGAAATCCGCGCCCACGAGCCGCGCGACGACGGGAAAGGCGGCGGCGAGGGCCCCATCCGCATTGGCGGCGACGGCATGGCGGTAGACCTCCACGCCGAGCCGGCTGCCAGCCAGGTGCCTGTCGAGCGCCGATGCATCGCCGGACGTGACGGCCGCGGCGAAGTCCTCCTGGAGCCGGCGCAGGCGATCGGCGGCCATTCAGGCCGGCTCGGGGCAGGCGGCCCGGGCGGCGGCCGCGAGGAGGCGATCGGCATGCGCCGCCTCGTCGAGGAGCACCTCCAGGGCGGGAATGTCGGTATCCCACTCGATGAGCGTGGGCACCGGGCCCAGGCGCGCGAGCGTCTCCTCGTAGAGCGCCCACACCTCGGGAAAGACGGGCGCGGAATGGGTATCGACCCAGCCTTCGGCCGTGCGCTCGGGTCCGGCCAGGTGGATCTCGCCCACGCTCGCCGGATCGATGGCCGCGAGGAACTCGCGCGCGGGCGTGCCGTGGTTGAGCTCGTTCACCCAGGCGTTGTTCACGTCGAGCAGGATGCCGCAGCCGGTGCGCCTCGCCAGGGCCGCGACGAATTCGCCCTCGGGGATCGGCGAGTCGGCGAAGCGGACATAGGCCGACACGTTCTCCACCAGGATGCGCCGGCCCAACGCCTCCTGCACGCGGTCCACGCGCGCAGCGACGTGGTCCAGGCACTCGGGCGTGGCGGGCAGCGGGAGCAGCTCGTTGAGGTGGCGCCCGCCGATGCTCGACCAGCACAGGTGCTCGGAGACCAACGCGGGCTCGATGCGCCTTTCCAGGCGCACGAGGCGGGCGAGGTGCTCCTCGTCGAGCGGATCGGCGGAACCGAGGGACAGGCCCACGCCATGCAGGCTCACCGCATAGTCGGCCCGGAAGCGCTCGAGCCAGGCGAGCGCCGGCCCGCCCTCGGCGAAGTAGTTCTCGCTGTGCACCTCGAGGAAGGAAAGCGGGGGGCGCAGGCTCGCGAGCGCCTCGAAATGCGGGGTGCGAAGCCCGATGCCGGCCCGCTCGGGCTGCGGGGCCCGGGGCGGAAAGCGCGCCCCCATGCCCGTCGCCGCTACTTGCCCGCCGCGGGCTTGAGCTTGCCGCCCATCTTCTCGCACGTGCCCTTGGCGACGTACTTCCACTCGTCGGGGGCCTTGTCCTTCTTGGCCTGGCCGGCGCAGGCGTGCGTGGCCGTGCCGCAATCGTTCTGCCCGGCCTTGGCGACGCCGTAGCACTTCTCCTTGCCGGCCTCGGGCTTGCCGTCGTGGGCTTGCGCGGTGGCGACCTGCGCGGCGCCCAGGGCGATCACGCCCGCGATGGCGGACTGGATGAGGGTGTTCTTCGTGGTCAAGTCGGTCTCCCGTGTCTGCTCGGATTCAAGGGCACCGCGTCCACACGCCTGCTGTGCGTGCCCGTTACGCGTGCCGCAGGCGGGAAATCATAGCACCGCCAAGCGTACCGGACGCGCAGGCGACCCTCGGCGGGCCCCGATCGGCGCCTTGCCCGGTTCTCGGCGGACCCCGCCTCGCCTACAATAGCGCCCACTTCCCGCCACCCTTCGAAGCCGCCTCCATGCCCCCCAAGCTGTCCTCCGCCCAGAAAGCCGATGTGCTCATCGAGGCGCTGCCCTACATCCAGCGCTTCTACGACAAGACGATCGTCATCAAGTACGGCGGCAACGCGATGACCGACGTGGCGCTGCAGGAGGACTTCGCCGAGGACATCGTCCTGCTCAAGCTGATCGGCATGAACCCGGTCGTGGTGCACGGCGCCGGCCCCCAGATCGGCGCCCTGCTGCAGAAGCTCGGCAAGCAGAGCCAGTTCATCCAGGGCATGCGCGTCACGGACGAGGAGACGCTCGACGTGGTGGAGATGGTGCTCGGCGGCCTCATCAACCAGGAGATCGTCACGCTCATCAACAAGGCGGGCGGGCGCGCCGTGGGCCTCACCGGGAAGGACGGGCACTTCATCCACGCGCGCAAGCTCAAGGTGGCGAGCAAGGAGGACAAGCGCAAGAAGATCGACGTGGGCCTGGTGGGCGAGGTGGTTCGGATCGACCCGGAGATCATCCACGTGCTGGATGCGCGCGATTTCATCCCCGTCATCGCCCCGATCGGCGCGGACGAGAACGGGACGGCCTACAACATCAACGCGGACGTGGCCGCCGGCAAGCTCGCCGTGACGCTGCAGGCCGAGAAGCTGATCCTGCTCACCAACACCACGGGCGTGCTGGACAAGGAAGGCAAGGTCATCACCGGCCTCACCTCCAAGAAGGTGAAGGAGCTGATCGATGACGGGACCATCTCCGGCGGCATGCTGCCCAAGGTGGACTGCGCGCTCGACGCGGTGAAGAACGGCGTGAAGACGGCGCACATCATCGATGGCCGCGTCTCGCATGCGCTGCTGCTCGAGGTCCTCACGAGCGAGGGCGTGGGCACGCTGATCCGCGGCTCCTCGGCCAACCGCGCCGACCGCACCGGGCGCACCGAGCACCGCTAGGGCCGGCTAGTACCAGCTCCGCCCGACGCCCGCGATGCCCATCGCGAGGCGTGCATAGCCGTAGGCGAGCCACCCGATCACGCGCGCCTGCCACGACCGGCGCTTCCAGAGCAGGCGCGGCACGGCGCGCGCGCCGTGACCGATCTCGTGGTCGATCGAATCGCGCAGCTCCTGCGCGAAGGCCTCCCCGTGCACCGCGACGTTGGCCTCGCGCGCGAGGAAGAGGCTGAAGGGATCCAGGTTCGAGGAGCCCACGGTCGCCCAGCGTGCGTCGACCACCGCCGCCTTCGCGTGCAGCTCGCTGCGCTCGTACTCGTAGATCTCGATGCCGTGGTCCAGGAGCGCGCCGTAGAGCACGCGGCTCGCCTGCTGGAAGACGCGATGGTCGGACCAGCCCTGGACCACGATCGCCACGCGCACCCCGCGGCCCGCGGCCTCCATCAGCGCGTGGCGCACGCGCCAGCCCGGCATGAAGTACGCGCAGGCGATGAGGATCTCGCGGCGCGCGGCCCCGATGCCCTCCAGGTAGAGCGCCTCGATGTCGTGGCGATGGCGGAAGTTGTCGCGGTGCACGAAGGCCACGGTCGTCGGGCCGGCGGGGCCCGGCCGCACGGCCGGCGCCGAGAAGGCGGGCTGCCGCTCGCGGCGCGAAAGCGTCGTCACGATCCACCACAGGCGGTGCACCACCGGGTAGATCTCCCCCAGCACGGGCCCCTCCAGGCGCACGGCGTAGTCCAGGCGCGGCGCCGGCCGCCCGTGCTCGGCGAAGTCGTCCAGGATGTTGATGCCGCCCACGAAGCCCACGCGCTGGTCGACGAGCGCGATCTTGCGGTGCAGGCGGCGCAGGCGGTTGCGGCGGAAAGACGGCCAGCCCCGCTCGGGGCGGAAGCGCTCCACGACGACGCCGCTCCCGCGCAGGTCCTCGACGAACTCCGGCGCCAGGTCCCGCGACCCGAAGCCGTCGATGAGCAGCTGGACCTGCACCCCGCGCCCGGCGGCCCGCTTGAGCGCCTGCGCGACCGACTGTCCCGCCGAGTCGTCCCGGAAGATGTAGGTCTCGAGCCGCACGTCGACGCTCGCCGAGTCGATGGCCGCGACGAGGGCGGGGAAGAACTCCCCGCCGTTGCGAAGCAGCGTCACGCGGTTGCCGGCGACCGGCTTCATCGGCGTCGCGGCCCGCGGTCAGCGGGTCAGGCGCGCGGCGAGCGCGGCGTGATCCGACATCCGCGACCAGGCGCCTTCGGCCAGGCGCTCGACGCGGCCCACCTTGAGCCCGCGCACGTAGATGCGGTCCAGGCTGAGCAGCGGCAGGCGCGCCGGGAAGCTGCGGGCGTGGCAGCCGGTCGAGTGCTCGAACACCTCCGCCAGGCCCAGCTCGTGCGCCAGGAGCTTGGTCGCCTTCCCGCGCCAGTCGTTGAAGTCGCCGGCGACCACGAGCGCCGCCCCCTCGGGAACCGCGTCACGGATGCGATGGCACAGCCACTCTAGCTGGAAGCGGCGGCTGCGTGCCCACAGGCCCAGGTGGACGTTGATGCAGTGAAGCGGCTCGGGCCAACCCGCGATCGCCAGCTCGCAATGCAGCAGGCCGCGGCTCTCGAGCGCGTGGTGCGAGATGTCGAGGTTCTCCGTCTTCAGGATCGGGAAGCGGCTCACGATGGCATTGCCGTGGTGGCCGTCCTGGTAGATCGCGTTCATCCCGTAGGCCGAGTGCGCGCCCTCGTGCGTGAGGAAGTCGTGCTGGCTTCCCTCGGGCCAGGCATCGTGGCGGCGCGAATGGCGATGGTGCACGCCCTGCACTTCCTGCAGGAAGACGACGTCCGCCGCCAGGGCGTGCAGGCAGTCCCGGATCTCGTGCACGACCAGGCGCCGGTTGAGCGCCGAGAAGCCCTTGTGGATGTTGTAGGTGACGACGGTGAGCGCCGCCGGGGCCGTGACGGTCATGGGGTCCTTCGCGGACGCGGGGCGTCCTTCTCGGGAAGCATCAGTATGGCCTCGCGGTTGCTCCACGAGAACACCTCCCCGGCCGCCGCCTGCCAAGGAAGCCACCGATGCCGCGTGTGCTCCTGCGGGGCGAGCCGGATGTCGACCCGGCCCGGCAGGCGCAGGCCGAACACGTGCTCCGTATTGTGCGTGACGCCGGGCGCGTACCGGTGGCGCCAGATGGGGTAGATCTCGTAGACGTTGGACACCCGCCAGTCGCGCAGTTCATGGCGGGCGGCCTCGATGCCGGTTTCCTCGCCGACCTCCCGGGCCGCCGTCGCGGCGAGCGTCTCGCCCGGCTCCTGGCTGCCCGTCACGCTCTGCCAGTAACCGGGGCGGTCGGCGCGCTCGATGAGCAGCACCTCGAGATCGGGCGTGTAGACGACGACGAGGGTGGAAACCGGGACCTTGAATCCGGCGTCCACGCGCCTAGACCCGCATGCGCGCCAGGACGGGGCCCTCGCCCGAGAAAAGGGCGTGCGGCATGTCCTTCGTGCGGTGCCGGGCGACGGGCGTGCCGCGGTCGTCGACCGCGATGAGGCCGACGTCCGCGTCGTAGTCGCGGCCCAGCGATTCGAGCACGGCCTCGAGCGCCGCCTCGACGCTCTCACCCTGCTCCATGCGTTCGGCGATGCGGCGCGTGGCGAGCGCCCGCAGCACGAATTCGCCCGTGCCCGTGGCCGAGGCGGCCACGCGCGCGCAGGCGTAGTTGCCCGCGCCCGGCACCGGTGAATCGCCCACGCGACCGACCATCTTGAGCGTCACCCCGCCCGTGGACGTGGCCGCGGCCAGCACCCCGCTCGCGTCGACCGCGGCCGCGCCGACCGTGCCGCCCGCGTACTCGGGGTGCTCCTTCAGGAAGCGCCGCATCTTGAGCGCGTGCTTGCCCAGGACCTCGTCCACGCGGTTGCGCTTGTCGAGCCAGTCGGCCCGCCGATCGGGCGTGACGGGATCGTAGTCCGGGAAGCCCATCACGCGGGCGAAGCGCTGCGCGCCGTCGCCCGTGAGCATCACGTGGTCGGTCTCCTCCATCACCTTGCGCGCGACGAGGACGGGATTGCGCACGCGCTGCAGCCCGGAGACAGCGCCCACGCGCGACTCGCGGCTTTCCATGACGCACGCGTCGAGCTCGCAGAAGCCGTCGAAGTTGAGCACGGCGCCGGTGCCGGCGTTGTAGATCGGGTTGTCCTCGAGCAGGACCACGCAGGCGCACACCGCCTCGAGCGCGGAGCCGCCGGCGGCCAGGATGCGCCGACCGGCTTGCACCGCCTGCGTGAGGCCCGCGAGCGCGTCGTCGTCCGATCCGGGCCGCCACCGGCCGGCGCCCCCGTGGGCGATGAGCGCGATAGGCATGGCGCTCAGGCGGCCGGAGCCGCCCCGCGCAGGCGGATGTGCAGCTCGCGAAGCTGGCGCTCGGTGACCGGGCTCGGCGCCTCGACCATCATGTCCTGGCCGCGCTGGGTCTTCGGGAACGCGATGACGTCCCGGATCTGGTCCACGCCGGACATCATCGCGACCAGGCGGTCGAAGCCGAAGGCGATGCCGCCGTGCGGCGGGGCGCCGTAGGCGAGCGCATCGAGCAGGAACCCGAACTTGGCGCGGGCCTCCTCGTCGGTGATGCCGAGCGTCTTGAATTGCTTCGCCTGCACCTCGGCGCGGTGGATCCGCACGGAGCCGCCGCCGATCTCCCATCCGTTCAGCGCGATGTCGTACGCCTTCGCGAGCACCTTGCCCGGGTCGGTCTCCATCAGCGCGACATGCTCGTCCTTCGGGCTCGTGAACGGGTGGTGGGCCGCGACCCAGCGCTTGCCCTCCTCGTCGTACTCGTAGGCCGGGAAGTCGAGCACCCAGCAGGGGCGCCAGCCCGGCTCGGCATGGCCCTTCTCATGGCCCACCTTCATGCGCAGCGCCCCGAGCGCGTCGTTCACCACCTTGCGGCGGTCCGCGCCGAAGAAGATCACGTCGCCGTCCTGCGCGCCGGTGCGCTCCAGGATGGCCGCGAGCTGCTCGGGCTTGAAGAACTTCACGATCGGCGACTGCAGGCCCTCCTCGTTCGGCCGGGTGCGGTCGTTCACGCGGATGTAGGCGAGGCCCTTGGCGCCGTAGATCGCCACGAAGGGCGTGAGGTCGTCCAGTTCCTTGCGGGTGAAGGCCGCGTTGCCGCCGGGCACGCGCAGCGCCGCCACGCGGCCGTCGGGCAGCTCAGCCGCGGCGCGGAACACCTTGAAATCCACGCCCTTCATGAGGTCCGTGAGTTCCGTGAGCTCGAGCTTCACGCGCAGGTCGGGCTTGTCGCTGCCGTACTTCGAGGTGGCCTCGGCGTACGTGAGGCGCGGGAAGGGCGGGAGCGTCACGTCGAGGACGCGCTGGAACACGTGGCGGACCAGGCCTTCCATCAGGTCCTGGATCTCGCGCTCGGCGAGGAACGAGGTCTCGATGTCCACCTGCGTGAATTCCGGCTGGCGGTCGGCGCGCAGGTCCTCGTCGCGGAAGCACTTCACGATCTGGTAGTAGCGGTCGAAGCCCGCCACCATCAGCAGCTGCTTGAAGAGCTGCGGGGACTGCGGCAGCGCGTAGAACTGCCCGTCGTGGATGCGCGAGGGCACGAGGAACTCGCGCGCGCCCTCGGGCGTGGACTTGTAGAGCACCGGCGTCTCGATGTCGACGAAGCCGTTGTCGTCGAGGTACTCGCGCACCGCCTTCGCCGTGCGGTGGCGGAGCATGAGCGCCTTCTGCATCGGCTCGCGGCGAAGGTCCAGGTAGCGGTAGCGAAGCCGCACCTCCTCGGAGAGGTTCTCCTCGTCCATCATGAAGGGCGGCGTGACGGCCGGGTTGAGGATCTCCAGCTCGTGCGCGAGCACCTCGACCTGCCCGCTGCGAAGGTTCGGGTTCACGGTGCCCTCCGGGCGCGGCCGCACCAGCCCGGTCACGCGCAGCACGAACTCGTTGCGCACGCGGTCGGCGGCGGCGAAGGTCTCGGCCCTGTCCGGGTCGCACACCACCTGCACCAGGCCTTCGCGGTCACGAAGGTCGATGAAGATCACGCCGCCGTGGTCGCGCCGGCGGTGCGCCCAGCCGAAGAGGGTCACGGTCTGGCCAAGGTAGCCGCTGTCGATCAAGCCGCAGTAGTTCGTTCTCATCTGTCTCTTGCCTTGCAGGATTCGCGCGCGCGGCCTGCGGAAGGCCCGGCCGCTCGGCGGGAATGTCGGGATGGGTTTGTGGCGTCGCTGGCGGGAGCCGCCGCCTACGTTTTCGGCGACGGCACCGTATTCGGGTCGGGCCCGGAGGGGTTGCTCTCGGGCCGGGGGCTGGCGCGCGGCGGCTCGGCCACGCCCATGGAGATGACGTACTTGAGGGCGTCGTCCACGCTCATGTTCAGCTCGATCGCGTCGACCCGCGGCACGATGAGGAAGAAGCCCGCCGTGATGTTGGGCGTGGTGGGGACGAACACGGAGATCTGGTCGTTGCCCAGGTGATCGGTCACCTCGTGCTGGGGCGAGCCCGTGACCAGCGCCACCGTCCAGGCGCCGGGGTGCGGGTAGCGCACGAGCACCGCGCGGCGGAAGGCCTTGCCGTCCGGCGAGAAGAGCGTGTCGCTGATCTGCTTCACGCCACCGTAGATGGACCGCACGATGGGGATTCGCCCGAGGATCGACTCCCAGAAATTCAGCAGCTGGCGGCCGAAGATGTTGGCCGCGATCGCGCCCGTGAGCAGCAGGATCGCGATGGTGAGCACGATGCCCAGGCCGGGCAGGTGGAAGCCCAGCAGCGCCTCGCTGCGAAAGCGCGCGGGCACAATGAGCAGGGACTGGTCCATCAGGTCCACGAGCAGGCTGAGCACCCACATCGTGATCGCGAGCGGGATCCAGACCAGGAGGCCGGCGATGAGGTAGCGCCTCAGCGTGATCACGAGGAAGTCACCTGCCCGGGAGGAAAGGTCGTCTGCGCCGCGGCGCCTACTGGCACGCGGGGCACGCCCCGGTGCCGCAGGCCGGCCCCGGCGATTCCTTGCCGCCGTCGGATTTCGTTTCCGCGGGTGCGCTCGCCGCGGCCGCGGGCTTGCCGCCGCCACCCTTGAAATCCGTCGCGTACCAACCGCTGCCCTTCAACTGGAATCCGGCCGCCGTCACCATCTTGGAGAACGTGTCCTTGCCGCATTGCGTGCAGCGCTGGAGCGGGGAATCGCTCAGCTTCTGCAGGAATTCCTGCTGGTGGCCGCAGCTCGAGCACTTGTACTCGTAGATGGGCATGGTCTTCTCCGGGGTGTGCGCAAAAAAATAACATTATAACACAAGCACTTGGCGCGATGCGCGCCGAGCCTCAGCGGGCGAGGCGATGGCGGTTGGCGAACCACCCGCCCAAGGCGAGGCACAGGGCCATGGACCAGAACACCGGTCCCATCCCCAGGGCCGTGCCGACGCCCCCGACGAAGAGCGGCAGGAGGGTGTGGCTCATGTTGAGCACCGTCGTGCGCACGCCGACGGCCTCGCCCAGGCGGCCCGGCGGCGTCGAGTGCTGGATGAGCGACATGAGGCTCGGCTGCGAGGCGCCCAGGCCCAGGCCGAGCAGGAACGCGATGGCACTCATGAGGGGCACCGTGCGAACGAGCGGCAGCAGGACATACGCGGCACAGGCCACGAACATGGTCGCCGTGATCAGCTGCCACTCGCTCAGGCGGCGGGAGAGCCAGGGCAACGCGAGGCGCACCACGAACGTGGCGAGCGCGAAGGATCCGAGGATCGCGCCGATCAGGGAGGCCGAGAGCCCGATCGAGGTGCCGTAGATCGGCATCACGAAGACATAGAGGTCCCAGGCCATGGCGAGGATGCCGGTCACCAGGAAGACGCTGCGCAAGTCGCGGTCGCGCACCAGTTCCATCACGCCGCCGTTGGCGGCGGCCCTGGCGCCGTGGCCCCGCGCGAAGCGCCAGGAGCCCAGCGCCAGGACGGCGGCCGGGACGATCGCGGAGCAGGCGAGCAGGGCGAAGGTCGCTCGGTACCCGGCGTTGTCGATGGAAAGGCCTGCCGTCGTGGGTCCCAGGAACCCGGAGATCGAGAAGCCCAGGGCGAGCCAGCTGAAGTTCACCGCGCGGTCCTCGGGGCCGCTCATCGAGCCCACCGCGTTCTGCACGGCGATGTGGATCACCATGAAGGAGAGGCCGATCACGGTGCAGGCGACGTAGAGGGAGGCGATTCCGGGCCACACCGCCGGCAGGCCCACGCCGATCGCGAGCGTGGCCGAACTCCAGAGCAAGGGCCGGCGCGAGCCGACGCGGTCGATCAGCCGGCCCGCCGTCACCGACAGCAGCATCGGCAGCAGGGAGTAGAGCGAGATGAGCGCGCCGACGACCAGGGGTGACTGGCCCAGGCTGAGCGCGTAGAGCGAGACCGCGACGCGACTGCCGTTGAATCCGGTGTGCGCGAAGACCGTGAGCGCGACGAGGAGCGCTAGGGGCATGGGCCCCGGGCTGGCGCCCCTGGCGCGGTCAACGCCGCGCTTCGAGGGCCGCGATGCGCTCCTCGATCGGCGGGTGGCTGGAAAAGAGCGACATGAAACCGGGCTTGTCGGAGATGCCCGAGGACTGGAACGACTTGGGGAGCTCGCCCGGCGCGATGCCGCCCAGGCGCCTCAGTGCGGCCACCATCGGTCGCGGCGTGCCCAGGAACTGGCTCGCGCCGGCGTCGGCGCGGAACTCGCGCTGGCGGGAGAACCACATGACGATGATCGAGGCGAGTATGCCGAACACGATCTCGCAGACCACGACCGTGATGTAGTAGCCGACCCCCACGCCGCGTTCGGTCTTGAAGACGGCCTTGTCGACCACGTAGCCGACGATGCGCGCCAGGAAGACGACGAAGGTGTTCACCACGCCCTGGATGAGGGTGAGGGTGACCATGTCCCCGTTGGCGACGTGCGCGACCTCGTGCGCGAGCACGGCCTCGACCTCCTCGCGCGTCATCGACTGAAGCAGCCCCGTGGACACCGCCACCAGCGCGGAATCCCGGAAGGCGCCGGTGGCGAAGGCATTGGGCTCGCCTTCGTAGACGGCGACCTCGGGCATGCCGATGCCGGCCTTGTCCGCCAGGCGCTTCACCGTGGAGACGAGCCACTGCTCGTCCGCCCCCTGCGGCGCCTCGATCACCTGCGCACCCGTCGACCACTTGGCCATGGGCTTGGACAGCAGCAGGGATATGAAGGAGCCGGTGAAGCCCACGACCGCGGAGAACACCAGCAGCATGCCGATGTTGAGCCCCTGCGCGCCGACGAACCTGTTCACGCCCAGGATGTTCAGCGTGATGGACAGCACCACCATCACCGCGATGTTGGTGAGCAGGAAGAGGAGGATGCGCTTCATGAGCTGGCCTTTCTCGCGCCGGTGAAGGGCGGCATTTTACCAAGCACGGCAGCCGGGCCGGGAGCCCGCCGCAGCCGCTAGAAGGGGATGTCGTCCTCGAAGTCGTCGAACTTGGAGCCGGCCGGCTTGCCGGCGGGCTTGGCCGCGGGCTTGGCCGCGCCTTCGCTGCGCTCGGCCCTCTCGCCGCCCTCGCGATCGCCCCCGCCCATGCCCTGGCGGGACCCGAGCATCTGCATGCGGTCGGCCACGATCTCGGTGGTGTACTTCTCCACGCCCTCCTTGTCGGTCCACTTGCGCGTCTGCAGGCGCCCCTCGACATAGAGCTGCGAGCCCTTCTTCAGGTACTCGCCCGCGATCTCGGCGAGCTTGCCGAAGAAGGCGACGCGGTGCCATTCCGTCTTCTCCTGCTTCTCGCCGTTCTTGTCCTTCCAGGACTCCGTGGTGGCGACGCTCACGTTCGTGATCGCGCCCCCGTCGGGCATGTAGCGCACCTCCGGGTCGCGCCCGAGGTTGCCGATGAGGATGACTTTGTTGACCGATGCCATGGGGATCTCCCGGTTGTCAGTGTTTGGATGCCTGCCGAACGCGCGGCGGGATGTCGGTGGCGGGGCCTTCGCCGCAAGCGCGGCCGGGTTCGCCTCTAGAACGCGGGACGTGTCGATGCCGATGACGGGCGCTCATGCGGTCCGGAGTTGGGGCCACGGCGGGGGTTCGAACGGGACAGGACGCTCAGGTATATTAGCAGATTGCCCTTCCGGCCCGGACCCGCCCGGGGCGGGGGCTCGCATACAGGACGATCAGGCCGAAACCGGGGCATGGACCACATCCGAATCCGCGGCGCCCGCACGCACAACCTCAAGAATGTCAGCCTGGACATCCCCCGGGAGCGGCTGGTGGTCATCACGGGGCTGTCCGGCTCGGGCAAGTCCTCCCTCGCCTTCGACACGATCTACGCCGAGGGCCAGAGGCGCTACGTCGAGTCGCTGTCGGCCTACGCCCGGCAGTTCCTCGGGCTGATGGAGAAGCCCGACGTGGACGTCATCGAGGGCCTCTCTCCCGCCATCTCCATCGAGCAGAAGTCCACAGGCCACAATCCGCGGTCCACCGTCGGCACCGTCACGGAGGTGTACGACTACCTCCGGCTCCTCTGGGCTCGCGCCGGCGTGCCTCATTGCCCCAACGACGGCAGTCCGGTGGAGCGCCAGAGCGCGAGCCAGATCACGGACGCGGTGCTCGCCTGGCCGGAGGGGACGCGCATCGAGGTGCTCGCACCGCTGGTCCGGGGCCGGAAGGGGGAATTCCGGGACCTGTTCGAGGACATCCAGAAGCGCGGGTTCGTCCGCGCCAGGGTGGACGGCGAGACCTACGACCTGGCCGCGATGCCCAAGCTCAACCGGCGCCAGAACCATGACGTCGCCGTGGTGGTGGACCGGCTGGTCGTCCGCGCGGCGGACCGCGGGCGTCTCAACGACTCGATTGAGACGGCGCTGAAGGTGGCGGATGGGGTGGTGGAGGTGATACGGCAGGGCAGCGGGGCAGGGGGGCAGGGGGGCAGAAGCACGACCGTGACGTTTTCGGAGCGGTTCGCCTGCCCGACCTGCGGGCTGTCCATGCCGGAGCTGGAGCCGAGGCAATTCTCCTTTAATTCGCCCTTCGGCGTGTGCGCGGAGTGCCACGGGCTCGGTACCCGGAGGACGGTGACGCCGGAACTGATCCT
>JBGAOO010000398.1:0-2645 GCA_044221765.1 Usitatibacteraceae bacterium | reverse complement strand
CGAGCAATGCCGAGGCGGCCCGGCGCGCCGCGGAGGAGCCCGGCAGCGCCGCCGTCGCCGGCGAGATGGCCGCCGAGCACTACGGGCTCACCATCCTCGCACCCAACATCGAGGACGAGCCCAACAACACCACGCGCTTCCTGATCCTGGGCGACTACGAGCCCCGGCCCTCCGGCCGTGACAAGACCTCGCTCGTGCTCTCGGCGCGCAACAAGGCCGGCGCCGTGTACGAGATGCTCACGCCCTTCGCCACGCGCGGGGTCTCGATGACGAAGTTCGAGTCGCGCCCGTCCAAGGTGGCGCTCTGGGAGTACCTCTTCTTCGTCGACATCGAGGGCCACCGCGAGGATGCGAACGTCGCCGCGGCCCTCGAGGACGTCGGCCGCATCGCCGGCTACCTCAAGGTCCTCGGGTCCTACCCGATGGCCGTCCTCTGAACGCCCGCGGCCCGCGCGCCCGGCACCGGAAAGTCCCATGAGCCTGCGTGACCTCGCCCCCGCCCACGTCCGGGAGATCGCTCCCTACGTCCCCGGCAAGCCCATCTCGGAAACCGCCCGCGAGCTGGGCCTCGCCGAGTCGGACATCCTCAAGCTCGCCTCGAACGAGAACCCGCTGGGCACCTCGCCCAAGGCGCTCGCCGCCCTGCGCGGCGCGCTGGACGACCTGTCCTACTATCCCGACGGCAGCGGCTACGAGCTGAAGAAGGCCATCTGCGCGCGCTTGCCCGTCCGGCCCGAGAACGTGCTGCTGGGCAACGGCTCGAACGACGTGCTCGAGCTCGCCGCGCGCGCCTTCCTCACGCCGCAGGATTCCGCCGTGTACTCGCGCCACGCGTTCATGGTCTACCCGCTCGTGGTGCAGGCGATCGGGGCGCGGCACGTCGAGGTGCCCGCCCGCGACTTCGGCCACGACCTGGAGGCGATGGCCGCGGCCATCCGGCCCGACACGAAGCTCGTGTTCCTCGCCAACCCGAACAACCCCACGGGCACCTTCCTGCCCTGGAACGACGTGCTCGCCTTCCTCGGGCGCATCCCGCCGACGGTGCTCGTGGTCCTGGACGAGGCGTACGGCGAATACCTGCCGGCCGGTCGCGAATCGCCCTCGGCCGGGTGGATCGGCCGCCACCCCAACCTCATCGTCTCGCGCACGCTCTCGAAGGCCTACGGGCTGGCGGGCCTGCGCGTGGGCTTCGGCCTGGGCGACCCCGAGGTCATCGAGGTGATGAACCGCGTGCGCCAGCCCTTCAACGTGAACCACCTGGCGATGGTGGCCGCGGCGGCGGCCCTGGGCGACGAGGCGTTCATCGCCCAGAGCCGGGCCGTGAACGCCGCGGGCCTGGCGCAGCTCGCGCGCGGCTTCGAGCAGCTGGGCCTGCGGTACATCCCCTCGTCGGGCAATTTCGTGGCCGTGCGGGTGGGCGATGCGGCCCGCATCTACGCCTCGCTGCTGCGCCAGGGCGTGATCGTGCGGCCCATCGCGAACTACGGCATGCCCGATTTCCTGCGCGTCACCGTCGGCAAGCCGGACCAGAACGAGCGCTTCCTCGCCGCGCTGGCGAACGCGCTCCGGGGCGACTGAGGCTCCCGTGCGCCGCCTGAAGTCGGTCGCCGTCATCGGGGTGGGCCTCATCGGCGGCTCGTTCGCGCTCGCCATGCGGCGGGCGGGGGCCGTGGCGAAGGTGATCGGCGTCGACCGCGACGGGCAGGCACTCGAGCGGGCGGCCGCGCTCGGCGTGATCGACACGGCGGCCGAATCCGCCTCGGAGGCCGCCGCGCAGGCCGACCTCGTCTTCGTCTCCGTGCCGGTGCGCGCCATGGGGCCGGTGCTGCACGATGTCGCGCTGGGCCTCGCGCCGGGCGCGGTCGTCACCGACGCGGGCAGCACCAAGGCCGACGTGGTGCGCACCGCGCGCGACGAGCTGCGCGAGAAGTTCCCGCGCTTCGTCCCCGGCCACCCGATCGCCGGCCGCGAGGCGAGCGGCGTGGACGCGGCGGTCGCCGATCTCTTCCGCGGCGCGCGCGTGGTGCTCGCGCCGGAGGCGCAGACCGCGCCCGAGGCGATCGACCTCGTGCGCGCGAGCTGGGAGGCCTGCGGCGCGCGCGTGGCGACCATGACCGCCGCCGCCCACGACCGCATCTTCGCCTCGGTGAGCCACCTGCCCCACGTGCTCGCCTTCGCGCTCGTCTCGGAGATCGTCTCGCGGCCCGACGGCGCGGAGCTGCTCGGATTCGCCGCCGGCGGCTTCCGCGATTTCACGCGCATCGCCGCGAGCTCGCCCGAGATGTGGCGCGACATCTGCGTCGCCAACCGCGACGCGCTGCTCGCCGAGATCGACGACTACGCGGATGCTCTTGCCTCGGCGCGCGCGCTCATCTCCGAAGGCGACGGCGAGGCGCTGGCCGAGCTCTTCGAGCAGGCGAGCGAGGCTCGCCGATCCTGGGAAGCGCGCCGCCAGAAGTGATGAAAACGCTGATCCTCCCTGCCGCGCAAAGGGCCGAGGGCATCGTTGCCCTGCCGGGCTCGAAGAGCATCAGCAACCGCATGCTGCTCCTGGCCGCGCTGGCGCGCGGGACGACCACGCTCACGGGCCTGCTCGAATCCGACGACACGCTCGTGATGCTCGATGCGCTGCGCAAGCTCGGCAT
>JBGAOO010000397.1:0-2647 GCA_044221765.1 Usitatibacteraceae bacterium | reverse complement strand
GGAGGCCATCGGGATCCTCGAGGGCGCCATGGCGTAGACGCGCACCGTGGCCGTCGCCGCGCCCGCCCCGGCCGCCGCGCCCGCGGCCGCGCCCAAGCCGGCCGCCGCGCCGAAGTAGCGCGACGCCGTGCTCGCCTTCTGGCTCCTCGCCGGGGCGATGACGCTCGCCGCGCTGGCCTTCGTGCTGGCGCGGCTCGTCTTTCCGCGCCGCGACCCGGCGCACGCCGACCCGCGCGAGGCGAACCTCGCCGCGCTGCGGGCCGCGCGGGCCGAGCTCGAGCGCGACCTCGAGCTGGGCCTGCTGCCGCCCGACCAGGCGGAGAGCGCCCGCGAGGAACTGGTGCGCCGCGCCGCCGAGGAACTCGACGAGCGCACGGGCGCCGCGGCCGCCCGCCCGTCGTGGGTCACGGCCGCCATCGTGGCGATCGCCCTGCCGGCCACCGCCTTCGCCTTCTACGGCGCGATCGGCAGTCCCGACGCGGTGGAGAGCGCGGCGTCCTTCGCGACCGCCGGGGGGCCTCTCACGCCCGACCGGCTGCCCGCGTACCGCGAGCAGCTCGCCAGGCACGTGGCGAGCCACCCGGACGACGGCCGCGCCTGGGCGCTGCTCGGTCGCGTGTCGCTCGCGCTGGATCTCTTCCCGCAGGCCGAGCAGGCCTTCGGCCAGGCGGTGAGGAACCGCAAGGTCGCGCTCGACCCGGGGGTCTGGTGCGACTACGCCGACGCCGCCGCGCTCGCGCAGGGGGGGAAGCTCGAGGGCAAGCCGGCCACGCTCGTGGCGAAGGCCCTCGAGATCGACGCCACGCATCCGCAGGCGCTCGAGATGGCCGGCAGCCTCGCCGTCGAGCGGGGCGACCTGGCCGGCGCCGCGCGGCACTGGAAGGCGCTCCTCGCGCAGATGCCCGAGAACCTCCCCCAGCGCGCGCAGCTCGCGCGGGCGGTGGAGAAGGTGGAGCGACTCTCGGCGCAATCGCCCGCGCCGCGCAGCTAGCGGGGGGGAGCGGCCCCGCGCGCCGTCACCAGCGCGGTGGCGGCTTGCGCAGGATCACGATGCGCTCCTCCTCGAGCGCGACGTACCCGCCCTTCACCAGGTCCTTGAAGATGCGGCTCACCATCTCGCGCGAGCAGCCCACGCGCGAGGCGATGTCGGCCTGGCGCAGCCGCTCCACCACCTGCCGCCCGTCCTCCTCGCGAGCCGAGTCGAGCAGCAGGCGCGCCACGCGCCCGTAGACATCGAGCAGGGAGAGGTTGCCGACCGTCCTCGTGAGCTCGCGGATGCGGCCGATGAGCTTGCCGATGAAGTGCATCGCGAAATCCGGGTTCGCCGCGATGAAGTCGCGGAACTCCTGCTGCGGCACCACGAGCAGCTTCGAGGACTCGAGCGTCATCACCGAGGCCGAGCGCGGCCCGTCGTCGAGCGCGATCTCGCCGAAGTACTCGCCCGGTCCCATCAGGGAGAGCACGGCCTCGCGCCCGCCCTCGTCGCTCACGTAGGCCTTGCAGCGGCCCTCGAGGATCACGAAGAGCGTGCCCGCGCGATCGCCCTCGGTCACGACGACGGTCCTGGCCGGGTACACGCGTGCCTTGGCGTGCGGCGAGATCGCGGCGAGCTGCGCCGCGGTGAGGGTCGGGGGGGCGGGCTTGTCGGGCGTCGGGGGGTTCATGGCACCGCCAGTCGGGTGTTGCCCGCCCGCGCCTGCATGGCGCGCGCGGGCGCCTGGCCTACCTGCCCGCCGCCTTCGCCTTGGCGACGGCGTCGGCGAGCTCCTGGCCGCTCTTGTAGTGCGGCACCCGGAACACCAGCCGCTTCGAGCGCTGCCAGAAGGCGTTGGAGCCGTTCACCTCCTCCCGCCAGTACTGGTCGGCCAGCGCGAGGTTCGCCTTCGGGTCCAGCAGGAAAGCATCGCGCGAGCCCGCGCCGCCGAAGATGTAGAGCTTGCCGTCCAGGATCCGCCAGGTGTTCGCGTCGCCGCCCCACGGGATGCCGTACACGATGCCGTTCGCGCAGTAGCCGCCGTACTGCGGCAGGTACTTCCCGGGCTCGGCGTCGAAGAGCTTCTTGTGCTCGGCGCTCGCGAAGCGGAAGGTGACGCCCTTGTACACGCTCCGGTGCGCGGGGCTGCCCAGCTCGTGCCGCGCGTCGGTGAAGTAGCTCACCACGTCGTGGCCGAAGAGCATCAGGTGCTTGTCCTCGCCCTCGGAAACGGCGTTCACGGGCGAGTAGCCCTCGCCGGGGCTTTGCGTGACGAGCGGCGCGCAGCCGGCCATGAGGAAGGCGGCCGCGGCGAGCGCGGGCGCGAGAAGGCGCTTCATGGGGATTCCTTTCGGTCAGGTTTCGTCGGCATCATCCGCGCCGGCCGCGGCCCGTGCAAGGCGATCGCGGATCGCCTCCCAGTCGGCGGCGGCCGGTGGCGTTTCGACAAAGATCGCGTCGGCCTGGTTCCGGTCGAGGGCGCGCAGGTTCGCGTAGAGATCGTGGCCGTATCCGGCGGCATCGCGCGGGGCCTCGCTCCAGGTGAAGGCGGGCAGGTCCGCCTGGCCGCGGCGGGCGAGCACGGCGATGCGCCGGCCGGCCGCGACGGCCTCGCGCAGGCGGCGGGCGAGCGCGATGCTCTCCACCAGTTCCGTCGGCGTGCGCGGCGCGTAG
>JBGAOO010000396.1:0-2647 GCA_044221765.1 Usitatibacteraceae bacterium | reverse complement strand
CCGCTGCTCGAGCAGCTCGAGGCCGCGGACGCGGCCGTGTCGAAGGGCGCGAAGCCCCGCGGGACGCTCGTGATCGGTTCGCCGGCCTTCGTGGGCCAGCACTGGCTGCTCCCCGCGATACCCGCCTTCCAGGCGAGCTACCCGGATATCGAGCTCGACTTCCGCGTGATCACGCGCCTGGCCGACGCCGAGCCCAAGGGCGTGGATGTCAGCATCCTGCTCGGCTGGCCGCTCGCCACGGGACTGGTGCACCGATGCCTCGCGCAGACGCGGATGTTCTCGTGCGCCGCGCCCTCGTACTGGGCGCGGCACGGCTTCCCGCGCCATCCGCGCGACCTCGAACGCCACAACTGCCTGCTCATCCGCAATCCCGAGGGCACGGTGCTCGACCTGTGGGAGTTCACGCGCGGAAACCGGCGCGAGAACGTGGCGGTGAAGGGCAGCATCGTGAGCGACGACCGCAACCTCATCGTCGACGCGGCCATCGCGGGACTGGGCGTCGCCCGCCTGGTGAACCTGACCACGCGCGAGCCGTTGCGCGACGGCCGCCTCGTCGCGGCACTGACGGACTGGGAGATGATCGGCGGGCCCCCGGTCAACCTCTTCTACCGCCCGAACTTCCGGCGCAATGCGCGCGTGCGTCCCTTCGTCGATTTCGTCGTCGATCACTTCCGCCAGCTCACCGGTGGCAGGAGCACGGATCCGCCGCCCGCGCAGCCCGAGGCGCCGTCCTGGTATCGCACCGGCTTCGGGCGCGCCTCCGCGGCGTCGGCTCCCGCGCGCCGCTGAGGCGCGCCGCGCATAACGCGATCGTGAACGTGCTGATCTAGCGTCGCCGCGCGCATTGCAACGGCAATACGGGGCGCCCGCGTCGCCGCTTCTCCGCCGGGCGGCGCCGCCTGTCGCCGCCGCGCGCATTGCGCCGCGCGCGAAGTGCGACGTGCCTCACAGACGAGGGCGCGGGCCGCGCGGAGACTGGGCTCATCGAACGGGCCCCCCGACGCCCGGCAAGGAAGCGGCATGAGACCTGTCCTGAAGCGAAACGCCCCCGTGACGGCGCCCGATGGCGCCCCGCCGCGCGGCGAGCCCGATCGCGTCCCGGGTTTCCGGCCGGCCTTCTTCGACATCGCCACCTGCGCCATCCACCTCGCGCGCCATGCCGACGGGCGCCTCGCCTCGAGCCACGTGCTCGACGGCTTGCCGGACGAGGTGGTGGTCGTGCGCACGAGCTGCGGCCGCGTGGTCGCCGCGCGCGCCACGCTGGTGGCGGGCTTCGAGCGCGGCGGCTACTTCTACACGCGCCGCAGCGCCGCGCGCGCCTGCGAGCAGTGGCGACCCTGATCGCGGTGCGATAATCCTCCCGAGCGGCCACGTCCGGCCGTCGCACGGAGGTTCCCTTGAAGACCCTTGCAGCACTCGCCCTCGTCGCAGGGCTCGCCGCGCAGGCGCTCGTCGCCCAGGCGGCCCCCACGCTCGAACAGAAGGCCGAATTCGCCGTTCCCGAGGCCAACCAGGGCATCGGCGTCGACGCCGCCCATTTCTACGCCGTCGACAACTACGTGATCGGCAAGTACGACAAGAAGACCGGCAAGCTCGTGAAGCAGTGGAAGGGCGACAAGAAGGGACCCATCACGCACCTGGACAGCGCGCTCGCGATGGATGGCCGCCTCTACTGCGCGCACTCCAACTACCCCGAGTGGCCGATGACCAGCTCGCTCGAGATCTTCGACGCCGCGACGATGGAGCACGTGGCCACGCACAGCTTCGGCATCCAGTACGGCTCGCTCACCTGGGTCGACTTCCACCAGAACCACTGGTGGATGGGCTTCGCGAACTACGACCGCCTGCTCGGCCCGGGGAAGACGCCCTACGGTCACAAGGCGAACACGGTGATCGTGAAGTTCACGCGCGAGCTGCAGCCCGTCGAGATGTGGACCCTGCCCAAGGCGATCCTCGACAGGTTCGAGGACATGAGCAATTCCGGCGGCTCCTGGGGCCCGGACGGGTTCCTGTACCTCTCGGGCCACGACCCGGCCGAGATCTACCGGATGAAGCTGCCCAAGGCGGGCTCCGTCCTCGAGTTCGTCGAGGCGATCCCGATGAACATCCGCGGGCAGGGCATCGCGTGGGACAGGAGCGACCCGGGGATGATCTACGGGATCATCCGCGCCACCAAGGCGGAGATCGAGAAGGGCGGCGGGCACAAGGTCACGTCGTTCCGGCTGCTCGAGAAGCGCTAGCTACGACGGCCGCGCCCCGGCGCGCAGGCGCGCGACGAGCATCACGGCGCCCAGCACGAGGGCGCCCGCGATCACGCCCGCCACGCCATTGAGCGCGGCCGAGGCGAGGCTCCCGCCGAAGCCGCCCAGCGGGCCGGCGAGCGCGTGGACGAAGGCCTCGCCCCCGGGGATGCCGTGCACGAGGATGCCCCCGCCCACGAGGAACATCGCCGCCGTGCCGACCACGGAGAGCGCCTTCATGAGCCACGGCGCGAAGGCGAGGATGCCCCGGCCCAGCCCGCGCGAGGCGGCATCGGCCCGGGCGGCAAGCCAGAGGCCGGCGTCGTCCAGCTTCACGATGCCCGCCACCAGCCCGTACACGCCCACGGTCATGATGAACGCGATGCCCGCGACCACCGCCACCTGCG
>JBGAOO010000033.1:0-21625 GCA_044221765.1 Usitatibacteraceae bacterium | reverse complement strand
TCCGCGGCGGCGTAGTCGAAGAGCACGTTGCCGCGCCCGAGGAAGGGCGAGCCGTCGTAGAGCAGCAGCGTCGCCTCCGAGGCGAGGCCCGAGGCGAGCCAGTTCCACATCATCCAGCCGCAGGTGGTGAAGTAGAACAGGCGGTCGCCGGGCTTCACGTCGCTCTGCAGGCGGTGCTCCTTCAGGTGCATGAGCAGCACCCCGCCCGCCCCGTGGACGATGCACTTGGGCACGCCCGTCGTGCCGCTCGAGTACAGGATGTAGAGCGGGTGGTTGAAGGGCACGCTCTCGTACGCGACGGGCCGGGGGGCGAAGGGCGCGAGGAACTGCGCGAGCGAGACCGCGCGCGGCACCACGGACGGGTCGGGCCTCTCCGAGGCGTAGGGCACGACGACCACCTTCCGCACCGTGGGCAGCTGCGCCACGATCTCGGCCAGGCGCGGCAGCGTCTCCACCACCTTGGCGTTGTAGAAGTAGCCGTCGCAGCACACCAGCACCACGGGCTCGACCTGCCCGAAGCGGTCCACCACGCCCTGCACGCCGAAATCGGGCGAGCACGAGGTGAAGGTCGCGCCCAGGCTGGCCGTGGCGAGCATCGTGATGACGGTCTCGGGCAGGTTGGGCATGAAGGCGGCGACGCGGTCGCCGGGCTTCACGCCCTCGGCCGCCAGTGCCTGCTGCATGCGCGAGACTTCCGCGTGCAGCTCGCGCCACGACAGGCGCCGGCGAACGCGCTCCTCGCCCCAGAAGACGATCGCGTCGGTGTCGTCGTCGCGGCGAAGCAGGTTGCGGGCGTAGTTGAACTTCGCCTGCGGGAAGAAGCGGGCACCGGGCATCCTGTCCCGGTCGGCCAGCACGACCTCGCCGCGGTGTTCCGCGATCACGCCGCAGAAATCCCACAGCGCGGACCCGAAATCCTCGATCCGGGCGACCGACCAGGCATGCAGCGAGGCGTAGTCCGGGAAGGTGCGCCCGTGGCGCTCCCCGGCGAACTTCATGAAGGCGGTGAGGTTGGCGCCGGCGATTCGCTCGGGCGAGGGCGTCCAGAGGGGCTGGTCGGAGGTCATGGCGGATTCCGGGGGTCAGTCGAGCTTGCCGGCCGCCATTCTCACATCATTGGCGGTGGAAAGCGCGGCCGACAGGGCGGCCTCCACGCCCCGCACCATGGTGCCGAGCGCCATCGAGGGCTCGCCCGGCCGGCCGCAGGCCTGCGTGTCGAGCCAGGGGACGTGGATGAAGCCCGCGCGCGTGCCGCGCCCGCTCGCGGCCAGGAAATGCAGCACGCCGTAGAAGAGGTGGTTGCAGACGAAAGTGCCCGCGGAGTTGGAGACCTCGGCCGGCACCTGGGCCTCGCGGATGGCGCGCACCATCGCCTTGATCGGCACCGTGGCGAAGTAGGCCGCGGGACCGGCGGGCGCGATCGCCTCGTCCACCGGCTGCGATCCCGCGTTGTCCGCGATGCGCGCATCGTCCACGTTGATGGCCACGCGCTCCACCGAGAGCGCCGCGCGGCCGCCGGCCTGGCCGAGCATCAGCACGATCGCGGGTTCCAGCTCCTCGATCTCCGCCGCCACCTCCTCGATGGCCAGGCGGAACTCCGTGGGCACGCGCAGGATCTCGACCCTCGCGTGCCCGATCGCCTCGGGCAGCGCGCGGCAGATCTCCCAGGACGGGTTCGTGTCCTCGCCGCCGAAGGGCTCGAACCCGGTGACGAGCACCGGCCCGGCCCCGGCCTTCGCCGGGTTCGCCTGCGGACCCGGTGTCCCGGCCCGGCGCGGCATGTCAGCGCGCGGTCCAGCCGCCGTCGATCGAGATCGCGGTGCCGTTGATCTGCGCGGCCGACTCGTCGGCCAGGTTGATCGCGACGCGCGCCACGTCCTCGATCTTCACGAACTGCTTCGTGGGCTGGTTGGCGAGCATGATCTCGCTCACCACCCGCTCCTTCGGGATGCCGTGCACGCGGGCCTGGTCCTCGACCTGCTTCTCGACGATCGGCGTCCACACGTAGCCGGGGCAGATCGCGTTGGAGGTGATGCCCAGTTCCGCCACCTCGAGGGCGAGCGTCTTGGAGAAGCCGATGATCCCGTGCTTGGCGGCCACGTAGGCGCTCTTGAACGGCGAGGCGATGAGGCCGTGGGCCGAGGCGACGTGGATCACGCGGCCCCACCGGCGCTTCTTCATGCCCGGCAGCGCGGCCTTGGTCGCGTGGAAGGCCGACGAGAGGTTGATCGCGAGGATCGCGTCCCACTTGTCCTCGGGGAACTCGTCGATCGCCGCCACGTGCTGGATGCCGGCGTTGTTCACCAGGATGTCGACCGCGCCGAACGCACCCTCGGCCGCTCGCACCATCTCGCGGATCTCGGCCGGCTTCGTCATGTCGGCGCCGTGGAAGATCGCGCGGACGCCGAACTCCTTCTCCAGCCCCGCGCGCGTGGCCTCGATCGCGGCCGGCTCGCCCAGGCCGTTGAGGAGCACGTGGGCCCCTTCCGCCGCGAAGGCGCGCGCCATCCCGAGCCCGATGCCGCTCGTGGATCCCGTGATGAGGACCGACTTACCCGCGAACTTGCCCGCCATGTGGTTCTCCTTGTCCTGCCGGTTGGGCGCGGTCATTCGCCGCGCATCGCGAACGCCCGCTTCGCCGCGGGTCGCCCGAAGCACTCGCCGAGCCATCGCGCCAGGTTCGGCAGCGCCGCCAGGTCCATGCGCCGCGCGCGGAACATCGTCGCCGCGACGTTGAGGTCGGCCACGGTGAAGGCCTCGCCCGCCAGGAAGCGCGTGCGGCCGAGCGCCCGGTCGAGCGCCGCGAGCGGCGCCGCGAGCTTCGCGAACGCCTCGGCCGCCTTGGCCGCGTCGCGGCTCGCCTCGGGCAGCACGAACGAATTCGAGGCCCACTGGATGAGCGGCAGGTCCAGTTCCGTCACCGCGAAGAAGGACCACTGGAAGGCGAGCCCCTCGCCCTCGACCGTGGCGGGCCAGAGCCCGGGGTGCTTGCGCGCCAGGTACAGGTTGATCGCCATCGACTCGGTGAGCGCGAAGCCGCCGTCGTCGATCGCCGGCACGCGCCCGAGCGGGGCCGCGGCGCGGAAGGCCGGGTTGTTCTTGCCCAGCGGGCCGTCCGGATCCTCCTTGTAGTGGATCGGCACGTGCTCGTAGGGAATGCCCAGCTCCTCGGCCATCCAGAGCACGCGCACGGTGCGCGAGGCCGCGATGCCGTAGATCTTGAGTGTCATGCCTTGCCTCCGGGATGCAGCATTTCGACGTGGGGGATCCCGTCCTCGAGGTACGGGTCGGAATCGGTGACGAAGCCGAGCGAAGCATAGAACGCTTCGAGCCTTTGCTGGGCGCCGATGCGGATGGGCGCGCCCGGCCAGAGGCCGAAGGCGCTGCGCAGCGCCTCGACCATGAGCGAGCGCCCCAGACCCGTCCCGCGCACCGCCGGGGTCGTGACGACGCGCCCGATGGAGGGCTCGGCGAACTTGACGCCGGCGGGCACGAGCCGGCAGTAGGCCGCGATCTCGCCGCCCCGTCGCGCGAAGAGGTGCCAGCCGGCCGGGTCGGCGCCGTCCACGTCCTGGAAGACGCAGGCCTGCTCGACCACGAACACGGCCGCGCGCGCCTGCAGGATGTCGTGCACGTCCCGCCCCGACAATTCGTCGAAGCGCGCCAGCCGCCAGTGCGTCACGGCGTCCCGGTGGGGACGGGCGCCTGCGCCGTCTTCGCCAGGTGCAGCCAGGTCTCGACGACGGTGTCCGGGTTGAGCGACATCGACTCGATCCCCTCGGCCATCAGCCAGTCGGCGAGGTCGGGGTAGTCGCTGGGCCCCTGGCCGCAGATGCCCACGTACTTGCCCTGGCGACGGCAGGCCTGGATGGCGAGCGAGAGCATGCGCTTCACGGCCGGGTCGCGCTCGTCGAAGGAATCCATCACGAGCCCCGAATCGCGGTCCAGGGCGAGCGTGAGCTGCGTCATGTCGTTCGAGCCGATCGAGAAGCCGTCGAACAGCCTGAGGAACTCGTCCGCGAGGATGGCGTTGGAGGGGATCTCGCACATCATCACGACGCGAAGGCCGTTCCTGCCGCGCTCCAGCCCGTTGTCCTTCAGGATCGCGTGCACCTGCTCGGCCTCCTTCAGCGTGCGCACGAACGGGATCATGATCTCGACGTTCGTGAGGCCCATCTCGTCGCGAACCTTGCGCATGGCCTCGCACTCGAGCTGGAAGCAGTCGCGGAAGGAGCGCGCGATGTAGCGCGAGGCGCCGCGGAAGCCCAGCATCGGGTTCTCCTCCTGCGGCTCGTACTGGGCCCCGCCGATCAGGTTGCGGTACTCGTTCGACTTGAAGTCCGACAGGCGAACGATCACCTTCTTGGGCCAGAAGGCCGCGGCGATGGTGGCGACGCCCTCGACGATCTTCTCCACGTAGAAGCGCGTGGGGCTCGCGTACCCGCGCGACTGGCGCGCGACCTGCGCCTTGAGCTCCGGCGCCAGGCGGTCGTATTCCAGGCACGCCTTCGGGTGGATGCCGATGGTGTTCGAGATGATGAACTCCAGGCGCGCGAGGCCCACGCCCTCGTTGGGCAGCTGGCAGAAATCGAAGGCGAGCTGCGGGTTGCCCACGTTCATCGCGAGCTTCACCGGGATCTTCGGCATGCGGTCGAGCTTCACCTCGACGACCTCGAAATCGAGCTTGCCCTCGTAGATGTAGCCCGTGTCGCCCTCGGCGCAGGAAACCGTGACCTCGTCGCCCTCGCGCAGCGTGCGCGTGGCGCTCTCGCAGCCGACCACCGCCGGGATGCCGAGCTCGCGCGCGATGATCGCGGCGTGGCAGGTGCGTCCGCCGCGGTTGGTCACGATCGCCGACGCGCGCTTCATCACCGGCTCCCAGTTCGGGTCGGTCATGTCGGTGACGAGCACGTCGCCGTCCTGCACGCGCGCGATCTCGGCCACGTCGCGGATCACGCGCACGCGCCCCTGGCCGATCTTCGAGCCGATGGCCCGCCCCGAGGCGAGCACCTCGCCCCGCTTGCCGATGCGGTAGCGCGTGAGCGTGTCGCGCTTCTTCTCCTGGCTCTTCACCGTCTCCGGGCGCGCCTGGAGGATGTAGAGCTGGCCGTCGCCGCCGTCCTTGCCCCATTCGATGTCCATCGGGCGGCCGTAGTGCTTCTCGATCGCCACGGCGTAGCGCGCGAGCTGCTCGACTTCCGCGTCGGCGAGCGAGAAGCGGTCGCGGTCGGCGGGTGCCACCTCCTGCTGCAGCACCGACTTGCCGGCCCGGGCCTCGTCCGTGAACACCATCCGGATCGCCTTGCCGCCCAGGGAGCGGCGCAGGATCGCGGGCTTGCCCGCGGCCAGGCACGGCTTCGAGACGTAGAACTCGTCCGGGTTCACCGCGCCCTGCACCACCATCTCGCCCAGCCCGTAGCTCGAGGTGATGAACACCACGTCGCGGAAGCCCGACTCCGTGTCCATCGTGAACAGCACGCCGGCCGCGCCGGTGTCGGAGCGCACCATGCGCTGGATGCCGGCCGAGAGCGCGACGTCCGCGTGGGCGAAGCCCTTGTGCACGCGGTAGGAGATGGCGCGGTCGTTGTAGAGCGAGGCGAAGACGTGCCGCACGGCCTCGAGCACGTTGTCGATGCCGTGGATGTTGAGGAAGGTCTCCTGCTGCCCGGCGAAGGAGGCGTCGGGCAGGTCCTCGGCGGTGGCGGAGGAGCGCACGGCGAAGGTCGCCTCGTGCCCGCCGCTCAGCTCGGCGTAGGCGGCGCGGATCTGCCGCTCGAGCTCGGGCGGGAAGGGCGCCTTCGCGACCCACTCGCGGATCTCGGCCCCGGTGCGGGCCAGCTCGCCGACGTCGTCCACGTCCAGCTTGTCGAGCGCCGCGTCGATGCGCGCCTTGAGGCCGCCGTCGCGCAGGAAATCGAGGAAGGCCTCGGCCGTCGTGGCCACCCCGCCGGGCACGCGCACGCCGGCGGCGGAAAGCTGGCTGATGAGCTCGCCCAGGGAGGCGTTCTTGCCGCCGACCGAGGCCACGTCGGTCATGCGCAGCTGGTCGAGGGGTAGGACGTAGGCTTTTGCCATGGGCGCTCGCAGTCGGGTGACGGGCCGGTCGGAATTTGCAATTATATCGGACGCTTGCGGCCGATGCTGCGCTGCATCAAACTCCGCCCACCGCCAACCGCCCCGCCAATCCCGCCGCCGGGCCCCGTGCCCCTCCCGCCCTCTTTCCGGAACCCCGCCATGCCCCACCGCCGCCGCGTCTACTTCGTCTCCGACCGCACCGGCCTCACCGTCGAGGCCCTGGGCTCGTCCCTCATCTCGCAGTTCGACGACATCGACTTCCTGCGCGTCACGCTGCCCTTCATCGACAGCGTGCAGAAGGCCCGCGAGGCCGTCGCGCAGATGAACGAGGCCCACCACGAGACGGGCAAGCGGCCGCTCGTGTTCAGCTCGATCGTGGGCGAGGACATCCGCGCCGAGATCAACCGGGTGGACGGCCTGGTGCTCGACGTGTTCGAGCGCTTCATCGTGCCCCTGGAGCAGGAGCTGGGCCAGAAGTCGATGCACGCGGTGGGCAAGAGCCACAGCGCGGGCAACGCCAAGGACTACAACCACCGCATCGAGGCGATCAACTACGCGCTCTCCCACGACGACGGCGTGACGCACCGCGGCCTCGAGGAGGCGGACCTGGTGCTGGTGGGCGTCTCGCGCAGCGGGAAGACCCCCACCTCGCTCTACATGGCCATGCAGTTCGGCGTGAAGGCCGCGAACTACCCGCTCATCCCGGAGGACCTCGAGGCGAACAAGCTGCCGCCCTCGCTGATGCCCCTCAAGCACAAGGTGTGGGGCCTCACGATCCAGCCCGAGCGCCTGCACCAGATCCGCCGCGAGCGCCGGCCCGACTCGAAGTACGCCTCGCTGGAGAACTGCCGCTACGAGGTCTCCGCCGCGGAGAAGCTCATGCGCCAGGCCGACATCCCGTACCTGGACTCGACGACCAAGTCGATCGAGGAGATCGCGACCACCATGCTCCACGAGGCCCACCTGGTGCGCCGGGTGTATTGAACCCCTTGTTTGTGCGAAGATAATCCCCGATTCGGGCGGCTCGAACCGCCCGGCGAGCGTGATCACAAGAACCGAACCTGCCCGAGGAGAATCCATGAAGCCCGTCCGTCGAGTCCTGCCCGCCCTCCTGCTCTCCGTGTTCGCCGGCGCCACGCTGCCGGACGCGAGCGCCGTCCAGTTCTCGAACGTCGTGGTCTTCGGCGACAGCCTCTCCGATGCCGGCTACTACCGGCCCTTCCTCGCGAGCCAGGGCCTGCCGGCGAGCCTCGTCGCGACGCTCGGGCGCTTCACGACGAACCCGGGCCCGGTGTGGTCGGAGATCATCTCGCAGTACTACGGCTTCACGCCCAACCCCTCGAACGCGAGCGGCAGCATCTATGCCCAGGGCGGGGCGCGCGTCGCGCTCGACTCGGCGAGCACGCCCCCCGGCGGCGCGCAGCGCCCGGTGAGCACGCAGATCACGGAATACCTCGCGCGCACCGGCGGCGCCGCCGATCCCAACGCCCTGCACACCGTCTGGGCCGGCGCCAACGACTTCTTCGCGCAGTTCACCGCGTTCTCCACCGGCTCGATCACGCAGGCCCAGCTGCAGGCCAACGTGCTCGCCGCGGCCACCGCGGAGATCGGCCAGGTCGGCCGGCTGTACGCCGCGGGCGCGCGCTACGTGGCGGTGTTCACGCTGCCCGACATCGGCGCCACGCCGCAGTTCGCGAGCCTGGGGGCCACGGCCGCCGGCGCGGCCACGCAGCTCTCGGCCGGCTACAACACCACGCTGCTCACGGGCCTCGCCACGGCGGGCTACCGCGTGATCCCCGTGGACGCGTTCTCGCTGCTCGCCGAGATCCGCGCCAACCCGGCCGCCTACGGGTTCACCAACATCACCGGCATCGCCTGCGGGCCCTTCCAGCCGGTCACCTCCACGGGCAACTCGCAGTTCTGCTATTCCGGCAACCTCGTGGCGTCGGGGGCGGACCGCAGCTACCTCTTCGCCGACGGCGTCCACCCGACCACGGCCGCGCACGCCATCATCGGCGACTTCGTGAAGCAGCTCATCGAGGGCCCCACGCAGTACTCGCTGCTCGCCGAGACGGCGCTGCGCACGCGCTCGGCCCACCTGCAGACCCTGAACGACGGCCTGATGAGCGGGCAGGCGGCCACCGGCGGCAAGGTCACGGCGTTCGCCTCCGCGGCCGGCGGCGGGTTCGAGGTCGACTCGCAGGGCACCAACCCCGGCTTCGACGCCAACAACAAGGCCTATTCCGTGGGCGTCACGATGCGGGCCTCGGACGCGGTCACGATCGGCGCGGCCATCGGCAAGGCCAAGGCGGACGGCAGCTTCGGCCAGGAGGCGGGCGGGTTCCGCTCGAGCGAGGACGCGTTCTCGATCTTCTTCGGCTACAAGTCCGGCGGCCTCTACGCGAACGCGGCGGCCACGATGGCGAGCCTCGACTACACGAATGTCCGGCGCGCCGTGCGGCTGGGCCCCGTGACGCGCGTGGGCGAGTCCCGGACGAGCGGCTCGAACGCCTCCGCCTTCGTGAGCGGCGGCTACGACTTCGCGCTCGGCCGGCTCTCCGTGGGCCCCACCGTCGCCTACACCTCGCAGAACATCGAGGTGAACGCCTTCGACGAGTCGGGCGCCGGCAGCGCCAGCCTGCACATCGGCACGCAGAAGCGCCGCTCGGAAGTGGCGAGCGTGGGCGTGCGCGCCTCGATGACGCTGGGCGCCTGGACGCCTTACGTGCGCTTCACGGCGGACCGGGAACTGAAGGACGGCGAGCGCATGATCTCGGCCTCGCCCCTGTCGCTCGCCTCGGGCAACACCTACGACGTGCCGGCCTACCAGCCGGCGGACTCGAGCTACGGCACCCTGAGCGCGGGCGTGCGCGGCTGGGTGACGGACAACGTGGCGCTCGCGCTCAACTACATGAAGATCACCGGCCGCGGCGGCGTCAAGGAGGACTCCCTTGCCGGCACCGTGTCGATCCGGTTCTAGCGCCCGCTCGGCAAGGGCGCTTGCACGCGGCGACCGCGCCCCGCCGGCGCCCCGCCAGACGCAGACAGGAACGGGCCGCGCGCCCGCTCGGCAAAGGCGCTTGCACGCGGCGATCGCGCCCCGCCGGCGCCCCGCCTGACGCAGACAGGAACGGGCCGCCTGCGGGCGGCCCGTTTCCTTCTCCCGGGATGAAGCGCGTCTACAACGCGGCCAACCTCCCCGACGCCCACATCGTGGCCGGCGTCCTGGCCGAGCACGGCATCCGCGCGACGATCCTCAACGCGAACGCGGCCGGCGCCATGGGCGACCTGCCCTTCGACGCGGCCGCCCCGCAGCTGTGGATCGAGCATCCGGCGGACGAGGCGCGCGCGCGCGCCGTGATCGAGGCGTTCCTGCGCGAGGCCCAGGCCCCCGCGCGGCGCTGCCCCGCGTGCGGCGAGGAGAACCCGGCCCCCTTCGAGATCTGCTGGTCCTGCCGGCAGCCGCTGCCCGGTTGAGGCGCGCGGTCCCGGGCTCGCGCTAGGGCGTGCCCAGGAAAAGGTAGAAGCGCCCCTTCGCGCCCTTCGCGTCCGCGTAGCCCAGGTAGATCGGGCCGATGGGCGTGTTCGCCGCGACATACAGGCCGTAGGAATCGCGCCAGCCGGTGAGCGAGGGCTCGGTGAGCGGGTTCTTCATGCGCCCGCGCTCGAGCGACAGGCCCGCGATGGCCTGCAGGCCCAGGATCGGCACGGGCTTGTTGAGCCGGTACTGGAACTGGAGGCTGCCCAGCGCGTACTCCTCGCCGAGGATCTGGTTCGGGGCGAAGGCCGAGAGCCGCCCGAGGCCGCCCAGCGAGAAGAGATCGGCCAGGGGCAGGGTGCCGCGCGTGGTCGTGCCGCCCTCCAGGTTGCCGAGCAGGATGAAGTCGCCCACCGACCAGGCCCCGCCCGCCTTCCCGTCCACCTTGCCGTAGCGGTCGAGCGTGTCCGGCGTGCGCATCACGTCGAGATAGTCGATGTCCAGCTTGTAGCCCTTCGTCGGGAAGAACGCGTAGTCGTACCGGTCGATGCGCAGGTCGCCCCGGAGCACGCCGATGCGCGCCTCGGTATTGGGAAACAGCGTGGAGCCGGTCTCGCGGGCGGCCCTCGCCTTGATCTCCGACCAGCCCACGCGCGCGAGGCCATAGGTGCCCAGGTTCACGCCGAAATCCAGGCCGGCCGCGAGGCTCTTCGTCTGGTACTCGGCCAGCCGGTCGCCGTCGAAGAACAGGCCGAGGCGGCGCGTGGCATAGAGGACGTACGGATGCAGGAACCAGCGCTGGCGGTAGTCCAGGGGCTGGTAGAACTCCGTCCCGAAGATCTGGTCGCTGCCGATCTGGGCGTTGGTGAGCCATTCGCCGCCGAAGCTGTTGATCCAGGTCTTGCGGTGGAGCGCGCGCAGGTTGTACGCGGATTCGCCCCTGAAGTCGGAGGAGAGGTTCAGGCCGAAGCGCAGGTAGTCCGGGCCCCAGGGCTTCTCGAGCGGCGTGAGCCGGAGGACCGTCCGGTCGCGCTCGCGCAGCACCGAGTAATCGAGCGACTGCAGGTCCCCCTGGCTGTAGACGAAGACGATGTCGTCCGCGAGGGCCCGGGAATCCAGGGGCTCGCCCGCCTTCTGCCGGATGTTCTCGCGCAGCTCGCGCGGGTTCACGAAGCGCGTGCCGGCCACGTGCACCTCGTCGATCACGGGGGGCGTGGGGCCGGGCTTCAGGCGCACGCGCTCCTTCCAGGCGGCGTACTCCTTCGCCGAGACCGCGAGCGGCAGGAGCTTCTCGCGCTGCGCGAGGATCGCGCTGCGCCCGATGGCGGCCGCCTCGAGCTGGCGGCCGAAGTCGGCGGCGGTCAGGTTGCCCAGCTCCGGGCGGACGTAGATGTCGCCGGGCTTGAGCAGCGAGAGCGACTTCGACACGTTCTGCTCGGTGAGGAGGTTCACCATCTGGCCCACCACGCTCAGCACGCCCGTGACCTCGTCGGCCTTGAGCAGGGGGGAGCCGACGTTGATCGCGATCACCACCTCGGCGCCGCACAGGTCGCGCACCTCCTGGATGGGGACGTTGTCGACGAGGCCGCCGTCGACGAGCTTGCGCCCGTCGCGCACCACGGGCGCGATGGCCCCGGGCACGGACATGCTCGCGCGCATGGCGGAGGTGAGGTTGCCGGTGCGCATCGCGATGCGCTCGCCCCGTGCCGATGTCGGTGGCGATGAGGGAGAGCGGGATGGGCAGGTGCTGGATCTCGCGCTCGCCCAGGTCGGCACGCACCAGCTCGTTGAAGAAGAGCTTGATCTTCTCGCCGGCGACCGCGCCCTCCCGGTAGCGCAGGCCGTCCTTGGTGACGCCGAACTCCAGGCCCGAGAAGAACCGGTCGTCGATCGTCTTGCGGCGCAGGTTGACCGATTCGCGCCCGGCGCTGTCGTCGAACATCGTCGTCCAGTCGGTCCTGGCGATGGTCTCCTTCATTTCCGCCGGGGTCACGCCCGCGGCGAAGGCGCCGCTCACCAGCGCCCCCATGCTCGTGCCGGCCACGCAATCGAAGGGAATGCGCAACTCCTCGAGCACCTCGAGGATGCCCAGGTGGGCGCCGCCGCGGGCTCCGCCGCCGCCGAGCACCAGGCCGACCTTCGGCCGGGCCGCGGGAATCTGCTGCGCGGGCGCTTCGCGGGCGGCCGGCAGCAGCCCGGCAAGGAGCAGGACCAGGGCAAGGCAGGTTCGGGCTGGCTTCAAGTCACGCTCCGGCAAGGTTGGAACTGCCCGGGATTCTGCCCCAGAGACGGGCGGGGAACGAGCCGGCCGGCGCGGACCGGTCTAGAATCGATCTCCTGCGTCCGACCGGAGAACTCCCATGACCTTCCTGCGTTCCGCCCTCGCGCTCGCCGCCCTCGTCCTCGCCGCCGGCGGTGCCTCGGCCCAGGCGACCGCGCCGGCGCCGGCCGCCGGCAAGTCCTCCGTCTTCATCACCTGCAAGGACTGCGGCGTGATCCGCAGCGTGAAGCGCGTCGAGACCAACCCGCGCATCACGCCCGAGGATCGCAAGTCCACCGCAGGCCTGGTCGCCACGATCCCGCTGGGCCCGGGCGCTGACAAGCCGAGCGTGGGCTCCTCCACGGAACTGGCCCGCGAGCAGCGCCCGCCCCTCGTCACGCACGAGATCGTCGTGCGCCTGGACGACGGGCGCTTCCAGGTCGTCCTGCAGGAGGAGGTGGGCGAGCTGCGCGAGGGCGACAAGGTGAGGATCGAGCGGGGCAAGGTGGTGCTGCGCGACAAGTAGCACGCTCACACCTTGACCGAGAAGGGCGTGAAGTCCGTGTCCCGGTCGTACCAGTCCTCGTGCTCGGCACGCTTGAGCCAGCCGACGACGGCGTAGGTGACCGGCGTGAAGGCCACCTCCACGCCGACCTTGGTCGCGAACTGCGCGAGCATCACGAGCGGCAGCTTGTCGTCGGGAATGATGCCCGAGCCGTAGAAGGCGAGCGGGTAGAAGAGCGCGGAGTCCACGCCTTCGCCCACGATCGTCGAGCCGATCGTGCGCGTCCACAGCCAGCGTCCCTGCGTGAGGATCTTCATCTTCGCGAGCGTGAAGGAATTCACGAACTCCCCGCAGCAGAAGGCCACGAGCGAGGCGAGCGCGATGCGCCAGGCCTGGCCGAAGGCCACCTCGTAGGCCGCCTGGTTCTTCCAGAACGGCGCCGGCGGCAACGCCACCACGACCCACGCCATGAACGAGGCGAAGGCGAGGCCGGCGAAGCCGGCCCAGATCACGCGCCGCGAGCGGGCGTAGCCGTACACCTCCGTGAGGATGTCGCCGAACACGTACGAGATCGGGAAGAACAGCACGCCCGCGCCGAAGGTGAGGACGCCGACGACCGGCAGGTCCAACTGCGCGATCTTGGCCGGGCCGATGAGGTTCGAGCAGACGAGCACCGTGACGAAGGCGGCCATCACGAACTCGTAGTACCGGTACTGGCGCGGCGCGGGGGGAGTTTTTTCCATGAGGTGGTCTCCGACTCATCCGGATTGCGGGATCACTTTCCGTTTCCGGGGGCGGAGAGTGAGGATGCTCGGGGGCTACGATAACCCAAAGGCTGGGACACGGATGAACACGGATAAGTGCGTGGGGATCCTTCCGCGGCCACCGGGAAACGTGAATTGCCGTACCGATCCTGGCAACCTGGGCAATCGTTCCTGCACTTACTCTTCAGCACCTATCCGTGTTCATCCGTGTTCATCCGTGTCCCAGCCCTTGGGTCGCGTAACTCCCCACCGCGTCCTATCCTCCAGATCGCATCACTCCCCGCCGCTGCCTCACCGCCTCGAACAAGGCGATCGATCCGGCGACACCGGCATTGAGCGACTCGGCCCGCCCGGGCATCGGGATGCGCACGCGCACGCTCGCCGCGCGCCCGAGCGCCGGCGACAGCCCGGCCCCCTCGTTGCCGACCAGGAAGGCGACGGGACCGCGCAGGTCCGTCTCGTAGAGCGAGGCCTTCGCCTCGCCAGCGAGCGCGAGGCTCGTGCCGCGGAAGGCGGCGAGGAAGGCGGCGAGGTCCGCCCCCTCCACGATGTTGAGCGCGAAGTGCGCGCCCTGCCCCGCGCGCAGCACCTTGGGCGACCAGGCGAAGGCGCAGGTGGGCGAGAGCAGCACGTGCTCCACCCCCGCCGCGGCGGCGCTGCGCAGCAGCGTGCCGACGTTGCCGGGGTCCTGCAGGTCCTCCAGCAGCAGGCAGAACGAGGCCGAGGGCGGCACGGGCCGGCCGGCCGGCGTGGGCACCACCGCGAGCAGGCCCGAAGGCGACTCGACCCCGCTCACGGCATCGAAGAGGGCGTCGGCGAGCACGATCGGCGCGGCACCGCGCACGCGCGCCGCCAGGCTCGCGGCCGCCTCCGTCCCCATCGCGCGCTGGCTCAGGTAGAGCGTCTCGAGCGGGTGGCCGGCGTCCAGGCACGCCTGCAGCAGGTGCTCGCCCTCGATCACCGACAGGCCGCGCTTTCGCCGCTCCGCCGCGGACGCGGCGAGCTTCGCGAGCGCCTTGTAGGCGGCATTCTCGCGGGAGGCGATGGTCTTCATGGCGCGAGGCGGGCCGCGTCCCGCTCGAGCGCCCGGCGCACGGGCCCGAAGGTGCGGCGGTGGATCTCGCACGGGCCCAGCCGGCCCAGCGCCTCCAGGTGGTCGGGCGTCGGGTAGCCCTTGTGCCGGGCGAACCCGTAGCCGGGGTAGCGCGCGTCCATCGCGAGCATCTCCTCGTCGCGCGCGGTCTTCGCGAGGATGGAGGCGGCCGAGATGGCGGGCACCAGCCGGTCGCCCTGCACGATCGCGCGGCAGGGCGCGTCGATGCGCGGCACGTGCTGGCCGTCGACCACGACCTCCCCCGGCGCCACGCCCAGGGCGCGGACGGCGCGGCCCATCGCGAGCAGCGTCGCGCGCAGGATGTTCAGCTCGTCGATCTCCTGCGCCGAGGCGCTCGCGATCGCCCAGGCGAGGCTGTCGCGCCGGATGAGGACGGCGAGCGATTCGCGGCGCGCGGGCGCGAGGAGCTTGGAATCGGCGAGCCCGGCCACCGGGCGCCGCGGATCGAGGATCACGGCAGCGGCGAACACGGCCCCGGCGAGCGGGCCGCGCCCGGCCTCATCGACTCCGCAGAGTGGCGAGTTCGCCGGGGACGGGGGCATCGTGCGGGGCATGGACGGCCTTGGGGCCGAGCCAGGGGGAAAGCGCCTCGGCCAGTCGAGGGCCGCTGTCGAGGCGAAGGCGCCGGTGGATGTCCTCGTAGCGCTCGCCCAGGCGCTCGCGCGCGCCCTTGTGCTCGAGCCAGTTCACCAGGGCCTGCTCCAGGTTCTCGGGCGTGGCGTTCTCCTGCAGGAGCTCGGGCACGATGAACTCGCCCGCCAGGATGTTCGGCAGGCCCACGTAGGGCAGCAGCGCCTTGCGCATCATCAGCCGGTAGGTGAGCGCGGGCACGCGGTAGGTGATCACCATCGGGCAGCGGGCGAGCGCGCCCTCGAGGGTGGCCGTGCCGCTCGCGATGAGGGCCACGTCCGCCGCCTGCAGGGCGAGGCGCGCGTGGCCGAAGAGGATGGTGAGCTCCAGGTCCATCGCCTCGCGCGCGTACAGGCGGGACTCGAAGTAGTCGCGGGTCTGGCGCGTGGCGAGGGGCACGAAGAAGCGCGTGCCCGGCCGGCGCGCGGCGATCCGCATCGCCGTGTCGATGTAGAGGTCCGCGTGCGCCTGGAGTTCGCCCTGCCGGCTGCCCGGCAGCAGGGCCACCGCGGTGGCCTGCTCGGGCAGGCGCAGCTGCGCCCGCGCCTCGGCCCGGTCGGGCGCGAGCGGGAACTGGTCGGCGAGCGGATGGCCCACGTAGGTGGCCGCGATGCCCGCCTTCGCGTAGATCGCCTCCTCGAACGGGAAGACCGTGAGCATGTGGTCGACGCACTGGCCGATCGAATGGATGCGCTCGGCCCGCCACGCCCACACCGACGGGCTCACGTAGTGCACGGTCGGGATGCCGGCGCGCTTGAGCTTCTTCTCCAGGCCCAGGTTGAAGTCGGGCGCGTCGATGCCGATGAAGAGGTCGGGGCGCTCCCGCGTGAATCGCGCGGCGAGCCCCGAGCGGATGCGCAGCAGCTCCGGCAGGCTGCGCAGCGCCTCCACGTACCCGCGCACCGAGAGCTTCTCCATCGGCACGAGCGTCCTCGCGCCCGCGGCGATCATCCGGGGTCCGGCGATGCCCTCGAACTCGGTGCCGGGAAAGCGCTCGCGCACGGCGCTCACGAGCGCGGCGCCCAGCAGGTCGCCCGAGGCCTCGCCGGCGACGATGGCCACGCGCCGGGTCATGGGGTCGGCACCGCAGGTCGCCTCGCCACGTTCAGCGGACGATGCCGCGCGTGGACGTGGCGAGGAAGTCGACGATCGCCTGCACCGGCGGCGCCTCGAGCGCCTGCGCCTCGAGCTGCGCGCGGGCCTCGGCGAGGGTGAGGCCGGACTTGTAGAGCGTCCTGTACGCGCGCTTGAGCGCCGCGAGCGCCTCGGGCGTGAAGCCGCGGCGCTTGAGGCCTTCGGCGTTGATGCCGTGGGGCGCGCAGGGATGCCCGGCCACGGTCACGTACGGCGGCACGTCCTGCAGGATGACGGAGGAGACGCCCGCCATCACGTGCGCGCCGATGCGCACGAACTGGTGCACCCCGGTGAAGCCGCCCAGCACGGCGTGGTCGCCCACGTGCACGTGCCCGGCGAGGGTCGCGTTGTTGGCGAAGACGGTGTGGTCGCCGACCACGCAGTCGTGCGCGACGTGGCAGTAGGCCATGATCCAGTTGTCGCTGCCCACCGTGGTCACGCCGCCGTCCTGCACCGTGCCGCGGCTGAGGGAGCAGTACTCGCGGATCGTGTTGCGGTCGCCGATCGCGAGGCGCGTGGGCTCGCCGCGGTACTTCTTGTCCTGGTTCGCCTCGCCCACCGAGCAGAAGTGGAAGATGCGGTTGTCGCGGCCGATCTCGGTGTGCCCGGTGATCACGCAGTGCGCGCCGATCGAGGTACCCTCCCCCACCCGCACGTCGCCGTCGATCACCGTGTAGGGACCGACGCTCACGCCCGGCGCGAGCTGCGCGCGCGCGTCGACGATCGCGGTGGGGTGGATGGCGGCCATGTCCCGCGTCCGGCTCAGGCCACCGGGCGCAGCGCGCACAGCAGCTCGGCCTCCGAGGCCACGGCCCCGTCCACGCGCGCCACGGCCTTGAACTTGCCGATGCCGCGCGCCAGGCGCAGCTGCTCGACCTCGATCTCGAGCTGGTCGCCCGGGGTGACCGGCCGCTTGAAGCGCGCGCCGTCGATGCCCACGAAGTAGTACACGCTCTTGCCGTCGTTCTTCTGCCCCAGGCTCCTGAGCGAGAGGACCGCCGCGGCCTGCGCCATGGCCTCGACGATGAGCACGCCCGGCATCACCGCGTAGTGCGGGAAGTGGCCCTGGAAGAAGGGCTCGTTGGCCGTGACGCTCTTCAGGGCGACGATGCGCTTGTTCGCCTCCCACGCCACCACCCGGTCGATGAGCAGGAACGGGTAGCGGTGCGGGAGGTACTGCTTGATTTCCTCAATCGACATCGGGTCCATGGGGCTTTCCTCCGGGAGTGCGGCCTCGCGCCTGGCGCGCGATGTCGTCGAGCTTGCGCAGGTGCGCCGCGTTGCGCAGCCAGTCGGCGTGCGGCATGAACGGCGATCCCGAGGTGTAGACCCCGGGCTGCGTGATGGACTTGGTGACGAGGGTCATGCCCGAGACGGTGACGCCGTCGCAGAGCGTGATGTGGCCCACGAGCCCCACGCCGCCGCCGATGACGCAGTGGCGGCCGATGACCGTGCTCCCCGAGATGCCCGCGCAGCCGGCGATCACCGTGTGGGCGCCCACGCGGCAGTTGTGCGCCACCTGCACCTGGTTGTCGATCTTCACGCCCTCCTCGATGACGGTGTCGGCCAGGGCGCCGCGGTCGACGGTGGTGTTGGCGCCGATCTCCACGTCGTCGCCGACGATCGCACGGCCCACCTGCGGGATCTTCACCCACTTGCCGCCGTCGGGCGCCATGCCGAAGCCGTCCGCGCCGATGACCGCTCCCGAATGCAGCAGGCAGCGCGCGCCGACCTCGCAGCCGTGGTAGATGCTCACGTGCGCGTTGAGGTGCGTGTCCGCGCCGATGCGCGCGCCCTCGCCCACGAAGCACCCGGCGCCCACGCGGGCGCGGGCCCCGATCGTGGCGCCGGCCTCCACGACCGCGTGGGGCCCGATTTCCGCGCTCGGGTCCACGCTCGCGGCCGGGTGCACCACGGCGCTCGGGTGGATGCCGGCGATCGCGGCGCGCGCCGGGTGGAAGAGGGCCACGGCCCGCGCGTAGTAGGCGTACGGGTTCTCGGTGACGATGCGCGCGGCGGCCGTCACCTCGCGGTCGCGCGGGCCGACGATCACCGCGCCGGCCCTCGAGCCGGCGACCTGCGAGCGGTACTTCGGGTTGGCGAGGAAGGCGAGCTGGTCGGGGCCGGCTTCCTCGAGCGTCGCGATGCCCCGGATCTTGCCCGGGGCGTCGCCGACCGCCTCCCCGCCCAGTCGGGCGACGATCTCGGCAAGCGTGAGGGTGAGGCTCGGTTCGGACACGGGGCCTGGCGCGGCTACTTGTCCGCGAGCGCCTTGATGACCTTGTCCGTGATGTCGATGCGCGAGCTCGCGAACACCGCCTCCTGCACGACCAGGTCGAACTTCTCGGCCTCGGCGATCTGGTTGATCGCGCGCGTGGCGCGCTCCTGCACCTGCGCGAGCTCCTCGTTGCGGCGCAGGTTGAGGTCCTCGCGGATCTCGCGCTGCAGGCGCTGGAAGTTGCGGCTCACGTCGGCGAGCTGGCGTTCCTTCTCGCGGCGCTGCGCCTCGGGCAGGGTCACGTTGTCCTTCTCGAGCTCGACCTGGATGTCGCGGCCCTGCTTCTCGAGCTTCGCGAGCTCGGCGTTGCGGGCGGCGAACTCCCGCTCGAGCTTCGCCTGCGCGCGCTTGGCCGGGGCCGCCTCGCGGAACACGCGCTCGGTGTTCACGAAACCGATCTTCACCTCGGCGGCGCCCGCCGCGAGGCAGGCGGCCGAGGCGGCCGCCACCATCCATTTGCGCCAATCCATCGCCATGCTCCGCACGCTAGAAGATCCTGCCCAGCTGGAACTGGAACCGCTCGAGCTTGTCGCCGTCCTGCTTCTTCACGGGCGCGCTGAAGGAGAACTTGAGCGGGCCCACCGGCGAATCCCAGCTCACCGCGACGCCCGTGGCGGCACGCATGTCGGAGAAGCTCAGCTTCTGCCCCGGGCCCCAGACGTAGCCCGCGTCGATGAAGGTCGACAGCCGCACGCTCTTGTCCTTGATGCCCGGCATCGGGAAGAGGAACTCGAGGTTCGTCACCAGCCGGCGGTTGCCGCCCAGCAGGTCGCCGTTCGCGTCGATCGGGCCGAGCGAGGCGGTCTCGAAGCCGCGCACCGAGCCCACGCCGCCGGCGTAGAAGTTCTTGAAGAACGGCAGGGGCTTGCCGCCGTAGCCGTCCGCGTAGCCCAGCTCCGCGTTGGCGAGCAGCGTGACCCAGCCCGGCCGCTCCGGCGTCCAGAGGAACTGCTGCTGGAACGAGGCGCGGTAGTACTTGAGGTCGCCCGGCGGGATGCCCACCTCGAGGGCGATCTCCGAGAGCCAGCCCTTGGTGGGATAGGTCAGGCTGTCGCGCGTGTCGCGGGCGTAGCCGAGGTTCGTGCGCAGCGTGCTGGTGCGCTCGCCGAAGAGGTTCACGAAGTCCAGGTAGCGCGGCGGGGCGGTGGCCGGGTCCAGGTTGAGCTTGGTGCGCTCGGCGGTGAGGCCCAGGCGGACCGTGTCGTACTCCGTGATCGGCAGGCCGAAATTCACGCCCACGCCCTCGGAGGTCGTCTGGTACGCGCTCACCGCGAGCGTCTGCGTGTCCACGTCGCGCCGGAAGAGGTCCCAGCCCATCGCCACGCCGTTGGTGGACCAGTACGGGTTCAGGAACGACAGCGCGTAGACCTTGTTCACCGAGCCGTTGTTCACCTGGAACGAGAGCTGGTTGCCCGAGCCGAAGATGTTGGCCTGGGAGATCGAGGTCGAGACGGTGAGCTTGTCGGCCTGCGAGTAGCCCACGCCGAAGTTGAGGCTGCCCGTGTTGCGCTCCGTGACGGTCACCACCACGTCGACCTGGTCGGGGGTGCCGGCCACGGCCGGGGTCTCGATGTTCACCTCCGAGAAGAAGCCGGTGCGCTGCAGGCGCTCCTTGGAGCGCGCGATCTTCTCGAGGGAGTACCAGGACGCCTCGAGCTGGCGCAGCTCGCGGCGGATCACCTCGTCCTGGGTCTTCGAGTTGCCCACGATGTTCACCCGCCGCACGTAGACGCGCCGGCCGGGATCGACGAAGAAGGTGAAGCCGGCCACGCGCTTGTCGCGGTCCAGGTCCGGCACGGGGTTCACGTTGGCGAAGGAATAGCCGTCGTTGCCCAGGCGGTCGGTGATGCGCTTCACGCTGTCGATCACCTTCTCGCGCGAGAACACCTCGCCCTGGCGCACGGTGACCAGCCGGCGCAGCTCCTCCTCGGGCACGATGAGGTCGCCGCCGAAGCGGATCGCCCCCAGCGTGTAGACCGGGCCCTCGGTGATCGGGATGGTGATGAAGATCTTCTCGCGGTCGGGGGTGATCGACACCTGCGTGGAGTCGATGTTGAACTCGAGGTAGCCGCGGTTCAGGTAGAACGAGCGCAGGCTCTCCAGGTCGGCGGTGAGCTTCTGCTTGGAGTACTGGTCGTCCTTGGTGAAGAAGGTGAACCAGCCCGGCGTCGTGAGCTGCACCTGGCGCAGCAGCTCGCGCTCGGAGAAGGCCTTGGCGCCGATGAAGTTGATGTCCGCGATGCGCGTGATCTCGCCCTCGTCGATGTCGAAGCGCAGCGCGACGCGGTTGCGCTCGAGCGGGGTGACCGTGATCTTCACCGTCGAGGAATAGAAGCCGCGCGAGGTGTACTGGCGCTTGAGTTCCTTCTCCGCGCGGTCGAGGACCGACTTGTCGTAGATCTTGGACTCCTGGATGCCCGCCTGCTTGAGGCCGTCCTTCAGGTTGTCCTTGGTGAATTCCTTGGCGCCCTCGATGTCGATCTGGGCGATGGCGGGGCGCTCCTGCACCGCGACGATGAGCACGTCGCCGTCGGCCTCCAGGCGCACGTCGGAGTAGAAGCCGGTGGCGTAGAGCGCCTTGATGGCCGCCGCGGCCTTCTCGTCGTCGATGCGCTCGCCCACCTTCACCGGCAGGTAGGTGAACACCGTGCCGGCCTCGGTGCGCTGCACGCCCTCCACCCGGATGTCCTTCACGACGAAGGGCTGGATGGCGAGGGCCGGGAGCGACAGCGTGAGCGCGCAGGCGAGGGCGAGGCGAAGGCGACGGATGCGGGGATTTTTCTTCAAGGGATCAACCCGTGAGGAGCCGGTTGATGTCGTTGTAAAAGGCGAAGAACGTGAGTCCGGCCAGGATCGCGAGGCCCACGCGCTGCCCGATCTCCATGGCGCGTTCCGAGACGGGCGACCCCTTCACGATCTCGGCCGAATAATACACCAGGTGCCCCCCATCCAGCAGCGGAATGGGCAGCAGGTTGAGCACGCCCAGGCTCACGCTCACGAGCGCGAGGAAGCCCAGGAAGGAAACCCAGCCCAGTTGAGCGGACTGGCCAGCGTAGTCGGCGATCGTGATCGGGCCCGAGAGATTCTTCCAGGAGACCTGCCCCAGGATCATCTTGCCGAGCATCTTCAGGCTGAACCAGGACAGGTCCCACACGCGCTGGGCCGCCTTGGGCACGGCCGCGAGCGGCCCGTGGCGCACGGTGGTCGTCATGCGATCGAGCTCGCGGCGCACCTCGGCGCCGGGCTCCACCCGCAGCAGCCCGATGCGCGCCTCGCCCTCGCCCACGGCGTCGGGCACCGCGTGCACCGTGATCGTCCGGCCCGCGCGCTCGACGCTCAGCTCGAGCGGGCGGGCGGCGTTCGCCCGCACGCGCGCGGTGAACTGGC
>JBGAOO010000395.1:0-2680 GCA_044221765.1 Usitatibacteraceae bacterium | reverse complement strand
GGTTGAGGTCGAGGAAGGTGAGCGGGGCGAGCGCGCCCGTCCCGGCCTCGACGAAGACGCGCGCGAGCGACTCGCGCGTGATGGGCCGCCCGCCGAGCCCGGCGATCACGGTGTACACCGCCTCGGGCGGGCCCGAGTACGAGGTGCGCACGTTGGTGGAGACGATGCCGCCCAGGCCGACGGCGAGGCTCTTCTCGACGACGACCACGCGCTTCGCCTTCGCGAGCACCTCGCGCACGACGGCCGCCGGCCAGGGCCGGAAGCACGTGATGCCGAGCACGCCGATGCGATGGCCCTGCTCGCGCAGCTCGTCCACGGTGTCCTTGATCGTGCCGAGCACCGAGCCCAGCGCGACGACGATCGTGTCCGCGTCCTCGGTGCGGTAGGTGTGCGAGAGGCCGCCGGAGTCGCGCCCGAAGGCCTGGCGGAATTCCTCCGCCCAGCGCGGGATGAGCTCGAGCACCTGCATCTGCTTGGCGTGCGCCAGGTAGCGCACCTCCATGAAGGCGTCGGGCCCGACCATCGCGCCCATCGACACGGGCTCCTCCGGATCGAGCGACTGGCGCGGCTCGAAGGGCGGCAGGAAGGCGTCGACCTGCGCCTGCGTGGGAACGTCCACGCGCTCGTAGGCGTGGGTGAGGATGAAGCCGTCCATGCACACCATCACCGGCAGCGAGAGCTCCTCGGCCAGCCGGAAGGCCTGGATGTGCAGGTCGAGCGCTTCCTGGTTGGTCTCGGCGAAGAGCTGGATCCAGCCGCAGTCGCGCTGGCTCATCGAGTCGGTGTGGTCGTTCCAGATGTTGATGGGCGCGCCGATCGCGCGGTTGGCCACCGTCATCACGATGGGCAGGCCCATCCCCGAGGCGTTGAACACCGCCTCCGCCATGAACAGCAGGCCCTGGCTCGCGGTCGCCGTGTAGGCGCGAGCCCCGGCGGCCGAGGCGCCGATCGCCACGCTCATCGCCGCGAACTCGCTCTCGACGTTGATGAACTCGCAGCGCTGCAGCTCGCCCGCCTTCACCATCTCGCCCAGGCCCTCGACGATGTGGGTCTGCGGGGAGATCGGGTAGGCGCAGATCACCTCCGGCCGGCACAGGGCAACCGCCTCGGCGACGGCGTGGGACCCCTCGGTCTGCTTAAGCATGGCTGGGCACTCCGACCAGTCGTCGCACGAACTCGAAGGCCTCGGTCGCGGCGAGCGCGTTGGGCTGGGCGATCTTCGCCGGGAACTTCTCGGCGATGGCCTTGCGCACCGCCTCCAGCGCGATCTGCCCGGTGATGGCCGCGAAGCCCCCGAGCAGCGCCGCGTTGGGCATCGGGCGGCCCACGTGCTTCAGGGCGATCTCCGAGGCGGGCACCGTGGCGACGTGGCCGGCCGGGAAGCCGCGCGTGAATTCCTCCAGCCCCAGCGCCTCGAACGAGCGCGAGGTGTTGATGAGGATGTAGCCGTCGGGGCGCAGGCCGCCGAAGACGTCCACCTGGTGCAGCAGGGTGGGGTCCTGGATGAGGATCGCGTCGGGGGCGTTGATCGGCTCGCGCAGGCGGATCTCGCGCTCGTCCAGTCGGCAGTACGCCACGACCGGGGCGCCCGTGCGTTCGGAACCGAAACTGGGGAATGCCTGGGCATGGCGGCCTTCGAGGAACGCGGCGACGGAAAGCATCTCCGCGGCCGTGACGACCCCCTGGCCGCCCCGTCCGTGTATCCGGATCTGGAACAAGCGGACCTCCTCCTGATGACCCTCGTATCGTAGGGCTTTCGGCCCACGCGACTTTGCGTTTGATTAAACGGCGCCCTATTTCGGGCGCGACCCGCGCCGCGCCAGGCGGCGCTCGGCGCCCAGGGCGAGGCCCGGGCCCGTGCCGGCCTCGATGAGCCGCTCCCAGTCCACGCCGTCGTGCGGCGCGTAGTCCAGGACGCGGCCCAGCCAGAGCACGTGGTCCTCTTCATCCCGGGAAAGCTGCTCGGCCAGCGCCTGCACCTCGGGCGAGTCGGTCGTGTTGGCCACGTACTTGAAGAAACGGCGCGCATCGCGCTCGGCCTGCAGGGCGATCCGCAGGAGCTGGCGCGGCGTGGCCACGCGGTAGACGGCCTCGCGCGTGAGCGCCTCGGGCGAGCCGGCCTCGAGCCAGCGGTAGCGGCCGGGCTCGAGGGCCGGGAGGTCCAGGCCCTTGGCGCGGGCGAGCAGGTCCTGGAGATGGTCCTCCTCGAAGCCGGCGAGGTTGCGGCACAGGCCCGCGATCACGTCCTCGCCGCGGTCGGCGAAGTGGGCCTGGAACTCGCGGTAGCGCGTGGCCGCCTCCCGCTCGATCGCGATCGCGTGGGCGAAGAACTCCTCGATCGTCGCGATGGGTTCGATGATCATGCCCCCTCCTCCTCGAACTCCACCTTGCGCTGGCCTCGCCGCGCCGCGTTGACGTGAGTCACACCGCCCGCGAAAAGCGCGAAAGCCCGCACGGGGCGGGCTTTCGAAAATCCCCGGCGCAATTGAGCCTGGGGATTTTGGCGGGCGGAAAGCGCCCGCCGGAATATGGTGGCCTGGGGCGGAATTGAACCACCGACACAAGGATTTTGGTTCCGGCCCGCTCGCGTGGCTCGCTTGACCTGCAACCGGCGCAGGTCAGCCTCCACCGCAATTCGCCGGCAAGGACGGCCGGCGAATTGTCAGTCCCCGGACGCAGA
>JBGAOO010000394.1:0-2684 GCA_044221765.1 Usitatibacteraceae bacterium | reverse complement strand
CGCGAGGAAGACCCACGTCCACTGCGCGAGCTGCCAGGCGATCGCGAGCACGAGCGCGGCCGTGACGAGCCGGCCGAAGCGGCTCGGGGCGGCGGGGCGGTCGGCGTCGGGCAGGGCGGCCATGGGCGAATGATAGGGCTTCAGGGGCGTGGGCGGCGATCCAGGTCCACGTCGAGGTACTGCCAGGGCTCGAGCGCGAAGGGGTGCTTCTTGTAGTTGAGCAGCCAGGGCTGCACCAGGATGTTCTGCGCCTTGAAGGTCTCGATGAGCCAGGGCGCGTACACGATCACGAGCTTCACCATGCGCGCGATGATCGCGTTGCGCTCGGGCGAATCGGGCAGGCGCTTCATCCTCTCGTAGAGCACGTTGTACTCGGGCAGGTCGAACATCGCGTAGTTCACCTGGCCGATCGAGCCCTTGTAGAGCAGCTGCATGAAGTTCTCGCCGTCGGGGAGGTCCGCGATCCAGCCGTAGCTGAAGGACTGCACGCGGCCGAGCTGCGCCTGCTTGCGCAGCTCCGGCAGCTTGTCGACCTTCTCGAAGGTGACGCGCAGGCCGATCGCGTCCATCGACTTCTTCCACAGCTCGTTGCGCTGGCGTTCGCGCAGCGTGGGAACGGAGGCGTGGTCGAAGGAGAAGGCCGAGCCGTCGGGCGCCTCGCGGTAGCCGTCGCCGTCGCGGTCCACGTAGCCGAACATGTCGAGCAGCGCCTTGGCCCTGGCCGGGTTGTACTCGTGCAGGGAGGTGCGGAAGTCCGGGTCGTGGCCCGAGACCGCCGGGGGCAGCATCGTGTGCGCGAACACCGACTGGCCCTTGTCCAGGATGGACACCTGCTCGTCGATGCGAAAGCCCATGGCGATCGCCCGGCGCAGCGCGATGCGCTCGGGCGTGTAGCCGCCGATCGCGTTGGGCTTGCCGTCGATCGTGGGCGCGGTGTTGAAGGTCGTGTAGGTGGTGTAGGCGATCTCGTCGGGCGTCGCGTACACGCCCTGGCGCGCCAGGTGGGGCGCGAGCCGGCCCGCGGGCATCGCGATGTTGGCGTACTCCTCCGGCAGAGGGCGGATGTAGTCGTGCTCGCCGTTCAGGAAGGCGAGCCAGCGCGGCTGCGCCTCGTCGATGATCGCGACCTCGATGCGCGAGACGAGCGGCAGGCGCCTGCCCTTGAGCCGCGCGTGGATCGCCCGGCTCGCCTCGTCGGGGCCGGGGTCGCCGTCGAAGACTTCCTCGCGGTAGCCGGGGTTCGCCACCAGCACGATCCGCGAGCCCTTCACCCAGTCGGCCAGCATGAACGGGCCGGTGCCCACGGGATGGGCGGCGATGTCCTCGCCGTACTTCTCGACGACCTCGCGCGCCAGGGCGGCGGTGGCGGGCATCGCGAGCACGTACTGGAAGGCGTAGTCGGGCGCGGTGAGCCGGATGCGCAGCGTGTAGCGGTCGGGCACCTGCAGGCCCTCGATCGGCCGGTCGTAGTCGAAGCGCCCCGAGGCCTTGGCCTCCTGCATGGCGCGGTCGGCGCCGGCGATCTTGCCCTCGACGAGGAAGAGCCACTGGCTGCGCAGCTTCGGGTCGAACAGGCGCTTGATCGAGTAGGCGTAGTCGTGGGCGGTGAGCTCGCGCGGCCGGCCGCCGAAGGCCGGGTCGGGCGTGAAGCGGATGCCCGGCCGGATGCGCAGCGTGTAGGTGGCCCCCTCGTCGGTGATCTCCGGGAGCGAGGCGGTGTTGCCCGCGAGCTTCGCCGGGCGCGCCAGGAAGTCGTAGCGCAGCATCGCGTCGAAGATCGCGTGCGAGAGGCTGCTGGAGGCCTCGTCGGACTCGGCGGCCGGGTCGAGCTTGGACTCGGCGCTGGGGTAGGCGGTGCGCACGCCCTTGCGCGGGTCGGCGCGGCGGCGGCCAGGGCGAGGGCGGCGATCGCCAGGGCGATCCGGCAGGAGGGGCGGCGTGTCATCGCGGGCGGCAGGGTCGGGCGGCGGCGCGGGCCCGCGCCGAGGCGCCATCGTACGCGAAGGGCGCGCCGGCGCGCTCGCACGGGCTGCCGGCGTTGGACAACCCGCGGGCGATCGGCTAGGTTGTCCCCTCGCCATTCGCCACCCACCGACGATCCGCCCCGACATGAGTGAAATCGCCGCCGCCTTCGAGAGCGTCACGCGGCAGGACAATGCGGTACTCGACAAGGCCTTCGCGGAGTTCTACCCGGAACTCAAGCGCATCGCCCGCTCGCGCCTGCGCGGCACCGGGCTGCAGGGCCACCTGCAGACCACGGCCCTGGTGCACGACAGCTACCTGAAGCTCGCCTCGGGCCCGGCGCGCGAGTTCCCCGACCGCCTGCATTTCCTCTCCTACGCCTCGCGGGCGCTGCGCAGCATCGTGATCGACCTGGTGCGCGAGCAGCGCGCGCTGCGCCGCGGCGGCGACATGGACATCGTCACGCTCGACACGGCCGCCGGCGAGGGGGTCGCGCCCTCGGTGGACGTGGAGACCGTGAGCCGGGCCCTGGACGACCTGGCGAAGCTCGACGACGGGCTCGCGCGCCTGGTCGAGATGCGCTTCTTCGGCGGGCTCACGGAAGTGGAGATCGCCGAGGCGCTGGGACTGTCCGAGCGCACCGTCCGGCGCGAATGGAGCAAGGCCCGGGCGCTCCTGCTCACGCTGATCGGCGACTGAGCATCGGCCCGCTGGCCGCTTTC
>JBGAOO010000032.1:0-21912 GCA_044221765.1 Usitatibacteraceae bacterium | reverse complement strand
CGGGCGTCTTCGTCTTCCACGACCTGGTGATGGCCGGCCTGGGCGTGTGCGCCGTGGACGACATCGCGATCTCCGTGCTCGCCACGGTGATCGGCCACCAGAAGGAGAAGGGCTGGATCATCACCGACGGCGGCTGGATGGCGATGTCGCGCGACCGCGGCACGCAGAAGCAGGCCGTCGACCAGGGATACGGCCTGGTGTGCGACGAGGCCGGCGCGGTGATCGGGGACCTGGTCGTGTCGGAAGCGAACCAGGAGCACGGCATCGTCTCGCGGCGCGGCGGCGGCCCGCTCGACTGCTCGCGCTATCCCGTGGGCACGCGCCTTCGCATCCTCCCCAACCATGCCTGCGCGACCGGCGCGCAGTTCGATGCCTACCATGTCGTCCGCGCCGGCACCGCGGTCGTCGACCGCTGGCCGCGCTTCGGCGGCTGGTGACGGAGCCCCCCATGCAAGCACTCCAGTCCGTGATGGCCCCGGGCCTGCCCGCGCCGGCCGGCCACTACTCGCACGCGCAGGTGTACGGCGGCGTCGCCTATCTCGCCGGCCAGCTGCCGGCCGTTCCCGGCCAGCCCGGCGCGAAGCCCGGCTCGATCGAGGAGCAGACGCGCCAGGTGCTCGCCAACGTGGAGCAGGTGCTGCATGCCTGCGGCACGACGAAGGAGCGGGTGCTGCGCTGCACGGTGTACGTGGCCGACATCTCGCACTGGCCGGCCGTGAACCGCGTGTACGCGGAGTTCTTCGGCGCGCACAGGCCGGCGCGCTGCGTGGTGCCGGTGAAGGAGCTGCACCACGGCTACGCGATCGAAGTCGAAGCCACCGCCGCGATCTGAGCCCGCGCGATGACCCACCGCTTCGATGAGGCCGTCGGCGCGCGTGCCGATGCGCTGGTCGCCACGCTGCTCGAGTCCGTCCGCATCCCCTCGGTGAGCCTCACCGGGCAGTCGATCGCCGAGCAGGTGGCCTTCCTGCGCGGCAAGCTCGCCGGCTGGGGCTTCGAGGTCGAGGTGCACGACACCGCGTGCCAGCCCATCGTCTATGCCGAGATCGGCCCGAAGGACGCGCCGTTCACCTGGCTCACCTACGGGCATTACGACGTCTACCCCGCCGACGAGAAGCAGGAAGGCTGGCGCACGAAGCCCTTCGAGCCCGTCGTCGAGGGCGACCGCATCTGGGGCCGCGGCACGGGCGACAACAAGGGGCAGCACCTGGCGCTCCTGCACGCGATCGCGCTCTTCCGCGAGCTGCACGGCGGGCTGCCCATCCGCATCAAGGTGATCCTCGAGGGCGACGAGGAAACCGGCAGCAAGCCGCTGCCCGCCTTCGTCGAGTCGAACCGCGCGCGTCTCGCCGCGGACCTGTGCTGCTATTCCGACGGGCCGATGTTCCCGAACGACCAGCCGGTGCTGCTCATGGGGGTGCGCGGCATCCTGGGCCTGGAATTCCGGGCCACGGGCGCCAGGCGCAACCTGCATTCGGGCAACTACGGCGGCGTCGCGCCCAACCCCACGCTCGACCTGGTGCACCTGCTCGCCGAGATGGTGGACCGCGAGGGGCGCCTGCTCGTGCCCGGCGCGGGCCATGCCGACGTGACCGTGACGCCCGAGGAGGCGGAGGCCGTCGCCTCGCTCCCGCTCGATCGCGAAGGCGTGATCGCGAGCATGGGCGTGCCGCCCACCGTCGCCGACTCGGCCACCTTCCACGAGCGCCTCATGCTGCGCCCGGCGTTCAATGTCTCGGGGTTCTCGGCCGGGTACACGGGCAGCGGGCAGAAGACGATCATCTTCAAGGAGGCGATCGCCAAGGCCGACATCCGCCTCGTCGGCGGGCAGGACCCGAAGGCCGTGCTCGAGTGCGTGCGCCGCTTCGCGGCCGCGCGCGGCTACGCGAACATCGCGATCGACGAGATCAAGAGCACGCCCGCCTCGCGCACCTCGCTGGGCAACGCCTTCGTGCCGCTCGTGAAGCAGGCGGTCGCGGGCGGCTTCGGGCGCGAGCCGCTGGTGGTGCCCAGCCTGGGGGGCACGACGCCCGACTACGTGTTCACGCGGCTGCTGGGGCTGCCCTCCATCGTGGTGCCGCTCGCCCCCTACGACGAGAACAACCACGCGCCGAACGAATCGACCAAGGTGTCGCTCTACCTGGCGGGCATCCGCTCGGGGATGCGGCTCATCGAGGCGCTCGCCGCCGGGCCGCCGGCGCGCTAGATCGCGCGCACCTGCACCTTGCGCCACTTGATGGGGCCGCCCAGCACGTCCTTCACGCCCGCGCCGAACTGGAGCGCGACCGGCCCCTTCGCGAACTTGCCGTCGCGCACGTCGACCGTGACCACGCCGTTGAGGCGGACCGTCAGCCGATCGCCCCGCGCCGTGATCTCGAAGGTGTTCCAGCGGCCGCCGGCCTTGTGGACGGTGGGCACCGGCACCTTCGCCACGTTCACGATCGCCCCGGTGCCGTACGAGGGATCCGGGCGGATGTCCCAGATGTTCACCTCGTAGGAACTGTCGCCGCCGATCTTCGCCGGGTTCGCGGCCCGCAGGAAGACGCCGCTGTTGGTGTCGCTCTCGGCCCAGAACTCGGCGTGCAGCTCGAAATCCCCGTACGAGTCCTTCGACACGAGGAACCCGCCCTTCCCCCGGTCGGCGACGATGGCCCCGTTCTCCGCGCGCCAGTTCGCCTCCCCGATGCGGTTCCAGTTCTCCAGCCCCTGGCCGCCCTCGATGAGCGTGATCCACCCCGAACCGGCCGTCGGGGTGGCGCAGCCGAACACGGCCAGCGCGACGACCAGCAGCCCCCAGGTCCATCCGGACAATCTCTTCATGGCGCTCTCCTCCGTTGTCGTCGCCGCGAGAAATTGAACCGCGCGCGCCCCGGCGTCAAGCAACGCGCCACCTGCTACGCTTTCGCGCATGAAGCCCCGCCGATGTCGCCCCGCCCCCGCCCCGCGCGCCACGCGAAGGTGGCTGCGGCCGCTCGCGCCGATCCTCCTCGCTACCGCGCTCGCGGGCTGCTATCGCGAGGCGGCCGACCGCGACGACACGATCCGTCCCTACACCGGCGGCGAGCCCTGGAGCGTCGACGGCATCCGGCCCGGCCAGGGCCTCGCGCAGGTGAAGGCGGTCCTGGGCGAACCCGCGCGCACGTTCGGGCAAGCCGGGGCGCTCGTGCACCAGTGGACCATGCCGCGCGATGTCTCGATCACCGTCGACGCCCAGGGCACCATCACCGAGGTCCTGGGCAAGTCGGTGCAGGCGGGCGGCCACATGCTCGTCGGCCCGGGCAACTCGCTCGAGGAGGTGACTCGCGTGCTGGGCAAGGGCGAGGTGAAGACCGGCCGCACGCCCTCGGGCTTCGTGATCCAGCTCGGGCCGGGCCGGGTCACCAGCCACCGGGTGACCTGGCGCAACGGCGACGCGCGGTTCGAGGTCGCGCTCAACGAGGACCGCGTGGCCTACGTGCGCGCGGTCCTGCCCTGACCGGGGAGAGACCGCGCCTGCGGCCCCAGGAACCGCAAGTGCGCCCCGCAGCCGGCGCGGCAATCGGAGGCACCGAAGCCCGGCGCGTTGATGCGGCCACCCCCCGCCTGGTTCCACGCGCATTCGGCGCGGCGCGAGCGCAGCACGGACACCACGCGCACGCCGGGCGCCGCCAGCAGGTAGTCGATGTGCCAGCGCAGCGCCTTCTCCGCGCGCAGGTGGCGCGCGACCCTCGCCTCGATGTTGCGCCGGGCCGAGCCCGTGTACGCGTAGCGCCCCGCGGGAAAGTCGAAGGTGCCGAGCGCGCCGATGCGCAGGCGCAGCGCGCGCGGCACCTCGATCAGCAGCCGGTAGGTCGTCGCGCCCGCCACGCGATCGCCCCGCTCAGCCCCGCACCGCCGGCCCGATCGCGATGGCTCGCGAGCGCAGCTGGCCGCAGCCGGCCTCCACATCCTGGCCCGCCGAGCGGCGCAGCTTCGCGAGCACGCCCCGCCCGGCCAGGCGCCGCGCGATGGACGCGGCCTTCTCCCAGGGCGGGCGGCGCAGCGCGAGGCCCTCGACGGCATTCCAGGGGATGAGGTTCATCACCGCGTACTTGCCGGCGAGCAGCCGCGCGATGCCCTCGACCTCGTCGTCGCCGTCGTTCACGCCCTCGAGCAGCGTCCACTGGTACTGGATCGGGTAGTGCGTGGCGCGGGCATAGCGCTCGCCCAGTTCCACCAGCTCGCCGGGGTCGATCGCCTGCGCGTGGGGCAGCAGGCGCGCGCGCAGGGCCGGCACGGTGGAATGCAGCGACAGCGCGAGCGCGGGCTTCACCCGCTCCTTCGGCAGGCGCTCGAACACGCGGCGGTCGCCGACCGTGGAGAAGACCAGGTTCTTGTGCCCCACGCCGCCCTCCAGGCCCAGCCAGTCGATGGCCTCGAGCACGTTGTCCAGGTTGTGCGCCGGCTCGCCCATGCCCATGAAGACCACCTTCGTCACCGGGCGGCGCGCGCGGGCGAGCGCCACCTGCGCCACGATCTCGGCGCTGCCGAGCTGGCGCTTGAGCCCCTCGCGGCCCGTCATGCAGAACACGCAGCCCACCGCGCAGCCCACCTGGGTGGACACGCACAGGCCACCGCGCGGCAGCAGCACGGACTCGACCGACTGCCCGTCGGCCAGCGCGACGAGCAGCCGCTCGGCCCCGTCCGCGGCGGGATGCTCCGCGGCGAGGCGCGCGATCGCGCCCCAGTCGCGCGCGAGCGCGGGCAGCGCCTCGCGCACCGGCAGCGGCAGGAAATGCTCGGCCTGCCGGGGCCCGCTCGCGAGCGGACGCGCGCGCGTCCACGCGCGCAGCACGGCCCGCTCGTGGCCGGGCTTGGCACCGAGCTCGCGAAGCTGATGGCGGAGGTGTTCGAGACGCATCGGAAGGCGCATGGGGGAGGATGCGGCGCCATGTTACGCGAGCCGGGCCCCGGCCACGGCCCTGCCGGGGCCCGCTCGCGAGCGGGCGCGCGAGCGTCCACGCGCGCAGCACGGCCCGCTCGTGGCCGGGCTTGGCACCGAGCTCGCGAAGCTGCCGGCGGAGGTGTTCGAGACGCATCGGAAAGCGCATGGGGGAGGATGCGGCGCCATGTTACGCGAGCCGGGCCCCGGCCACGGCGTACCATGGACCCATGAAGATACCCAAGCGCCTGCAACCGCTCGTCGACGACGGCGTGATCGACACCGTCGTGCGCCAGCTCATGAGCGGCAAGGAGGCCACCGTCTACGTCGTGCGCTGCGGCGAGGAGGTGCGCTGCGCGAAGGTCTACAAGGAAGCCGACCAGCGCAGCTTCCGCCAGGCCGTCGACTACACGGAGAACCGCCGCACCAAGAACAGCCGGCAGGCGCGCGCGATGGCCAAGGGCACGCGCTACGGGCGCGAGTCCCGGGAGCTCGCCTGGCGCAGCGCCGAGGTGGACGCCCTGCACCGCCTGGCCACCGCGGGCGTGCGCGTGCCCCGCCCGTACAACTTCCACGAGGGCGTGCTCCTCATGGAACTGGTGACCGACGCCCAGGGCCACGCCGCCGCGCGCCTGAACGACATCGCCTTCACGCCCGAGGTCGCGACGGACCTGCACGGGCGCCTGGTGCGCGAGGTCGTGCGCATGCTGGCCGCCGGCATCGTCCACGGCGACCTGAGCGAGTTCAACATCCTGCTGGGCGCGGACGGCCCGGTGATCATCGACCTGCCGCAGGCGATCGATGCCGCCGGCAACAACCACGCCCCGCGCATGCTGGTGCGCGACGTGGACAACCTCCGGCGCTTCTTCGGGCGCTTCGAGCCGGCGCTGCTCGGCACCGACTACGGCAAGGAGATCTGGGCGCTCTACGAATCCGGCCTGCTGCACGCGGAAGTCCCGCTCACCGGGCGCTTCGAGCGCGTGGAGCGCAGCGCGGACCTCGAGGCGGTCCTGCGCGAGATCGACGACGCGCGCCTCGAGGAGCAGGCGCGGCAGCTGCGCATGCTCGAGGTGGAGTAGGACCCGGTCAGCGCTGCTTCTTCGCGGTCGCCGCCCGCGCGGGATCGACGAGGTAGCGCGGCGCGCTCACGTGCGGCTTGCTTCGCGAGTAGACGATGTCGATGGCGTCGCCCACCTCGAGCGCTTGCCAGACCGAGCTCGTGACCTGCATGCGGTGCCGGTGCTCGTTGCCCTGCGCGTCCCGGTACGCGTAGCGAAGGTGGCGGTTCCTCGCGGCGCTCACCGCGCGCCCGGCCCTGAACTTGTCCACCACGCGCGCGCTCGCGTCGACGCCGTCCTGCACGAGCTGCTTGAATTCCAGGGCGCGCTTCGCGACGAGGTAGAGGGCCACGCCCACGGAAAGGATGAGGCCGGCGACGACGATGGCGAAAGTGCTCATGGGTTCCCTCCCTTGTCGTGCGCGGTCGCGGGTGCTTGCGGGGCATTCTGTCGGCGGGCTGCCCGCCGGTCAACGAGCAGGCCGGCCCCGGGTCCGTGATAGTGTGCCGCGATGCCCCCGGGCGCCACGCGCCGCGGACGGCCCGCCGATCCCCACCCTGCCGATGAACACGACCGCCCCACCACTCGCCGCCCTGCTCGCGGCCGCCTGCCTCGCCTTCTTCCCCGTCACGCCGGCCCTGGCGCAAGCGGACACCGCCGCCGCCCGCGAAGCCGTGGCCGACATCAACGGCCGGCTCGCCCGGCTCGAGCGCGCGGGCTTTCGCACGCAGCGCCCCGAGGTCGAGTACGCCAGCCAGGTGAAGGCCTGGGCCGACGCGCAGGGCGTGCGCAAGCTCGAGGTGCTGGACCGCGACGACTCGGGCGACGTGGTCACCGAGTACTACTTCGCCGGCGGCGCGCTCGTCTTCGCCTACCGCGCGATCAAGGGATACAACGAGGCGGGCCGGCAGGCGACGCGCAGCGAGGACCGCCAGTACTTCCGCGACGGGAAGATGTTCCGCTGGCTCGGCGGCCTGGAGAAGGCGGCCGTCGCGCCCGGCGACCCGGAGTTCGCCACGGAAGGCCGCGAGCGCCTCGCCGCGGCCGACTTCTACCTGCAGGCGGCGCGCCGGGCCTTCGCGGCGCGCCCCTCGCCTGCCCGGTGACCCACCCGCGCCCTGCCCTCCTCATCGCCCCGAAAGCGCCCGCCATGACCGCCGATTTCCGTTCCGGGCTCCTGCCCCTGCTGCTCGCCGCCGCCTTGCCCGCCGCCGCCCAGGACATCACGCGGATCGGCGGCGAGGAGAAGCGCACGGTGGGCACCGTGATGGACCTCGCCAATGGCGACATCGCCTGCCACCTCTCGCTCCAGGACGACCGGGGCAAGGCGTTCGACGAGTCGGCGGACTTCGAGCTGTGCTCGCGCAAGCCCTCCCTTCTCGGCAAGCGCGTGCGGCTCACCTACCGGATGGCGAACGTGCAGTCGGCGCAGTGCCAGGGCGACCCCGATTGCCGGAAGTCGGACCGCATCGCACTGGTCGTCGATGCGCAGGTGCTGCCGCCCTTGCCACGCGACGGGGCGAAGCCGGCGGTGACGGCGACGCCGGCCCAGGCCTCCTTCTGCACGGGCCGGGAGATCGCGGTGTTCTCCTGCCGCGTGGGCGCGAAGCTCGTGTCGGTGTGCGCCTCGAAGGACGCCACGCGAGTCGCCGGCCATGCGCAGTACCGCTTCGGCAAGCCCGATTCGCGCGAGCCGCTCGAGCTCACGGTGCCGGCGGGCCTCGTGCCGGCCGCGAAGGTCGCCACGGGCGAGAGCGTGCCCTTCGCCGGCGGCGGCGGCGCGTGGATGCGCTTTCGCAACGGCGCCCACGCGTACGTCGTCTACACGGGCATCGGCAAGTGGGGGCCGAAGGGCGAGACGCGCACCAAGGAAGGGCTGGTCGTCGAGAAGGATGGCCGGCGGATCGCGCATTTCAAGTGCAACGGGCCGGTCGCGAGCGAACTCGGTCCCGACTGGTTCGAGCGGGTGGGCGTGCAGGCGAAGGGGGAGGATTTCGACTTTCCGGATTGACGGCCGGCGAGTGCGGCCGTTCACACCGGCGCGCCGCCCGCGTGCGCTACCATCGCGGCACATCGATGTCGACACGACACGGACGGAACCGGGAGGCTCCATGAAGATCGCAGCACTGGCCGCGGCGGCCCTCACCCTGTTTTTCGCGAGCGCCGACTGCGCTGCCCAGTGGGTCACCTGCGCGAAGGAGGACGGCTTCTGCCAGTTCGACGGGCGCCGCGAGGTCGCCTATGGCAGCGGGAACCGCTGGGTGACGAAGGTCTTCACCAACGGCGTCAAGTGCGCCAACAGCGTGTTCGGCGACCCGGCGCCCGGCGTGGCGAAGACCTGCCGCGCGCGCGACATCGGCGCCGCGGCGGCCCCCGCGCCCGCGCAGTGGGTCGAGTGCGCGAAGGAGGACGGCTTCTGCCGGTTCGACGGCAAGCGCGAGGTGGCCTACGGCAGCGGCGAGAAGTGGTCCGTGAAGTGGGCGACCAACGGCGTGAAGTGCGCCAACTCGGTGTTCGGCGATCCCGCGCCGCAGAAGGCGAAGATCTGCCGCGTGCGCGTGGCGGCCGGGCAGCCGGCCTTCTCGGAGATGAACGCCTCGTGGCAGCGCTGCGCGGCCGAGGGGCAGGATTGCCGCTTCGACGGCACGCGCAAGGTGGCCTACGGCGCCGGCAACCGCTGGCATTACCGCGTGGCGCGCGACAGGATCTCGTGCACGAGCGGGATCTTCGGCGGCGACCCCGCCCCGAACGTCGTGAAGGCCTGCTTCCTGGATCCCCGCTAGGAGGGCGCCCCATGCACCCAATCGCATCCCGCGCCGCCGGCGCGTTCGCCGCCCTCGCCCTTGGCCTGGCCGCCGCCCTGCCCGCGCAGGCGCTGCAGACCGAGAACTACCGGGTCGCCCACACGCGCCAGAAGGACGTGAACATGGTGTTCGTGGTGACCGGCTCGCGCTTCTTCGACCTGGACGGCAACGCGAAGGCCCGCGCCTACACGGCGATGCAGTCGTGCGTGCGCTCGGTGAAGCTCGCCGGCGAGGTGGTGCTGGTCGCGAACGTGAACGGCCGCTTCATGTTCTACGGCCCGAAGGCCTGGAACGGCTTCCTGAAGACGCTGGACATGAACTGGGTGCGCGCGCGGCTCAACAAGGACCTGACCTGCCACTTCTGAGGCCGGTGGCGGCCCGGCGCGCCTAGGCCGTCGCCACGCGCCCGATGATGCGGTTGCGGCCCGCGCGCTTGGCCTCGTACATGCGCGCGTCCGCGACGCCGAACAGGTGGTCCCAGTCCATGCCGTCGTCGGGGTAGTGCGCGACGCCGCCGCTCACCGTGACGCGGTGCGCGTGCCGGTCGAACATGAAGGGCGTGGCCTCGACCATCCGGCGCAGCCGCTCCGCCGCCGCCTCGGCGCCCTCGGCCTGCGGGCCGGTCATGATCACCACGAATTCCTCGCCGCCGATGCGGCCCAGGCCGTCCTCGGTGCGCTTGCCCGCGCCGAACAGGCGCGCCACGTGGCGCAGCACGGCATCGCCGGCCAGGTGGCCGTGCTCGTCGTTCACCTGCTTGAAGTGGTCGATGTCGAACACCGCGATGGCGAACTTCGCCCTCGCGCGCAGCGCGCGCGCGGCCTCCTCCTCGAAGCGGGCCACGGTCGCGCGCCGGTTGGGCAGGCCGGTGAGCGAATCGGAGAACGCCACCCTCGCGAGCGCCGACTGCACGATCTGCACCTCGATCCAGAACAGGCCGAAGGTCGCGGCCACGCCCGTGAGCACCTGCGCGATCGCGAAGAAGGACACGACCGCGTCCAGCTGCGCGCGGTCGCCGGCCGCCGCGTAGGCGGCGCCGATGCGCGCGAGCCAGACCGCGACGGCGCACCCGAGCGCGATCGCCACGAAGCGCGCGGCGCGCTCGGCGTCCGCGGGCGGATGCCGGTAGAGGCCCGCCGCGGCCCAGGCGAAGATCGCGGCCGCGAAGACGGTGGGCGCGATGAGGTTGATCGCGGCATGGGGGACGCCGGTGAAGTTGCCGGCCGCGAGCGCGGCGACCGTGGCGGTCACGCCCGCGCCCGCCCACGGCAGCGGCACGCGCCGCCCCGCGTGGCGCAGCACGCCCGCCGTGGTGACGACCGCGGAGAGGGTGACGAGCGTGTTGCCGACGAACGCCGTCAGCGCCGGCGACAGGTCGCGCGCCAGGATGACGCCGAGGCCGGCCGCGTAGACCAGCAGCCCCCAGCCCCACAGCCGCAGGGCCGAGGGCTCGCGCTGCCCGCGGGCGGCGGCCACGCTGAGCGCGCCCAGCAGCAGGTGGACGAACAGCAGCGCGAGGATGAGGGTCTGGGCGCGGGACATCGTCGCGACGTCCGTCGGCTCCGGGGCGGCCTCAGGCGGCCGCGATCGCCATCACCTCGACCTTGTAGGCGGGGTTCGCGAGCTTCGCCTCGATCGTGGCGCGCGCGGGCGCGTGGCCCGGGGCCACCCACTTCTCCCACACGGCGTTCATGGCCGCGAAGTCGGCCATGTCGGGCAGGAAGATCTGCGCCGACAGGATCTTCGTCTTGTCGCTGCCGGCCTCCTGCAGCAGGCGGTCGATGGCGGCGAGCACTTCCTCAGTCTGGCCCGTGATGTCCTTGGCGGGCGTATCGGCGACCTGGCCGGCCAGGTAGATCGTGCCGGCGTGCACGACCATGTCCGACAGGCGCTTGCCGACGTGGAATCGCTGGATGCTCATGCTTTCTCCTCGGGTGTGGGTGTGGGTGTGGGTGTGTGGAATCGGTCTGGCCCGGCGCGGGCCGGCCTCATTCGTCGAAATTGCGCACGCGCGCCGCGAAGCCCGCGCCGGTGAGCGCGGCGACGATCTCGGCCACGTGCGCGTGGTTGCGCGTCTTGAGGACCAGGTCCACCTCGGCGTTCTGCACCGCCAGGTGCGTGAAGGCCCGCTGGTGGTGGACTTCCTCGATGTTGGCATTCTGCCCCGCCACGCAGGCGGTGACCTTCGCGAGCGAGCCGGGCAGGTCGCTCACCTGCACCCGGATGCGCGCCAGGCGCCCGGCACGCACCATGCCGCGCTCGATGATCTCGGCGAGCATCAGCGGGTCGATGTTGCCCCCGCACAGCACCAGGCCCACGCGGCGCCCGCGCAGGCGGTCGGGATTGCGCAGCACGGCCGCGAGCGAGGCGGCGCCGGCGCCCTCGACCACCGTCTTCTCGATCTCGAGCAGCAGCACGATGGCCTCCTCGATGTCGCCCTCGTCCACGAGCAGCACCTCGGACACCAGGCGCGCCACCACCGGCAGCGTGAGGCGGCCCGGCTCCTTCACCGCGATGCCCTCGGCGATCGTCGAGGCGCCGAACTCGGCCTTCGTGCCGCGCAGGGCGTGGTACATGGAGGGAAAGCGCGCCGTCTCCACGCCGATCACCTCGATCGAGGGCTTGATCGCGCGCGCGGCCGTCGCGATGCCCGCGATGAGCCCGCCGCCGCCCACGGCGATCACGAGCGTGTCCAGGTCGGGCTGCGCCGCCAGCATCTCCAGCGCGATCGTGCCCTGCCCGGCGATCACCTTCTCGTCGTCGTACGGGTGCACGAGCGTGAGGCCGCGCTCGGCGGCGAGGCGCAGGCAGTGGGCCTTCGCCTCGTCGAAGTTCTCGCCGGAGAGGATCACCTCCGCGCCGTGCTTGCGCGTGTGCTCCACCTTCACGAAAGGGGTATGGCGCGGCATCACGATGACCGCGGGGATGGCAAGGCGCGTGGCGTGGTAGGCCACGCCCTGGGCGTGGTTGCCCGCCGAGCAGGCGATCACGCCCTGGCGCGCCGCCCCGGGCGGGAGCGACAGGAGCTTGTTCAGCGCGCCGCGCTCCTTGAAGGAGGCGGTGAACTGGTGGTTCTCGAACTTCAGGTGGATGCGCGCGCCGGTGATCTCCGAGAGCGTGCGCGAGTGCAGGCAGGGCGTGTCCACCACCTGCCCGCGCAGGGCGGCGGCGGCGGCCTGGATGTCCTCGAGGGTCACGCTCATGGCGCCATTGTCCGCGATTTCGGCGGCCGGGGGGTGCGCCGGCGGGCGCGGGAAGCGACGATCGCCGGGCGTGAAAAGGGCAGGGGGAGAGGCGCCGTGCACGCGCTTCTCCCCCTGCCCGCTTCTCCTCCCGGAGTTGGCGCGAAGTCTAGGGATCGGGTCTAGAATTGTCAACGAATGAAGACACGCCTCTACGCCGATCTCGCCGCCTTCGTGCGCGCCGCCTGCACGCACGCCTCGCACCTGGACCGCGAGGTGCTCCTGCTGCCCTTCTACGTGCGCGAGCATGCGGTGGGGTGGCTGCGCCCGTCCTTCGCCGACCTGCTGCGCCGCTGGCCGCACCTGTTCGAGGTGACGGCCTCGTACGTGACGCTGCGCGCCTCGCCCGACACCGTGCACGAGCGCACGCGCGCCCTGGACGAGGTGACGCGCGCCCTCGCGAAGGAGGGCGTGATCCGCGGCTGGCGCGAGGAGGCCGTGAGCGTCTCGCACCACTACGCGGCGCCGGAGCTGCTGCGCATCGAGCGCGCCGCCACGCGCCACTTCGGCATGGTGGCCTACGCCGCGCACCTCACGGGCTTCACGCGCCGCGCCGGCGAGCTGCACCTGTGGATCGCCCGCCGCGCCCCCGACAAGAGCGTGGACCCCGACCGCCTCGACAACCTCGTGGGCGGGCGCATCGCCTGCGGCTACACGGTCGAGGAGACGATCCGCAAGGAAGCCTGGGAGGAGGCGGGCATCCCCGCCTCGCTCATGCAGGGCGTGCCCTGCGCGGGCGCCGTGCGCGTGGAGTACACCGTGCCCGAGGGCCTGCACCGCGAGATCCTCTTCGTGCACGACCTGTGGCTGCCCGAGGACTTCCGCCCGCAGAACCAGGACGGCGAGGTGGCGAGGCTCTACTGCCTCACGGTGCCCGAGACCCTCGAGGCCCTGCTCGCCGGCGAGTTCACGCTGGACGCGGGCGCCGTCACCGTGCACGCGCTGATGCGCTGCGGCGTGCTCGCGCCGGAAGACCCCCAGTACCTCGAGCTCGCCCGCCTGCTGGGCCCCTGACCGCCCGCCGCGCGGGCCCGTTGACAGGCGCCCCCGCCCCGGGCAGTATGTCCGGACATTCGAATATCCGGCCCACCGGGCCCCCAGGAGGAGAAGATGAACGCGGTCCCCACCGCCCCGGCGCGCTATCGCGCGAGCCTCGGGCGCTACCTCGAGGACTTCACCGTCGGCGACGTCTACGAGCACTTCCCCGGGCGCACCATCACCGAGGCGGACAACATCCAGTTCTCGCTGCTCACGATGAACAACCACCCGATGCACTGCGACCATGCCTTCGCCGCGAAGAGCGAGTTCGGCAAGCCGCTCGTGAACAGCGGGCTCACCCTCGCCATCGTGCTCGGCATGACCGTCGCGGACGTGAGCGGCAAGGCGATCGCGAACCTGGGCTGGACGGACATCAAGCTCACCGCGCCCGTGCATCCGGGCGACACGGTGTATGCCGAGAGCGAAGTGCTGGAGAAGCGCGAATCGAAATCCCGCCCCACCCAGGGCGTGGTGACGGTCCGGACCACGGGCAGGCGGGCGGACGGGACGGTGTTCATGTCCTTCGTGCGCTCGGTGCTCATCCCCAAACGCGGCCATGGAGTCGGCGATGAAACGAACTGAACTGCGGCACGTCCTGGCCGGGCTCGCGCTCGCGCTCCTTTCCCCCCTCGCGCTCGCGCAGGCCTACCCCGCCAAGCCCGTGCGGCTCATCGTGCCCTACGCCACCGGCGGCGGCACCGACATCCTGGCGCGCCTGTTCGCGCAGAAGCTCGGCGAGGCCTGGAACCAGTCGGTGGTCGTCGAGAACAAGCCCGGCGCCGACGGCATCATCGGCTCCGAGCAGGTGGCGCAGTCCCCGCCCGACGGGCACACGCTCATGCTGGTGGTGGCCGCGCACGTGATCAACCCGAGCGTGAAGGCGAAGGTGCCCTTCGACGTGATCAAGGACTTCACGCCCGTCACCCTCGTGGCCCAGTCGCCCTGGGTGGTCGTCGTGAACCCGGCCGTGCCGGCCAACAGCATCAAGGAACTCGTCGCGCTGGCGAAGGCGCAGCCCGGCAAGCTCTCCTTCGGCAGCTCCGAGCCCTCCTCGCGCCTGGCCGGCGAGCAGTTCAAGGCGCTCGCGGGCGTGGACCTGCTGCACGTGCCCTACAAGGGCGGCTCGCAGATCATGACCGACATGCTCGGCGGGCACATCCAGGTGGGCTTCACCAGCGTGCTCACGGTGCTGCAGCACTACAAGTCGGGCAAGCTGCGCGTGCTCGCCGTGAGCGGCGGCGTGCGCTCGCCGTCCATGCCCGACATCCCCACCGTGGGCGAGGCGGGCCTCGCCGGCTACGACCCCACCGCCTGGTACGGCATGTACGCCTCGCCCGGCACGCCCAAGGAAGTGGTCGCGAAGATCCAGCGCGAGATCGCGCGCATCGCGCAGCTGCCGGAGGTGCGCGAGCGCCTGCTGCAGCTGGGCGCGCTGCCCGTGGCGAGCACGCCGGAGGAGTTCGCCGCGTTCACCCGCGCCGAGCACGCCAAGTTCGCCAAGCTCGTCGCCACCGCCGGCATCAAGCCGGACTGACCGGGAGGATCCCCATGGCCGCCACTCTTTTCGCACGCATCGCCGCCAGCTTCCTGCTCGCCGCCGCCCCGGCGCTCGCCCTCGCGCAGGCACCCTACCCGAACCACGCGGTGAAGATCGTGCTGGGCTTCCCGCCCGGCCAGGCCACCGACACGATCGCGCGCCTCATCGGGCAGAAGCTCGCCGAGGCCCTGGGCCAGCCCTTCGTCGTCGAGAACAAGCCCGGCGCGGCCGGCATCATCGGCACGGACTTCGTGGCCAAGTCGCCCCCGGACGGCTACACGCTCGTCATGGGCTCGAGCGGTCCGCTCGCGGTGAACCCGGGCCTGTACGGGGCGAAGCTGCCCTACGACCCCGTGCGCGACTTCGCGCCGATCACGGTCGCCGCCTCGGTGCCCCTGTTCATCGTCGCGCACCCGAGCTTCCCGCCCAACACCGTGAAGGAGCTCATCGCCCACGCCAAGGCGAACCCCGGCAAGATCAACTACGCCTCGGGCGGCAGCGGCGTGACCAACCACCTGGCGATGGAGATGTTCAAGAGCATCGCCGGCGTCGACCTGATGCACGTGCCCTACAAGGGCGGGCCGCCGGCGCTCTCGGCGCTCATCGCGGGCGACGTGTCGGTGATGTTCGAGACCGGCCCCGGCGCGCTGCCGCACGTGAAGGCCGGGCGCCTGAAGGCCATCGCCGTCGGGGCGCTCAAGCGCTCCACCGGCGCGCCCGAGGTGCCGACGGTCGCCGAATCGGGCCTGCCGGGATTCGAGGCCGTCGCGTGGATCGCCATCTCGGCCCCGGCCGGCACGCCCAAGCCCATCATCACGAAGCTGAACGCCGAGATCGTGAAGGCGCTGCAGCTGCCCGACATCCGCGAGCGCTTCCTCACCCTGGGCGCGGAACCGGTGGGCAACACGCCGGAGGAGTTCGCGGCGTACCTGAAGGCCGAGATCGCCAAGTGGGGCAAGGTGATCAAGGAATCCGGCGCCCGCGTCGACTGACCGCCCCTTCGCGACCCTCCACAGGAAGCAAGCCATGAACGATCTCGCGGCCACCGCCCCCGACGCCGATGCCGCCGCCCGCGGCGCCACCATCGCCGCCACGCTCGCCCGCTTCGCGGAGGGCCTGCGCGACGAGGCGATCCCCGCGTCCGTGCTCGAGCGGGCGCGCTACCTCATCCTCGACGCGGTGGGCATCGCGCACGCCTCGACCACGCAGGACTTCGCGCACCGCTCGCTGTCGGCGGTGGCCGAGCTCTCCGGCGGCACGGGCGACAGGCCGGTGATCGGCCTCGCCGCGCGCCTCGCCACGCGCGACGCGATGCTGATGAACGGCATCCTCGTGCACGGCCTGGACTACGACGACACGCACCCGGCCGGGGTGATCCACGCCACGGCGAGCTGCTTCCCGTGCGCGCTGGGCGTGGCCTCGCAGGGCGATGCGACCGGCCGCGAGATGCTCGCCGCCTACGTCGTGGGCATGGAGGCGGCCACGCGCCTGGGCGCGGTGGCGAAGGGCGCCTTCCACCAGGTCGGCTTCCACCCCACGGGCCTCGTCGGCGCGTTCGCCTGCGCGCTCATCGCCGGGCGCCTGAACGGCCTCACGGCGGCGCAGATGGCCATGGCGCAGGGCATCGCGCTGTCGGTGGCCTCGGGGAGCCTGGAGTTCCTGAACGACGGGGCCTGGACCAAGCGCATGCACCCGGGCTGGGCGGGCGTGGCCGGCCTCACCGCCGCCACGCTGGCGCGCCACGGCTTCGTGGGCCCGCGCGAGGCCTACGAGGGGCGCTTCGGCCTCTTCGCGAGCTACCTGGGCGCGCACGCGGGCGAGGCGGACCTCTCGCTCGCCACCGCCGGCCTGGGCGAGACCTGGGAGCTGGAGAAGGTGTCGGTGAAGCCCATCCCGGCCTGCCACTTCACGCATGCCTGCGCCGATGCCGCCGCCATCCTTCGCGCGAAGCACAACCTCAAGCCCGGCGACATCCGCGCGGTGCGCGCGCTGGTGCCCAAGGAAGTCGTGAAGACGGTCTGCGAGCCCGTCGCCACCAAGAAGCGCCCGCAGAACAGCTACGACGCGCAGTTCAGCATCCCCTACATCGTCGCCACCGGCCTCGTGAAGGGCGGCTTCGGCCTGGCGCACCTGGAGCCGCAGGCGCTCGCCGATCCCGTGGTGCTCGCCCTCGCCCAGCGCGTGGAGTACGAGGCCGATCCCGCCTCGCCCTTCCCGAAGTCCTACTCGGGCGAGGTGGTGGTCACCACCACCGACGGCCGCGAGCTGCGCCACCGCGAGGAGGTCAACCGCGGCGCGGCCAACCGCCCGATCACCAACGCGGAGATCGAGGCCAAGTTCCTCGAGAACGCCCGCCTCGCCGTGAGCGGCAGCCGCGCCGAGCAGCTGCGAGAGCTCGTGCTGGGCCTGGAGGGCGGCTTCGCGGGCGACCTGGCCGACGGGCTCGCCGCCCGCGGCTGACGAGAACGACAGACACCGGAATCCCGAAAGGAAAGCGCCGTGACCCCCGAGCAGCAGGAAATGGAACAGATGGTCCTCGACAGCGTCGACAAGTTCCTCGAGGCCGAGGTGCGCCCCAACGCGCACCGCCTGGAGGCGGCCGACGAGTACCCGCAGGAGATCGTGGACAAGATGAAGGAGCTCGGGCTCTTCGGCTGCATCATCGATCCCGAGTACGGCGGGCTGGGCCTCTCCACCTCGACCTACGCCAAGATCATCGAGCGCATGGCGGCGGTTTGGATGTCGGTCTCGGGCATCATCAACTCGCACCTCATCATGGCCGCGGCCGTGCAAAGGAGCGGCACCGAGGCGCAGAAGCGCCACTACCTGCCGAAGTTCGCCACCGGCGAGCTGCGCGGCGGCGTGGGCCTCACCGAGCCCGACTGCGGCACGGACCTGCAGGCGATCCGCACCGTGGCGGTGAAGGACGGCGACCACTACGTGGTGAACGGCGCCAAGACCTGGATCACCAACAGCGGCCAGGGCAACACCATCGCGCTGCTGGTGAAGACGGACCCGCAGGCCAATCCCCGGCACAAGGGCATGAGCCTGTTCATCGCCGAGAAGGGCCCGGGCTTCAAGGTCGCGCGCAAGCTCGAGAAGCTCGGCTACCGCGGCATCGACACGTGCGAGCTCGTGTTCGAGGACTACCGCATTCCCGCCGACCGCCTGATCGGCGGCGTCGAGGGCAAGGGCCTGCAGCAGGTGCTCTCGGGCCTGGAGCTCGGGCGCATCAACGTCGCCGCGCGCGGGGTGGGCGTCGCGAGGGCCGCGCTGCAGGACGCGGTGGCCTACTCGCAGACGCGCAAGACCTTCGGCAAGCCCATCTGCCAGCACCAGGCGATCCAGCTGAAGCTCGGCGAGATGGCCACGCGCGTGGAGGCCTCGCGCCTGCTCGTGGAGTCGGCCGCCCGCGCCTACGACCGGGGCGAGCGCTGCGACATGGAGGCGGGCATGGCCAAGTACTTCGCCACCGAGTCGGCGATGGAGAACGCGCTCGAGTCGATGCGCATCCACGGCGGCTACGGCTACTCGAAGGAGTACAACGTGGAGCGCTACTTCCGCGACGCGCCCCTGCTGCTGATCGGCGAGGGCACCAACGAGATGCAGCGCATCATCATCGCCAAGCAGCTCATCGAGCGAAATCCCGCATGAGCCTGCCGCTCCAGGGCGTGCGCATCGTGGCCGTCGAGCAGTACGGCGCCGGCCCCTTCGGCACGCAGCACCTGGCGGACCTGGGCGCCGAGGTGATCAAGATCGAGAACCCGGCCGAGGGCGGCGACGTGGGGCGCCTGGTGGGCCCGTACTACTTCGGCCCGGGCGACAGCCACTTCTACGAGGCCTTCAACCGCAACAAGAAGAGCCTCACCCTGAACCTCAAGCATCCCGAGGCGCAGGGCGTGCTGGCGGACCTGGTGAAGAGCGCCGACGCGGTGTTCGACAACCTGCGCGGCGACCTGCCGGAGAAGCTCGGCCTCACCTACGGGAAGCTCTGCGCGCACAACCGCGCCATCGTCTGCGGCCACCTGTCCGCCTACGGGCGCACCGGCTCGCGCGCCAGCTGGCCGGGCTACGACTACCTCATGCAGGCCGAGGCGGGCTACCTGTCCGTGACCGGCGAGCCCGACGGCCCGCCCGCGCGCTTCGGCCTGTCGATCGTCGACCTCATGACCGGCGTCACCGCCGCGCTCGGCCTGCTCGCGGGCATCATCGAGGCGCGCGCCACGGGCAAGGGGCGAGACATCGACGTGAGCCTGTTCGACGTAGCGCTCACCAACCTCAACTACCCGGCTGCCTGGTACCTGAACGAGGGCGCGAAGATCGGCCGCGAGCCGCGCGGCGCGCACCCGTCCCTCACGCCGAGCCAGCTCTACCGCACGCAGGACGGCTGGCTCTTCGTGATGTGCAACAAGGAGAAGTTCTGGGGCGTGTTCGCGCAGGCCATCGGCAAGCCGGAGTGGGCCGGCTGCGCCGAGTACGGCAGCTACAAGGCGCGCCTCGCCAACCGCGCGCGCCTCACGCAGGAGCTGGACGCGGTGCTGTCCACGGCCACCACGGCGCAGTGGATCGAGCGCCTGGCCGGCAAGGTGCCCGTCTCGCCCGTCTACGACGTGGCCCAGGCGCTCGAGAACCCGTTCGTGAAGGAGCAGGGCCGCATCATGGAGGCGCCGCACCCCGCGCGCGGCACCATCCGCACCCTCGCCTGCCCCATCCGCTGCCCCGGCGAGCCCGAGCACGTGGGCATCGCGCCCACGCTGGGCGAGCACACGCGCGAGCTGCTCCAGGGCCTGGGCTACGACACGGGCCGCATCGACCGGCTGCGCTCGGCCGGCGCGCTGTGAGCACCGCCGCGCCGCCCATCGTCGCGAGCCAGCCGCAGTACGCCCTGGTGGCGCAGGCGCTGCTCGCGGACATCACGGGCGGGCGCTATCCCGTGGGGAGCCTGCTGCCCACCGAGTTCGAGCTGTGCGCGCAGTTCGGCGTGAGCCGGCACACGGTGCGCGAGGCGATCCGCCGCCTGCAGGAACGCGGCCTCGTCACGCGCCAGCGCGGCGTGGGCACGAGCGTGAAGGCGAGCCGCGTCGAGCCGCGCTACGTGCAGTCGGGCACCACGATCGCCGACCTGCCGCGCTACGTCGAGGACACGCGCCTGGTGACGAGCGAGGCGAAGGAGGTGATCGCCGACGCCGCGCTCGCCGAGACGCTCAAGTGCGCCCCCGGCCAGCGCTGGGTGAAGGTGACGGGCATGCGCTACGCCGGACGGGAGAAGCTGCCCCTCGCGATCACCGACATCTACGTCGCGGCGGCCTACGGCGGCATCCAGAAGCTCATCGGCACGCTCAAGGTGCCGGTGTACACGCTCATCGAGCGCCAGTTCGGCATCGCGGTCGCGGAGATCGAGCAGGAGATCCGCGCCGCCCTGGTCGGGCCGCCGGAGGCGAAGCGCCTGGCGGTGAAGGCGGGGTCGGCCGCGCTGGTGGTGACGCGCCGCTACCTCGACGCGAACGCGCGCCCCATCGAGGTGGCGATCAACCGGCACCCGGCCGAGCGCTTCTCGTACTCGATGTCGCTGCGCCTGCAGAAGCCGGCCGGGCCGGATGCGTAGCACGCTGTTCCCCCTGGTCGCGACGCTCGCGATCCAGCTGCTCGTCGCGATGGCCGTGGTGGCGGTGCCCGTGCTCGCGCCGGCCGCCTCGCCCGAGATCGGCGTGCCCGCGGGCCTGGTCGGCCTGTTCATCGCCATCGTGTACGGCGCCGGCATGGGCTCCACGCTCGTGGCCGGCACGCTCGTCGCGCGGTTCGGCGCGATCCGCGTGAGCCAGGGGTGCCTCGTCGCCTGCGCGGCCGGGCTCGCGTGCGTGGCGGCGGGCACGCCCGTGCTGCTCGCGGCCGGCGCGGTGCTGCTGGGCTTCGGCTACGGGCCGGTCACGCCCGCGAGCTCGCACATCCTCGCGAAGACCACGCCCCCGGGCGCCATGGCCTTCGTGTTCTCGCTCAAGCAGACCGGCGTGCCCCTGGGCGGCGCGCTCGCCGGCGCCGTGGTGCCGAGCCTGGTGCTCTGGGCGGGCTGGCGCTGGGCCGCGCTCGCCGTCGGCATCACCTGCCTCGTCGCGATCGCCCTCGCGCAGCCCCTGCGCGCCGCGCTCGACGCGGACCGAAATCCCGACCGGCGCCTGGCCGCCTCGAACCTCTCGGGCCCGCTGCGCTCCACGCTCGCCGACCCGCGGCTCAGGCGCCTCGCCTTCTGCTCGTTCTTCTTCGCCGGGCTGCAGCTGTGCCTGGTCACCTACCTCGTCACGCACCTCACGCTCAACCTCGGCTACGGCCTGGTCGAGGCGGGCCTCATGCTCACCGTCGCGCAGGCGGGCGGGGTGTTCGCGCGCATCGCCTGGGGCGCGCTCGCCGACCGCTGGAGCCGCCCCACGCTCGTCCTCGCGCTCGTCGCGATCGGCATGGGCGTGGCCGCCCTCGCCACGGCTTCCTTCACGCCGGCCTGGCCGGTGTCCGCCATCGCCGCGGTGTGCGCGGCCTTCGGCGCCACCGCGATCGGCTGGAACGGCGTCTTCCTCGCGCAGGTGGCGCGCCTGGCTCCCCCGGGCAAGGCCGGCGACGCGACCGGCGGCTCGCTCGTCTTCACCTACGGCGGCGTGCTGCTGGGGCCGCCCGCCTTCGCCTTCCTCGTCGAGGGCGGGGTACCCTACGCCACGGCCTACCTGGTCGCCGCCGCGCCCGCGGTCGCCTGCGGCCTGTGGCTGCTCGCGGCCGGCGACGGCGGCAAGGGCACCGGGCCCGCTTCCCCCGGCCAACTGGAGAACCCCTGATGGATCGCTCGTATCTCTTCGTGCCCGGCAACCGGCCCGACCGTTTCGACAAGGCCTGCGCCGCCGGCGCCGACGTGGTGATCGTGGACCTGGAGGATGCCGTCGCCCCCGACGAGAAGGCCCGGGCCCGCGAGGCGGTGCATGCCTGGCTCGACGCCTCGAAGCCCGTCTTCCTGCGCATCAACGGCGCCGAGAGCGAATGGTTCGGCGCCGACCTGGACCTGGTGAACCGGCCCGGCGTCGCGGGCGTGATGATCCCGAAGGCCGAGGACGACGGCAACATCCGGGACGTGCACCGCCGCGCGGGCGCCCGCGTGAAGATCCTGCCGCTCATCGAGACGGCCACGGGCCTGTGGCGCGCCGAGTCGATCCTCACGGCGCCGGGCGTGGAGCGCGTGGCCTTCGGCTCCATCGACTTCCAGCTCGACACCGGCATCACGGGCGACGACGAGGAACTGCTCTACGCGCGCTCCCAGCTGGTGCTCGCCTCGCGCGTGGCCGGCTGCCTCGCG
>JBGAOO010000393.1:0-2696 GCA_044221765.1 Usitatibacteraceae bacterium | reverse complement strand
GGCAGGTGCCGCGGCGGTTCGTCGCCGGCGTGCTCGAAGAATGGCCGCTCGGCCGCGGCGGGCGGCGCCGGCGGGGCGAAGGGCGATCCCGCGCGGCCGGGCATGAGCAGGCCGTGGTGCTCGAGCTGCCATTCGCTCGACTGCGGGTCGCGCCGCGCGCGCGCGCGGCCGCCCGGGCCGATGCGCCAGGCGAGGCCGTCGCGGCGCCAGGCGCGCACGCAGGCCGGCGGGCGCCGGCCCAGGTAGCTCAGGCCGCACACGAGCGGGTCCAGGAGCGCGAGGGCGAGCTCCAGGCCAGGCACGTCGCGGTGCCGATGCCAGCCGTCGTCGCCGCGGCACTCCTCGAGCCATCGGTCCTGCGTGTTCAGGCGCAGTGCGACATGGTCCGGGTCGAGTGGCACGAGGGTGAGCGTGGCCACGTGGAAGAGGCTCGGGTCCAGGCCCGCCGCGCCGTCGATCCCGGGCGTGCCGGTCGCGTCGAAGGCGGGCGACAGGCGCGCCTGCCGCTCGGCCGGGGAGAAGCGCGCGAACAGCGATTCCTTCGGGTCGGGGAAGTAGCGCAGCGCGAGCACCGCCGAACCCGACAAGCCGCGGGCGCTGCCCGGCAGCACGGCCGCCTCGAAAGCGCCCTGGCGATGCGTCGTCCAGACGTACCACGAGACGGCCTCGTGCGGCGCGCGGCTCACGGCCCGCAGCCCCAGGCGAAGGCGCGCGTGGGGATCCGGAAAGACCAGCCCGAACAGGCCCTCGACGACCACGTGCGCGAGGTCGCGCGGATCGAGCGCCGGCGCGCGCAGGACACCCCGCTCGGCGCGGGGGCCGGGAGCGGTTCGGGTCCGGGTTTCGGGGGCGGAAGCCATGGCGGGTGGCAGGGCGAATGGCCCCTGCAGGCAGCAGGGGTGCAAGGCGCGTGCCACCGGCCCGCGGCCGGCAATCCTGATGTGGATCAAGGGGCTGGGCGATAGGCACGCGGGTGGATTGACCGGCGCACTGCCGCGGACTACAAGAAGTGACAGTCATCCCGACGAAAGTGGCAGTGCCATGGCACAAGCGCGCGGCGTACCGATCGAACTCATGGCCTACCTGGACAGCGCGGCCGAGCCGCACATCCTCCTGGACGGCGATCACCGCATCCTCGCGGCCAATACGGCCTACCGGCAGCAGTGCGGGGCCTCGCGGGAGGTGATCGGGCGCCGGTGCTACGAGGTCTCCCACCACTACACGGTGCCCTGCGACCAGGCGGGCGAGTCGTGCCCCATGGCCATGAGCCGGGCCTCGGGCCGGCGCGAGCGGGTGCTGCACCTGCACCACACGCGCGCGGGCGAAACGTACGAGAGCATCGAGCTCGCGCCGATCCGCGATGCGCAGGGAGTGGTCGCCTATTTCGTGGAGAAGTTCGAGCCGCTGCCGGTGGCGAGGGCGGTGGCCGGGCGCGGGGAGCTCACCGGCCGGTCGGACGCGTTCCTGCGCATGCTCGAGCTCGTGGCGCGCGTGGCGCCCACGGAGACGACGGTGCTGCTCGAGGGCGCCTCGGGCACGGGCAAGGAACTGCTCGCCCAGGCGATCCACGACGCGAGCCCGCGCGCGCACCGCACCTTCGTCGTGGTCGACTGCACGGGCCTGCCCGAGACGCTCTTCGAGAGCGAGCTCTTCGGCCACGAGAAGGGCGCCTTCACCGGCGCGGCCTCGCTCAAGCACGGGCTGATCGAGGCGGCCAACGGCGGCACGCTGTTCCTGGACGAGGTGGGCGACATCCCCCTGTCGATGCAGGTGAAGCTGCTGCGCCTCCTCGAGACAGGCACCTTCCGGCGCGTGGGCGGCACCGAGCTGCTGCGGGCGGACGTGCGGCTCGTCTCGGCCACGAACCTCCTGCTTCGCGAGCAGGTCGAGGCGGGCCGCTTCCGGCGCGACCTGTTCTACCGGCTGAACACCTTCCCGATCTCCCTGCCGCGGCTGCGCGATCGCCGGGCCGACCTGCCCATCCTCATCGAGTCGCTGCTGAGGCGCGTGGCCCGCTCGCGCACGCTGCGCGTGTCCGAGGCGGCGATGCAGCTGCTCGTGGCCTACGATTTCCCGGGCAACGTGCGCGAACTGCGCAACATCCTGGAGCGGGCGAGCGTGATGTGCGACGGCGAGATCATCGGGCCGGAGCACCTGCCCGCCGAGCTGCAAGCCGGCGAGCCGCCTGCGCCCGCCGGCCGCGAGGAAGCCGGGCGCGGCCATCCCTCGACGCTGCGGGCCATCGAGTCGGACGTGCTCCAGTCCCTGCTTGCAATCCACCACGGAACGCGCAAGGATCTTGCGCGCCGGCTTGGCGTGAGCGAACGCACGCTCTATCGCAAGCTCGACCGGCTTTCCAAGGGGTCGTAGACCCGGGAGCCGGCCGCGGGGGTGCCTGGCAGGGGAGGAGCGCTTGGAAGACACCAAGATCGTCGTGACCCACCGGGGCGCGCTCGAGGCCAAGTACGGCGAGCGGCTCGGGCGCGTGGACAAGGCACTCGAACGGCTCGTGGCGGCCGATGCGCGGCGCGGCCTCGCCACGCGCGTGGTGGCGCTCGACAGCGCCCGCGACATGCGGGCGTTCGGCGCGCGGCCCATGGGCACCCCCGACGACGAGCGCGGCGCCAAGCGCTGCGTGGACGCCATCGACCGCAAGCTCGCGCCGCACTACTTCCTGATCCTCGGCGGTCCCGATG
>JBGAOO010000031.1:0-22021 GCA_044221765.1 Usitatibacteraceae bacterium | reverse complement strand
GGGAACAACCTCGTGAAGCGCACGGTGAGCTTCGCCGCCTTCGCCACCGACCGCATCCGCGTGAACGTGCTCGGCGCGGGAGACCCTTATTCGCGCATCGTCGAGATCGAGGCCTGGGGGAACTGACTACTTGCCCACGAGCGACCGGTACCAGACGGCATAGGGCTGCGCGATCCACCACTTGAGCGGCACGCGGCCGTAGTGGCGGCGCACGACCGAGATGGCCTCGCGGTAGTGCGCGCGCCGCTGGGTGGCCGTCTTGGTGCCGCCGTGCTCGCGGTTCACGGCCACGTAGTCGTCGAGGAAGGCCGGGTAGCCGAAGCGCCGGTACAGGCGCCACCACAGGTCGTAGTCCATCGCCAGGTGCAGCGACTCGTCCACGCCGCCGAGCGCCTCCCAGGCCGTGCGGCGCACGAGCGTGCCCGGCTGCGAGACGATGCACAGCTGCGCCATGAGCTTCTCGCTGAACTCGCGCACGAAGACGGGGCTCCTGCGCCCGCCCGGATCGGTCACGTTCCACACGCGCCCGTACGCCATGGGCGCCTCGGGCTCGCGCTCGAGCGCGGTGATGAGGTTCTGCAGCGCGCCGGGCAGGAGCCAATCGTCGCTGTTGAGCCAGCCCACATAGGGCGCCGTGCCCCTCGCCACGCCCTCGTTGATCGCCGCGGACTGGCCCGCGTCCTTGCCGCTGCGCCAGCCCAGGAGCCGGTCCTCGTACTTCGCGATCACCTCGCGCGTGTCGTCGGTGGAGCCCGCGTCGGCGACGTAGACCTCCACCGGCATCTCCTGGCGGAAGATCGACTCGAGCGCCTCCCCGAGGAAGCGCCCCTGGTTGAGCGAGGGCACCGCGAGGGTGACCCGGGGCGCCTCGCGCAGGGGCATCAGGTGCGCGCTCCGGCGAGGAAGTCGCGGTAGGCGATGGCGAGCCCCTCGGCCAGCGGCGTGCTCGCCTTCCAGCCCAGGTTCGCGAGGCGGCTCACGTCCAGGAGCTTGCGCGGCGTTCCGTCGGGCTTGGACGGATCGGTGACGATCGCGCCCTCGTAGCCCACCACGCGGGCCACGGTTTCGGCCAGCTCGCGGATGGTGAGATCCTCGCCCGTGCCCACGTTGATGTGCGAGAGCATCGGCTGCGTGTGGCGGCCGTATTCCTCGCGGGAGAGGCCCAGCACGTGCACGCAGGCCTCGGCCATGTCGTCGACGAAGAGGAACTCGCGCCGGGGCGTGCCGCTGCCCCAGATCACCACCTGCGGCGCCCGGGCGACCTTGGCCTCGTGGAAGCGGCGGATGAGCGCGGGGATGACGTGGCTGTTCTCGGGGTGGTAGTTGTCGCCGGGCCCGTAGAGGTTGGTGGGCATGACGCTGCGGTAGTCCGTGCCGTACTGCCGGTTGTAGGACTCGCACAGCTTGATGCCCGCGATCTTGGCGATGGCGTAGGGCTCGTTGGTCGGCTCGAGCGTGCCGGTGAGCAGCGAATCCTCGCGCATGGGCTGCGCGGCGAGGCGCGGGTAGATGCAGCTCGAGCCCAGGAAGAGCAGGCGCTCCACGCCCGCGCGCCAGGCCTCGTGGATCACGTTCGACTGGATCGCCAGGTTCTCGTGGATGAACTCGGCCGGGTACGTGTCGTTGGCGTGGATGCCGCCCACGCGCGCGGCGGCGAGCACCACCTGCGCCGGGCGCTCGGCCTGGAAGAACGCGCGCACCGCCGCCTGCTCGGCGAGGTCCAGCTCCGCGTGGGTGCGCGTGACGAGGTCCGTGCGGCCATGGCGCGCGAGCGAGCGCACGATGGCCGAGCCCACCATCCCCCGGTGTCCCGCGACGTAGATCCTGCCGCCCGCGCTCATCGCACGCGCCTCACTCGTGCCCGTCGTAGGCGTCGAAGCCGTGCTTCTTCACCAGCTCGTCGCGCTCGGCGGACTTGAGGTCCTCGCGCATCATCTCGGCCACGAGCTCGGGGAAGCGGATCTTCGGCACCCAACCCAGCTTCTCCCGCGCCTTCGTGGCGTCTCCCAGCAGCGTCTCCACCTCCGTGGGCCGGAAGTAGCGCGGGTCGACCGAGACGATGCACGCGCCCCTGGCGTCGTAGCCCTTCTCGTCGACGCCCTCGCCCTTCCACGTGATCGCCATCCCGATCTCCTTCGCGGCCGCGTTCACGAAGTCGCGCACGCTGTACTGCTCGCCGGTGGCGATGACGAAGTCCTCGGGCTCGTCCTGCTGCAGCATGAGCCACTGCATCTCGACGTAGTCCCTGGCGTGGCCCCAGTCGCGCCGCGCGTTCAGGTTGCCCAGGTACAGGCAGTCCTGCAGGCCCAGCTTGATGCGCGCGAGGGCCCGCGTGATCTTGCGCGTGACGAAGGTCTCGCCGCGCACCGGGCTCTCGTGGTTGAAGAGGATCCCGTTGCAGGCGTACATCCCGTACGCCTCGCGGTAGTTCACCGTGATCCAGTAGGCGTAGAGCTTGGCCACCGCGTAGGGGCTGCGCGGGTAGAAGGGCGTGGTCTCCTTCTGCGGCGTCTCCTGCACCAGGCCGTAGAGCTCCGAGGTCGAGGCCTGGTAGAAGCGCGTCTTCCTGTCCAGGCCCAGGATGCGGATGGCCTCGAGCACGCGCAGCGCGCCGAGCGCATCGGAATTGGCCGTGTACTCGGGCTCCTCGAAGCTCACCGCCACGTGCGACTGCGCGGCGAGGTTGTAGATCTCGTCGGGCAGCACCTGCTGGATGATGCGCACGAGGCTCGAGCTGTCGGTCATGTCGCCGTGGTGCAGGATGAAGCGACGGCCCTTCTCGTGCGGGTCCTGGTAGAGGTGGTCGATGCGGTCGGTGTTGAGGAGCGAGGTGCGCCGCTTGATGCCGTGCACCTCGTAGCCCTTGCCGAGCAGCAGCTCCGCCAGGTAGGCGCCGTCCTGTCCCGTGACGCCCGTGATCAATGCCTTTTTCATGTCGGTTCCATCGCCTTCAGGTTGCGTATCCGGTCTGCCTGTCGACCTCGCGGTGCCGGGACAGGAACTGCCAATGCAGCCGCGCGCGCTCCAGGGCACCGGCGCGTGCGCTGCCGTAGCGAGAGCGCACCTCGGCCATTTCCCGCGCGCCGGTGGCGGCGAACTGCGCGCGCGTCTTCTGCTCGCCGTGGGTGCGGAAGACGCCGAAGAGGGCGGGCAGGTGGCGGAAGACGGCCCCCGCCTCCATGAAGCGCAGGATGAGGTCCCAGTCGAGCGCGAACTGCAGGCTCGCGTCCAGGCGGCCGCCGGCCTTCTCCCAGATGCGCCGGCGCCAGAAGAGCGACTCCTGCGGGATGTAGTCGATGAAGCGCACCACCTCGGGCGCGTGGCCGGGCAGCACCCAGCGCCCGACCTCGCGGCCGGCCTCGTCCACCACCAGGCGGTTGCCGTAGACCACGTCGGCCTCCGGGTGGTCGCGGAAGTACCGGCCCACGAGCAGCAGCGTGCCGGGCAGGAGCAGGTCGTCGGAGTTGAGGTAGGCCATCACCTCGCCGTCGGTGCGCGCGAAGCCGCGGTTCAGCGCGTCGGCCTGGCCCGCGTCCTGCTCGATGCGCACGTCCACCCCGCGCGCGGCGAAGGGCGCGAGCACCTGCGCCGTGCCGTCGGCCGACTGCGCGTCCTGCACGACATACTGCAGGCGCGGGTACTCCTGCGCGAGCACGCTCTCGACGGTCTGCCCGACGAAGCGCGCCTGGTTGTACGAGGGCGTCACCATGGAGACCGACGGCAGGCCCGCCTCGCCCGCGACGGGGCTCGCCAGCCGCCCGACCGACAGCGCGCGCGGCGGGTACTGGTGGAAGAGGCCCAGCCGCACGCCCAGCAGCCGGCGCCCGAGGGCGCCCACGCCCAGACGGGAGAGCAGCGTCATCATGGCGCCGCGCCCGCCAGCTTGTACCACTCGACATAGCGGCGCAGGCCCTCGCGCCAGGTGACCTGCGGCTTCCAGCCCCAGGCGAGCGCGCGGCCCACGTCGGCGTGGTAATGCACGGGGTCGCCGGGGCGCACGGTGCCGCAGAAGACGGGCTCGTCGAAGCGGCCCATGCGGCGGAAGAGCTCCTGCACCGCGTCGTGGATCTTCACCGGCACGCCCGCGGCCCCGTTCACGACCGGGCATCCGGGCGAGGCGTGCTCGATGGCCGTCGCGAGGAGCGCGGCCGCGTCCGAGGCGTGGAGGAAGTCCCGCGTCTCCTCGCCCGTGCCGAAGAACTCGGTCTCGCGGGATCCGATGCGCCGGCACGCGTCCCAGAGCAGCTGCTTGCGGAAGCCCTCGCCGTAGATCGAGAAGAGGCGCACCACCGCGACGCGGCGCCCGAAGGCGCGGCCGTGCATCGCCACCAGCTCCTCGGCGATCTTCTTGTGCTCGCCGTAGGGCGAGGCGGGCGCGAGGGGCGAATCCTCGGCGATCGGGAAATGCTTCGCGACGCCGTACACGGCGGCGCTGGACGGGAGCACCAGCGCCGCCTCCGGGCACGCCGTGCGCATGAACTCGAGCACGGCCGCCGTGGTCTCGACGGTGCGGCGGAAATCCTCGTGCGGCGCGGTGAGCGAGGCGCCGACCGCGCCGCTGCCCGCGCAATGCACGATGGCCTCGGGCCGCAGGCCCGTGGCCGCGAGCGTGCCGGGCGTGACGTCCGCCTCGTGCCACGCGGAAAGCCCGAAGGCCGAGGGACCCTCGCCTTCCCACCGGCCGTGGCCGATGCCGGCGACGCGCCAGCCGCGATCGGCCAGCGCGCGCGCGACGTGGCGGCCGATGGCGCCGCAGGCGCCGGTGACGAGAACCGTGCGCTCGCCCATCGTCACGCCGCCTGCCCGAGGCGCGAGGCGCGCTCGAGGCCGGCGCCAAGTTCCGCTGAAGTCTGGCTTTCCACGTGCAGGCGCGACCAGCATTCGAGCAGCACGAGCTTGTAGAGGAAGGGCAGGTCGACGCCGCCCTGCCCGCCGCGCAGGCGCTCGCGGTCGACGAGGCCCTGGCCCTCCAGCGAGCCGCCGGCGAGCAGCGGGTAGTAGCGGTCCACGACGCCTTTCATCCAGTCGCGCACGGGCGGGGTGAAGCCCTGCTTCTTGCGCGAAAGCACGTCGCCCGGCAGCGCATCGCGCAGCGCCTCGATCAGCAGCCACTTGTGCGGCTTCTCCCAGTCGCGCAGACCGGCATTGCGCATGCCGCTCACCAGGTCCACCAGGCCGACGTCGAGCAGCGGCAGGCGCATCTCGACCGAGTGGGCCATGCTCATGCGGTCGGCCAGCGCCAGGCAGTTCGAGCGCAGCCACGTGCGGTTGAGCAGCGCGCACACCGCCTGGTGCATCGGGAGCTGCGGGTCGAGGCTGTTGCCCTCGAGCCAGTAGCCCGGCGCGAGCGCGGCGCGGGCCTTCGCGGGCAGCAGCTCGCGCGACCACTTGTCGCCGTTGCGCAGGTCCGGGTGCACGCCGAAGAAATCGGGCTTGGCCGGCGCCCCGCCCAGCAGGCGCCGCCACCAGGAGCCGCCGCCCGCGGGCGCGGCGAGCAGCGCCTCGTTGCGGCCCACGGCCTCGCGCACCCAGTCGTAGCCCCAGAAGAGCTCGTCGCCGCCCATGCCCGAGAGCAGCACGGGGAAGCCCGCCTGGCGCGAGGCGCGGCTCACCTCGTAGTAGCCGAAGGCGGCGATGTCGCCGATGGGCGTGTCCATCACCGCCATCATCTCGGGGAAGCGGTCCACCACCTCGCTCGTGTCGAGCTCCACCTCGGTGAAACCGATGCCCAGCGATTTCGCGAGCACCGAGGCGAAGCTGCGCTCGTCGCTCGCCGGGCGGCCCCGGTAGCCGATGGTGAAGGCGTGCAGCTGGTGCGGGAAGTGGCGCGCCGTGAGCGCGGCGACGAGGCTCGAATCGATGCCGCCGGAGAGCGCGATGGCCACCGGCACGTCGGCCGTGCCCATCAGGCGGCAGGCCTCGTCGAGGGCCTGCTCGACCGGCTTCACGGGCTCGGCCGGGTCGTGGCGCGCCTCGGCCGGGTTCCAGAACGGGCGCGCCTCGCCCTCGGCGCGGCCCTTCTCCAGCACCAGCACGTGGCCGGCGGGCAGCACGCGCACGCCCTCGACCGGCGTCGCGGGCTCGGGCAGGTACTGGAAGGCGAGGTAGAGGTTGAAGGCCTCGGGCGTGATGCGCCGCCGCTTCATCGCCGCGAAGAGGCTGCGCATCTCGCTCGAGAACCACAGCCGCCCCTGCGCGTCGGTGTGCAGGTAGAGCGGCTTCTCGCCCATGCGGTCGCGCGCGACCACCAGGCGCCCGCGCGGGCCGTCCCAGAGCGCGAAGGCGAACATGCCGTGCAGGCGCGGGAGGCAGTCCAGGCCCCACTGCTCGTAGGCGTGGACGATGGTCTCGATGTCGGAGAGCGTCGCGAAGCGGTGGCCGAGCGCCTTCAGCTCCTCGCGCAGGGCGTGGTGGTTGTAGATCTCGCCGTTCGCGACGATCGCGATCTCGCCCGTCTCGTTGTGGAGCGGCTGCGAGCCCCCGGCCAGGTCGATGATCGACAGGCGGCGCATCGCGAGCAGCAGCCCGGGGGCCTCGAAGGTGCCGGCCGAGTCGGGCCCGCGGTGCTCGAGCAGGCGGTTCATCTCCCGGATGCGCGCGCGCTCCTCCTCGCCGAGGGGAGCCGGGGAGAAGACGCCGGTGATGCCGCACATGGTCGAGGGTCCGAAGGGTCAGGCGGGATGCCCGGTTGCAGGGAAGGCGAGGGCCTCTTCGACGATGGCCACGAACTGCTTCGCGGCCTCGCGGCGCTCGAGCGAGGCGGCCTCGGCCGCCCGGCGTTCGCACTCGGTATCCGGCCCTTTCGCCAGGAGCGGCCATGATACCGCGATGCACTCGGCCAGACGGGCCGCGTCCGAGACGGGGAACAGGACGGCGCCCGGCACGCCGTCGAGCTGCTCGCGGTGCACGGCGATGTCCGAGGCGATCACCGGCCGGCCGAGCGCCTTCGCGTCCTCGACCACCACGCTCCAGCCCTCGAAGCGCGAGGGCTGCACCACGGCCGCGGCCGAGCGGAAGATGGCCAGCTGCTCCTCGCGCGGCAGCACGCCCAGCAGCTTCACCTGGCCGCGCAGGCCGCCCGCCTCGATCTGGCGCTCCAGCTCGGGGAAATAGGCCGGATCGCGGCGGTCCTCCGTGCGGCCGGTGCACACCAGCGGGACCTCCTGGCCCCTTTCGCGCAGCAGGCGAAGCGCCTCGAACAGCGTCGCGTGGTCCTTGTGCCGCCAGAACTGGTTGGCGACGTAGAGGAAGCGCCCGGGCAGGCCGTGGCGCGCGAGCACCGGGGCGCAGTCCGACGCGGGCCCCACCGGCACCGTGCTGCAGAACGACCAGACCCGCGGCTTCACCGTGGCCTGCGGATAGAACGAGCGGAAATCGCCGAGCGCCACCTCGCTCGAGAGCAGCAGCAGGCCCGGGGTGCGCGCGATCTCGGCGTAGCAGCGCTCGCGCCAGGCGATCTCGGCCGCGTCGAAGAGCTCGGGCAGGTGGCGATGCTGGAAATCGGGAATCCAGAAGAGGTTCCGGCGCCAGCGCTGCGTGGCGTCGAAGGCGGGGAAGACGACCTCGTCCCCCGGCGCGGCGAACAGGGCGCCCAGCCAGGGCGCGCGGCGCAGCACGGCACGGTGCACGCGCCGCACGAGCGCGGCCGTGGCGCCGTTGCCCTGCGCGGCCCGGCCCTCGAAGATCGGGTGCTCGAGCAATCGGCGGGCCATGGGCGTCACCGGCTCGCCCAGCAGCTGCAGCCGCACGCGCGGGCGCTCCTGCGCGGGCAGGAGCGTGAGCAGCGAGAGCAGGTTCTCGATGTAGACCGAGCCGCCGAGCCAGTTCGCGTCGTCGAAGAACTCGACGACGAGGCAGCCGGGCTTCATCGGCCCAGGAGGCGGATGCGCACCTTCGCGACGAAGGCGCGCCCGCGCTGCAGCAGCTTCCACGCGAGGCCCGAGAGCGCGCGCCGCGGGTCGCGCTTCTGCGCGACGTACACGTGGGTGACGGCCAGCACCTCGGCGCGCGAGTAGCCCTTCGCCGCGAGCCGCGCCTCGGTGTCGGCGGAAAGCTCGCTGTCGGGCAGGCTGTCGAAGTCGTTGCGCAGCACCTCCATCTTCGGCAGCGCGCGGCAGGCCTCGAGGTAGGTGGCGGCCGGCGTCATGTTGAAGAACGCGGGGTTCAGCATGTAGTCCACGTGGTGCGCGATGCCGGTGCCGTCCGTCGGGTGGATCCCTTCCCGTTCGCACAGCGCGAGGATCTCGTCGCGGGTATGGAGCAGGTGCACCCAGGGGTGGCCCAGGAAGAGGTCGGGCTTGTGGTGGCCGTAGGGCGAGCGCCACAGGGGCGCGGCCACGCTGTAGATCCAGCCGCCGGGGCGCGTGACGCGCGCCATCTCCGCGAAGCCGCGCACGATGTCGGGCACGTGCTCCATGGTCGCGAAGCTGAACACGAGGTCGAAGGAATCGTCGGGCAGGTCCATCGCCTCGACGGACGTCCTGAGGTAGTGCGCGGCCGGGTGGGTGAAGTCGCGGCCGATCTCGTCGACCACGTCCACGCCCCAGGCCTCCTTCGCGCCCAGGTCGACGAGGTTCTTCACGTCCAGGCCCGTGTTGCAGCCCACCACCAGCACCTTCGCCTCGCGGATGGGCACGTAGGACGCCGCCCACTTCGCGTGCATCAGGTTGTAGTCGGGGACCGCGGCGCTGTCGTTCACGGGGCTTTCCTGCCTTCTGCGGGCTCGGCGGCGGACCGGGCGATGTCGAGCGCCTGCCGCGCGATGTCGCCGAACGTCCTCGCGGACCGGAGTATACGAGAGGCCATCGCCTCGCGCGCCGCGTCCTCCGCGGCCGCGTCGGGCCCGGCCGCGAGGCCCGCCCAGCGCTCGCGCAGGGCCTGCGCGAGCGCCTCGTCCGAAAGCGGCTCGAAGTACGTGCAGCCCGGCGGCGCCTGCTCGCGGTGCACCGGCAGGTCCGACAGGAAGATCGGGCGACCGGCCGCGCGCGTGTCCTCCACCACCGTGCTCCAGCCCTCGAAGAGCGAAGGCTGCACCACGGCCGCGGCGCAGCGCAGCACGTCCACCTGGTCGCGCCGGTCGATCATGCCCAGGCGCCGCACCTGGCCGGCAAGGCCCGCTTGCTCGACGAACGCGAGCAGCTCGCGCAGGTGCGCGGGGTTGCGCCGGTCCGACTCCGCGCCCGTGCACACCAGCGGGATCTCGAGCCCGGCCTCGCGCAGCCGCGCGAGCGCCCGGAAGACCGTGAGGTGGTTCTTGTGCGCCCAGAACTGGTTGGGCAGGTAGAGGTACTTCGCGGGCAGGCCGAACTTCGCGGCGAGCCCGGGCTGCACGGGCCGCGTGGTCTCGAGCAGCGAGCAGAAGTGCCACACGCGCGCGCTGGCCGCGTGCCCGGGGAAGAAGCGCTCGAAGTCGGCCTTCGCCACCTCGCTGCTCACCACGACCACGCCGGGGCGGGCGGCCAGCTCGCCGATGGAGCGCTCGCGCGCCTGGAGCTCCGCCGGCTCGAACAGCTGCGGCAGGTGCCGGTGCTGGAAGTCGGGAATCCAGCGCACGGTGACGGCGCCGGGCACGGGCGGCCCGAAGCCGGGATAGACGATGTCCAGCCCTTCGCCCACCGCATCGCGCAGGCCGAGCCGGCGCAGCACTCGCGCGAGGAGCCCGTCGCCGCCGGGCGCGTTCTCCACCGGCAGGCCCGGCTGCTCCGCCAGGAGCGAGGCGATGGCCGCCGGCGAGCCGAGCAGGCGGATGCGCGGCCGCTCCCCGGCCGGCAGGCGCGAGAGGCAGAGGACGAGGTTGCGCAGGTAGAGCGTGCCGCCCATCCAGCCCGGGTCGTCGATCAGCTCGATGCCCACCGCGATCTCGCGCCGCCGTGCGCTCATGCGGGCGCCTCCCGGCCCTCGGGCCTGCGCCACGTGAGGGGCCGCGCGAGCTTGCGCCACGGGCGGCCCGCCAGGCGCAGGAGACGGCCGAGCGCGGCCTCGTCCGCCCGCCCGGCGAAGGCGAGCGTCTCGAAGGCGAGCCACCCGCCGACGGGCAGCTCGCGCAGCACGCCGGCCGCGAGCAGCGGCGCGGGCGCGAGGCCCAGGGCCTCGCACTCGGCGCGCGAGACGGGGCCCGGGCAGGCGAAGAGGTAGGCGAGCAGCCGGATGAGGCGCGGGATGCGCTCGGGGCGGCAGAGCACGTCCGCGCCGTAGCGCTCGCGGTCCTTCGCGAACTGCGCGAAGACGCGCCGCTGCCCCGGCACGATGTCGAGCACCTTGCGCGGCAGCGCGAGCAGCCAGAAGAGCGGCAGGCCGAGCGGGCGCGCCGGCGTGCGAAGGGCGAGGTCCGCGAACACGCCCCAGGCGAGGCGCGCGCGGATGGAAAGGCGCCGGCCCGGCGGCGCGTGGCGGCCGACGAAGCGCCAGTGGTCGACCACGTTGCTCATCGAGCGGCGCGAGAAGCGCTCGTCCCAGATCTCGCGGAAGCCGCCGCGGCGAACGCCGGGCACGATCCCCGTCTCCTCGATGTGCGCGAGGAGCCTCGTCTCGTAGCAGACGGCGAGCCGGAAGCCGTGGCGCTTCAGGCGCGTGAAGAACTCGTAGTCGGCCAGGTAGTGCGGCAGCAGCGCCGCGTCCACGTTGCCGGCCTTGCGGATCATGGCGAGCGGCACGAGGCTGCCGCGGCCGGGGAGCACGTCCACGTCGGTGCGCAGCCGCTCGCCCGGGTCCACGTGGCTGCGCACGGGGAACGAGTAGGTGGCCCAGTCGACGTACTCGCCGGCATCGAGCACGCGCGCCGGATCGCGGCTGTCCACCACCAGGGAGCCTACCGCGGCGCCGCTCTCGCGGCTGGCGCGCAGGAGCGTGGCCACGTAGTCGGGCGGGATGCGCGTGTCGTTGTTCATCATGAGCACGCAATCGCCCTCGCCGCGGCCCTGGGCGAGCGCGTGGTCGATGCCCGCGGCCATCGCGCCCGTCCACCACAGCTCCTCGCGGCTCGCGAGGACGACCACGTCCGGGTGCTCGGCGCGCACGGCCTCGACCGTGCCGTCGGTCGAGCCGCCGTCGGAGACGACGATGCGCAGGGGCCGGTGCGTCTGCGCCTTCAGCAGCCCGATGCACTCGCGCGTGAAGTGCAGCCGGTTGAAGACGGGAATGACGGCGAAGACGGTCGCCTCGCCGCCCGCGGCCGCGCCGGGCGTCATGGCGCCTTCCGGCTCGAGTCGAGGATCGCCCCGTGCCGGTCGATCACCAGGAAGTCGATGCGGCCCGTCCAAGGGAGCGAGGCGAAGAAGAGGTCCCGGTTGCGCTCGAAGAAATCCTGGAAGGGGTTCGCGAAGTCGCTCTGCAGCGCGCTGTAGAACGCCTGGCCGAGCTCGCGCCGCTCGCCCTCGGTCCACTCCACGAGCACCAGCGTGCCGCCGAGCACCAGGCCGTGCCAGCGGTGGTGGTCCGGCAGGCGCGTGAAGTCGAGCATCACGTCCGACAGGCGCGTGGGCACCTCGATGTAGCCGCGCCGGCCCACGCGCATGAGCTCGCGGATGGCCCGCCCCGGGTGGTCCAGGTGCTCGAGCACGTGCGAGCAGAAGACGAAATCCCAGGCGCCGTCGGAAAAGGGCAGGCACTCGAGGTCCACCGCGACGAAGGGCCGCTCGTCGCGCCGGAGCGCCTCGACGCGGTGGGTGGTCTCGTCCGGGAAGCGGTCGGCCAGGTGCGTCGCCTTCGTGAACGGCCAGCCGCCCGAGCCCACGTCGAGCACGAGCTCGCCCGGGCGGATGTCCCAGGTCATCGTCTCGTTCTGGTGCGCCCACGTGGTCTGCACCGGCGCCGCGCGCCGCTCGAGACTCGGGATGAGCGGCCAGGCCTCGCGCGGCAGCTGGGCCGCGAGCATCTCCCGCGCGGCAGCCACGAGCTGCGCGTCGGCCTCGCCCGCGCGGTGCGCCGCGAGCTCGCGCCAGGCGGGCAGCAGCGCGAGCAGGGGGTCGGGAGCGCCCGGCGCGCGCTCGCCGGTGCGCGCCAGCGAGCGGATCAGCCGGTAGGCGAGCGCGGTCTTGAGCGCCTGGAGCCAGCCCCCGCTCATGGCGCCACCCGGATGCGCGCGAGGAACTCCCGCGTCTGCGGCAGGCGCGTCACCTCGGCGCCCCAGGGCGAGAGCAGCCGCGCGAGCCTCGCCTCGTCCCAGAACCACAGGTGGCCGAAGAACTGGTCCACGTCGCCGTCGGGCACCACGATCGCGACGAGGCCCCCGGGGCGGCAGATGCGCACGAGCTCGCCCGCCACCACCGCCGGGTGCTCCAGGTGCTCGAGCACGTCCGTGCAGAGCACCACGTCGAACGAGGCGTCCGCGTAGGGCAGCTCGCGGTCGATGGCGTGCTGCACGAACGCGCCGCCGGGCAGCGCGGCCTTCGCCCCCTCGACGGCGCGCGCGGAGAAGTCGAGCCCGCTCACCGCCACGCCCGGCCGGCGCCTGCGCACCTCGAGCAGCAGGTCGCCCACGCCGCAGCCGATGTCCACGACGCTCGCCTGCGGCCCGACCTGCGCCTCGATGGCGTCGACGATCTCGACCGTGAGCTTGTCGCGCACGTGGCCGCCCTCGGCGCGGAAGGCCTCGAGCGTGGCCGCATCGCCCCAGAGGCGGTCGTAGGCGCCGGGCGTGTTCTCCTCGGTGATCCAGCCCACGCCCAGCTCGGCGTTGGCCTCCTGCTCGGGCAGGAGCACGACGCGGTAGCGGTTCTTGGGCACGAGGAGGAACCGGTCGGCCGGCCCGGCGACGTACTCGCCCTTGGGCACGTAGTCGAAGCGCCCGCGCGGCACGAGGTCGAAGGACTCGCCGTGCGGGTCGAGCCGGTCGCCCGCGGCCCGGAACAGGCGCGAGAGCGCGGCGCGCAGGCGGTCCACGAGGCTCACGGCGCGGCCTTCTCGCACAGCAGGCCGTAGCCGACCGCGTAGGTGGTGTCGTGGTTCGTGAGCGCGCCGGCCAGGAACGGCAGCGCGACCGCGCGCAGCACCGCGCGCATGAACGCCCCGCGCTTCGATCCGAGCACCGCTTTCTCGTGCAGCAGCTCGGCGATGAGCATGCCGCGCGAGCCGAGCGCCTGGCGCTGCAGCACCTCGAGCGGGGCGACGAGCTTCTCCAGCGCCGGCAGCGAGAAGCGGAAGAAGTCGTCCGGCGCCGCGTGGTAGTAGTAGAGGAACGGCACGACGAGCAGCAATCGCCCGCCGGGCTTGAGCACGCGGCGCATCTCGGCGATCGCCTTGTCGTACTCGAACACGTGCTCCAGCGCGAACACGGACGTGAGCGCATCGACGCTCTCGTCGGCCAGGTCGAGCCGCGTCATGTCGAGCAGGCGGTCGCAGCCGGGCGCCAGGTTGCTCGTCGCATAGCGCTGCCCCGCGCGCGCGAATTTCTTGTAGTAGTCGCCGCCCGCGCCCAGCTCGAGGATCTCCCCCGGCCCGTAGAGCGCCGGCAGCATCGCGTGCATGGCCACGTCGGTGAGCGCGCGCGCGGGCGTGCGGCCGTCCAGCAGGAACTCGCGCAGGAAATCCGTGCCCAGCGCCGGCGCGGGCAGCGCGAGCGCCTGCTCGCGGGAGAGTTCGAACTCGGCTCTCGGGGCCATGGCGGGAGTCTAGCGTGCCGGCGAGCCGGTGCGCCGGAAGAAGGCCGCGGCGGCCTTCGGGTCGATGTCCTCGTGCTGGCCCGGGTGCACGTCGAGCGTGAGGGGCGCGCCGAACTTCTTCCAGATGCGCTCGAGCACGAGGAAGGCGCCCAGCGTCTCGTCCACGGTGGCCCCGCGCTTCAGGCCGCTGAACCAGTCGGTGGCGGGCGAGGTGTGGTGCCCGAGCCAGAGCGCGTCCTGGCGGCCGACCGTGATCGTGAGCGGCCGCGGGGCGAGGAGGGCGTAGATCGGCGTGTAGGTGTTGAACGCGCGGTAGTCGTGGCAGAGCGGGTGGTCCTTGATGCGGTACTCGCGGCGCGTGAGCTCGAGCGGGAAGAAGGCGCCGTTCACGTAGATCGCCCGCGCATCATCGTCGAGCAGCGCGAGGCTGAGCGCGGTGAGCCCGCCGATCGCGTTGCCGGCCAGGTAGTAGGGCCCGCCGCCGGGCAGTCGCGGCTTGAGCAGCGCGAGCACGTCCTTCGCGAGCTTCGCCCAGATCACCGTGTGGTCGACCTTGAGCGCCTTCTGCGCGAAGGGCTTGTGGATCGCCGTGGGGATGCCGACCACCGTGAAGCCCTGCGCGACCAGCGTCTGCGCGAACCCGCCCGGCACGAACAGGCGCACGGGCGCCTGGCCGTGGCCCTCGCCGTTCACGTCGCCGTGGCCGTCGAGCGCCACCACCGGCCAGCGCGGCCCCTTGGCCGGCCTGGCCGGCGCGAGGATCACCACGTGGTAGTCGAGATCGCCGCCCGCATCGGTGACGGCCGGAAAGCGGATCACGACGTCGGTGCGCTTCGCGGGGCCGTCGAGCGAATCGGTGGAGGAGATCAGCCGCGCCGGCGACCCGCCCACGAGCGCGGCCTGCTCCAGGAAGGACTGCCGCGGCGCCTTCTGCCACTGGCGCACGTCGTTCGCGGTGCCCATCACGGCCTGCTCGGTCAGGTCGAAGCGGAAGGCCGAGTAGTCCCAGTCGTAGGCAAGCGCGGCGCCCGGCATCGCCAGGACGAGCGCGAAGCGCGCCAGGGCGCGGAAGGCGGCCGGCGCGGTCGGGCGATCAGCCACTCTTCTTCTCGCCCAGCCAGCGCAGGAAGATGGGCCGCCTCGCCGGGGACGGCGCGTCGGGGATGGGGCCCACGAACTCGCGGTAGAGCGCGTCGAGCTTCTCGGCCTCGCCGGCCACGGGCTCGCGGCAGTCGAGGTTGCAGGAATCGCAGGGCGAGCGCTTCGCGCTGAAGCGCAGCAGCTCCGCGCGCCAGCCGGCCATCGCCTGCGAGGACCAGGCCGAGTAGATGTCCGGGAAGTCCGTCACCTTGCCGATCGAGTAGAGCGCGCGGTGCTGCTCGTCGTCCACGAACATCTGGCAGCAGGGGAAGATCGTCCCCTCGTAGGAGACGGTGAAGTCGTGGTAGGGGCGCGCGCAGGGCGAGCGGCGGTGGAACTTCGCGTTGGTGAGCCCCTGCACGGAGCCGGCGCGGTCGGTGCCGTAGACGTCGTAGTTCATCGAGAAGACGTTGATCGGCAGGCCGAAGAGCGTGATCGTCCCCTGGATCGTGGAGCCGGCCACCACGCGGTCGACCTTCGTCGCCTTGCCCAGGCGCTTGGAGAGCTCGGTGAAGCGCGAGATCGCGTAGGCGTCGTCGTAGGGGCGGCCCTTGGGCATGTGGATCGTGACGTAGAGCTCCGACAGGCCCGCCTCCACCATCGCCTTCACGTAGTCGCGGCTCAGGTAGTCGCCGTTGGTGCTGAAGTAGATGCGGCACCTGGGCAGGCGCGCGCGCGCCTCGCGGATGCGCGCGAGGAGCAGCTCCCGCTCGGCCATGGGCTCGTTGTAGAGGTTCAGGCACAGGCTCTCGGCGTAGTCGATCGCCGCCAGGTCGTCCAGGACCTTGTCGTAGATCGCCTGGGGCACCACGTCGCGGCCGGTGACGCGGTCGACGTTCGAGACCGGGCAGTAGGCGCATTGCCGGTTGCAGTAGCTCGAGATCTCGACGATCACGTTGGTCACCGTGTCGGCGAAGAGCTTGCGCGCTTCGGCCGGCGTGGCGGGCGCCTTGAAGTGGCCGGCCTGGAAGTCGAGCGCGCTCACGATCCGCCCTCCGCCACCGGTTGCCAGTCGAAGGACGCGTCCAGGTGCAGGACGGCCATCGGGTCGGAGTAGAGGAAGCGCTCCGGCGGGCTCAGGACCAGCAGCCGCGCGCACTTGAGCCAGAGGAACAGGTGCGCGCCCACGTGGCGCGAGAGCAGCGCCACGTTGACCGTGTACGCCCCCGGCCGGAGGTTCTGGTGCGGCACCGAGACGCGCACCCGGTAGGTGCCGCTCTGCATTGTCGTCATGGGATGGCCCTGCTCGTGGCTGTCGAGCGTGAGGATGTTCCGGTAATGGGCCGCGTCGATCACGACGCGGACGATGAAGTCGCCGATGGGGCGGTGGACCTCGAGGTCGAACTCGAAGGCGAAGGGCTGCCCGAAGCGCGCCTCGTGCGGCTCCAGGCCCGGCCCGCCGGCCACCACGCGGAAGTTGCGGCCCACCGCGTCTCCCGTGCCCTGGATCTCCTGCCCCGGCAAGGCGCCCGCCGCCTCGCCCGCCACGGCCCCATGATGCGCCACCGCCTGGTCGAACTGGGCGCCGGCGGCGATCGCGTTGCGCGCGTTCTGGTCGTCGTAGGCGCGGATCGCGTCCTCCACCGGGCCGTCGAGCAGCACGCGGCCGCGGTCCATGAAGAGCCCGCGGTCGCACACCGACCAGATGGCGCCCGGCGAGTGCGAGACGAGGATGATCGCGGTGCCCTGGCGCTTCAGCTGCAGGATGTGGTCGAAGCACTTCTTCTGGAAGTTGAGGTCGCCCACCGCGAGCACCTCGTCCATGAGCAGCACGTCGGGGCGGCTGAGGGCGGCGATCGCGAAGCCCAGGCGCACGAACATGCCGCTCGAGTAGTTGCGCACCGGCAGGTCGATGAACTGGCCCAGCTCCGAGAAGGCGACGATCTCGTCCATCAAGGCGTCGATCTCGGCCGTCGAGAGCCCGAGCAGCGAGCCGTTGATGTACACGTTCTCCCGGCCCGACAGCATCGGCGCGAAGCCCGCGCCGGCGGCGATGAGCGCGCCCACCCGGCCGCGCATCTCCACGCGGCCCGCGTCCGGCGCGTACACGCCGTTCAGCATGCGCAGGAGCGTCGTCTTGCCGCACCCGTTCACCCCCATGACGCCCAGCGCCTCGCCCGGGTGCACCTCGAAGCTCGCCTCCTGCACGGCCCAGAACTCGCCCTCGCGCAGCGTCTGCTCCGTGCCCGCGCGCCCGAGCAGGCGCCCGGCCATGTCGCGCAGGCCGAAGCGCATCGACTGCGCGAGCGTGAGGCCGAACTTCTTCGACAGGCCCCGGGCCCGGATGGCGGGAAGGGCTTCGCTCACAGGCGCTCCGCGACCTTGTCCTTGACGAGGTAGAAGGCGTGCGTGCCCAGCCACAGCACGGCGAGCGAGAACGCGATCGAGGCCGCGAAGCCCGCGGGGGAGGCGATCGTGCCGGTGAGGCACAGGCTGCGAGGGGCGTCCACGAGGTAGGTGAGCGGGTTCCACGCCACCACCTGCGCGAGCACCGGGTTCGCGAACCGCGCGGTGTAGACCACCGGCGTCACGTACATCGCGAGGCCCAGGAGCGTGACGAACATCGCCGTCACGTCGCGCGCGACGGCCCCCACCACCGCGAGGATGAGGCCCGCGCCCACGCCGAGCAGGACGATGGGCAGCACGAGCAGCGGGTAGGCGAGGATCCAGGGCGAGGGCGCGACGCGGAAGACGAGCAGGAGGGCGAGCAGCACCGCCAGGTTCACCACGAGGTTGTAGAAGAGCGTGGCGAGCCCGGTGACCGCCAGGCCGATCTTCGGGATGTTGGTGCGCATCACCAGGTCGGCGTTGCCGATGAGGCCGCCGGCCACCGTGGTGACCGCGCTCACCAGCAGGCCCCAGATCGTCGTGCCGACGTACACGTAGACCGGGTAGGGGATGTCCATGGTCCCCGGGTTCAGGATGCCCGTCCATTGCATGAACACGAAGCTCGCGATGCCCAGCAGCGGCACGAGCACGATCCAGAGGTAGCCCAGCAGCTTCTGGCGGAAGCCGGCCACGAAGTCGCGCACGAACAGGTGCCAGAGCACGTGGCGCGAGCCGTGCAGCTCGCGCGCGGCGAGCGCGAGCACCCCGATCGGGCCGGGGCTGCGCGCCGCCGCCTCGTAGACGCGCACGGTCCGGGGGGCCGCCGCGGGCATCAGGCGCGTCCGTCCGCGGGCCGTGCCGCGAGGAAGGAATAGAGCCGCCCGGGCGTGTGGTCCGCGTGGGTGAGCAGCGAGACGAGCACGGGCATCAGCACGCTCCCCGGCAGGCGCGAGGGCTCGAGGAAGAAGCGCGCGAGCCTCTCGCCCAGCAGCTTGCGCACGGGCGTCGAGCAGTGCGTGAACCACTCGCCCTCGGTCATCGGGAAGTAGTTGATGGGGGACTCGAGCGGGGCCATCGCGCGGCGGATCTCCAGGCCCGCGGCGTGCAGCGCGGAGAGGTACTCCGAGAGCAGGTAGGCGTTCTCGCCGCCGTAGTACTTGTGCAGCGGGTGGCTGTCGAGGAAGCGCTGCAGGTCCTCGCGCCGGCTGATCACGTGCTCGCGGGTGGCGATCATCACCCCGCCGGGCTTGAGCACGCGGCGGATCTCGCGGCAGGTCTGCCACAGGTCGCGCGCGTGGTGCAGCGCCTGGCGGCAGTTCACCACGTCGAACGAGCCGTCGGGGAAGGGCAGCGATTCCGCGTACTCGCCCACCACGCGAATGGGCACGCCTGACTGGCTGCTGAGCGCCCGGATCGCGCCCGCGCCCACCAGCTCGCTCGGGTCGGGCTCGAGCGCCGTCACGTCCCAGCCGTCGCGGGCGAGCGCGTAGCTGCTGATGCCGCGGCCGGCGCCCAGGTCGAGCGCGGCGCCCGGGGGCGGGGGCAGGAGCGCGGCGATGGCGCGCCACTCGGTGCTCTCGCGGAAGCGCTCGGCGGCCTCGGGCAGCGGGTCGTCGAAGTAGCAGGCGCGCACGAGCGCCTCCTGCCCCGGCTGCTCCCGGAGCCACTGCACCGACTGCTCCCAGGTCATCGTGCTCACGGCGCGGCGCCCTCGAGCTTGCGCAGCGTGGTGGTGGCGCCGGACTCGACCTGGACCACGGGCAGGTCGAGGATCTCCGGCAGGCGCCTCGCGCCGCCCAGGAAATTGAGCTTGCCCGAGGCGTCGCGCGAATCGCGGAAGCGCGACTCCACCCACGCCTCGGCCGCCGGCCGCGGCTTCAGGCGCCCGAGCCGGTCGCTCCTCACGAAGAAGAGGTTGTTGCCGGCCGAGTTCGAGCCGAGCAGCGAGTAGCCCTTGCTCGCGCCCAGGTGCTCGAAGGCCGCGATCGAGGCGCCCCAGTAGAGGTTGGAGTAGTGCGCCTTGCCGCGCTCGAAGGCGGGGTCGTACGGGATGCTGATGCGGTGGCGCGGGCCGAACACGCTGTTCCACTCGACGACGACGATCACGGGGCGGACGACGTCGATCCTCTCCCACACCCAGTAGTCGTTGCCGTCGATGTCCACGCTCAGGACGCCGATGTCGCCCGTGAAGCCCGCCTGGCCGATGAGCGCGTTGATGTTGTCGCGGTCGATCCACGCGTCCACCACCGTGAGGTCGTGGCGCCAGTGCAGGTCCTGGCCGCGCACGATGTCCATGTACTCCTTGCTGCCGTCGATGATGAGCCCGCGCCACTGGTTGTTCATGAGCAGGAAGCGCGTGTTGGACTCCGCGTAGTCCTGGACGCCGAACTCGACGAAGCTGCGCTCGGCCCGCGAGAGGCGCGTCTCGCCGACCAGGTACTGGAGGATGCCGTCCTCGCCGAACTGCGAGAACACCTTGAACTCCGCCTCCTCCAGGCTCTCGAGCGGGGCGCGCTGCGCGTTCTGCTGCGCGAGCGCGCGGCCCTGCAGGATGAGCAGGTCGTCGTTCTGGCGGCGCAGGTGGGCGAGCGAGCGCGCGAGCACGCCGTCGATCCGCTGGGCGATGGGTTCGACGACGAGGCGCGCGAGCTTGTTCAGGGTGGACACGGGGGAGGCCTTCGGGCTAGGGCTTCGCGGCGCCGGGGGCGGCATCGGGCGAGGCGGCGCGGTTGATCGGCTGGAGCACGGGCGTCACGGCGTTGCGGTAGACGGTGTCGGGCGGCACGTCCTGCGTGACGACCGAGCCGGCGGCGACCACGCTGCGCGCGCCGATGCGCACCCCGCGCAGGATGGTGACGCCGAAGCTGATCCAGGCGTCGTCCTCGATCACCACGGGCGAGGCCTGGATGCCGGGCAGGTCCTTCCAGGCCGCGGGGTGGCCGCGCTCGATGATGTGCCGGAAGTGCGCGTGGCGCTCGCGCGCGTCCATCGAATGCGCGGTGCCGTCGTGGATGTTCACGTCGTGGGCGATGAGCACGCGATCGCCGATCGTCACCGAGTCCATCGACCAGATCTCGGTGCGCACGCCGACGTAGCACCACGCACCGATCGCGATCCTCCCGCCGTGGCCGTAGGTGAGCAGGCGGCCGCGCACGTACGTGTGGGGGCCGACCGCGATGTCCTCGCGCCGGCCCGAGAAGTTGTTGACCTCGGCCTCCTCGCACAGCTTCGCGCCCTCGCCCAGCACGCACGCGGCCGGGTCGGCGCCGCCCTCGCGCGCGCGGTCGATCTGGCGGGCGAGCCAGCCGAAGGCGGCGCGGCGCGCGCGGTCAGCGAAGCGCATGCTGCACCGACTGGAGGAGCCGGCCCAGGCGCGAGCGCAGCGCGGGCGCCGCGGGCGCCGCCGCGGACAGCGAGCGGAAGTAGGCCTCGAGCGCCGCCACGTGGGCGGGCTCCACGGCGACGGCCTCCGGGAAGCGGATCGCCGCCGGCAGGCGGCGCGCCAGGACCTCGAGGCGGCCGGCCTGCGCGAACAGGTCGCTCGTGTCGCAGTGCACGCCCGAGCCGTCGAAGCCGCCGTTCCAGACCAGGCTCTCGGCCGGGTAGGCCACGAGGCCCGCCTCGCGCGAGACGGCGTACCACCAGAGGATGCCCCACGAGTCGTTGCGCCCGGCGAGGCGCGCCTGGAGCATCGCCTCGTAGTCGCAGGCGCCGTTCACGGTGAAGCGCGCGCGCCAGGGCGCGTCCGCCGCGAGTCGCGCGGGATCGGCGGGCTGCGCCTCGAACGCGCGCCAGGCGCGCGCCCAGGTGCCCCAGCCCCAGGTGGTGGTGATGGGCAGCAGGAAGGCGTCCGTCGCGAGCGGGCCGGGCGGCCGGAGCGTGCAGCCGGCCACCTGCATCACGCGCGGCTCGTGCTCGTACCGGTCGAGCGCCGCGCCCATGAAGCGCAGGAAGTCCGGGCTCACGACCAGGTCGTCCTCGAGCACGACGGCGCGACCATGGCTCGCGCACAGGTCCGTGACGCCCGTGGCGATCGACCCGGCGAGGCCGCGGTTGGCCGCCTGCTCGTGCAGGCGCGCCCCGAAGCGCGGCGCCCACGCGCGAAGCCGCGCGCGCGTGGCCTCCACGGCCGGGCGGTGCGCCTCGCTCTTCGCGCCGTCGGCGAAGAAGTGGAACTCGAACGCCTCGCGGCCGGCGCAGCGCTCGAGCGCCTCCAGCGCGCGGTCGGCGTGATCCGGGCGGTTGTAGGCGAAGAACGCGACGGGCGTCGGGGGCATCGGGGGCCTGGGCGGTCGCTAGGGCTTCACGAGCGCGGCCGGCTCGGCCCCCGCCTCGCGCGCGGGGCGGCCGTAGTGGTCGTCCAGGCGCACGATGTCGTCCTCGCCGAGGTAGTCGCCGCACTGCACCTCGATGATCACCAGGGGCTCGGCGGTGGCGTTGCCCAGGCGGTGGCGGCACCCCACGGGGATGAAGGTCGACTCGTTGGCCTCGATGGTGAACTCGCGCTCGCCGTTCACCACGGTCGCCTGGCCGGAGACGACGACCCAGTGCTCGCTGCGCTGGTGGTGCAGCTGGAGCGACAGGAAGGCGCCGGGGTTCACCTCGATGCGCTTGAGCTTAAAGCGCGGGCCCTCGTTCAGGACCGTGTAGGTGCCCCAGGGGCGGTGCACGGTGCTGTGCAGGCGGTGCGCGTCGTCGCCCGCGGCCTTCAGGCGCGCGTAGACCTGGCGCACGTCCTGCACGCGCGACTTGTCGGCCACGAGGAGCGCATCGGGCGTGTCGACCACGACGAGGTTCTCCACGCCCAGCAGGCCCACCAGCCGGCCCTCGCCGCGCACGTAGCAGTTCGAGGCGTCCTGCACCAGGGCGCGCCCCTCGATGCGGTTGCCGCGCTCGTCGGGCGCGCAGAGCGCCGCGATCGCGTTCCAGGAGCCGATGTCGCTCCAGCCGATGTC